>CAYZEL010000153.1:0-5688 GCA_964477515.1 uncultured Microbacterium sp.
CGAGTATTCGGCCCGCGGGCTCGAAGCGAGGGCGGAGACGGCGGCCGCGTAGGCATCCGTGGTCTCCTTCGTCGCGAGCGTCGGGGCCGCGGTCGTGGTCCCGCGCCGCCGTGCGGACTCGATGAGCGCGTCGGATGCTGCATCCACGGCCGCGATGGCGCCGTCGATGTCGGTGGCCTCCGCGC
Organism: uncultured Microbacterium sp.; assembly: GCA_964477515.1. GTDB lineage: Bacteria > Actinomycetota > Actinomycetes > Actinomycetales > Microbacteriaceae > Microbacterium. The sequence continues at coordinate 186 of CAYZEL010000153.1, forward strand.
GGACGGTGGCAGCCTTGCCGACCACGTCTCGCGCGCGATCGCTCATCTCGGCGGCGGCTCTGTAGCGAGCGTCACGAGCTGCGGGGATCGCCGCGACGCCGGTGTAGATGACGGTGTTGGCGACAGGGGTGACCGTGCCGATGACGGGATCATCGGGGAGGATGGCGGGACCCGCCGATTCGAGGAGTTCGTCGGATGCCGCCGCCGTGGCGTCACGCGTCGTGGGATCGGACAGCAGTGCGGGGTCGGTCACCTCCAGCAGACGCTTCGTATCCGCATAGCGTTTCGCCGCGGTATCGCGAGCCACGGTGACGCGCACGGTTGCCGCGGTGAGGGCGTTCCGCGCGGCGACGAGCTCGTTCCGTGCGGTGAAGAACGCGGCCCGCGCGGAGGCGTCTGCCCGGGCATCCGCGCTCACGAATCCCGCTCCGACGATGACCGCCACGACGGCGGTCAGCGCGAGGGTCGCGACGACCGCAGGCGTCCTCGATGTCTTCCTCGTCAGTCGTGCAGGCACCGACGACTCCCCAGTCTGTGCGACCCCACGGGAGTTCGAACCTTCCGTACCCGCCCGTTCCCCCGGGCGATGGCCGCCCGCCCAGGCGATATTGTTGCACGCCGTATGCGCTCGCGCACTCGCGCGATCGTCTCGGCCGTCCGTCGGACGACGTCCGGACCGAGCGCGGGCACCCGGCCCGGCGTGCCTCAGGCGTGCAGTGCCTCGTTCAGCGTCACGCCGACGCCGGCGCGACGCACGGCCTCGACAGCACCCGATACCGAGTTGCGACGGAGCAGGATGCCGTCGCTGCCCGACAGCTCGGCTGCCTTCACGACGGGCACGGTGCCCTCGGCCGAAGGAGCGGCGTCGACGAGCGCGACCTTCGTCCCGGCCGTGACGTAGAGTCCCGCCTCCACGACGCAGTCATCGCCGAGCGAGATGCCGACGCCCGCGTTCGCACCGAGCAGGGTACGCGCGCCGATCGAGATGCGGTGCGTTCCGCCGCCCGAGAGTGTGCCCATGATCGACGCACCGCCGCCGATGTCGCTGCCGTCGCCGATCACGACGCCCTGCGACACGCGACCCTCGATCATCGACGAGCCGAGCGTGCCGGCGTTGAAGTTGACGAATCCCTCGTGCATGACGGTCGTGCCGGGGGAGAGGTACGCACCCAGACGGACGCGCGAGGCATCCGCGATCCGCACACCGACCGGCGTGACGTAGTCGGTGAGGCGCGGGAACTTGTCGAGCGAGCCCACCTGGATGCCGTCGCGCAGCAGAAGGGGCCGCAGGCGCGTGACGTCGTCCGGATGCATCGGCCCCGCGTTCGTCCAGGCGACGACCGGCAGGTGACCGAAGATCCCGTCGAGGTTGACCTCGTTCGGAGCCGCGAGCAGGTGCGAGAGGACGTGCAGGCGTAGGTAGGCGTCGGAAGTCGACGCGGGAGCCGCGTCGAGGTCGATCTCGACCGTGACGGCCTCGATCGTGACTCCGCGGCGATCGTCCGGAGCCGCCAGGCGATCCAGGTCGTCCGCGATCGCCGCGTCGCGCCCGAGCGGCACCCGTCCGAGTTGCGGTTCCGGGTACCAGGTGTCCAGTACCGTTCCGTCGCTCGACATCGTGGCGAGTCCCTCGCCCCACACCCACCGCTCGCTGCTCATGAGTCCACGCTATCGAACAGCCCGCACCCCCGACGCGCACGGAGGGCGCCGGTACACTCGGGGGATGCCGCAGCTCGACCTATCCGTGTCGCCCGTCGAGCTCACCCGCGTGCTCTGTGACATCCCGAGTGTCTCGGGCAACGAGACCCCACTGGCCGATGCGATCCACGCCGCCGTGTCGGAGCTGCCGCACCTCGAGGTGTTCCGCGATGGCGACACGATCGTCGCCCGCACAACGCTGGGCCGTGACCAGCGGGTCGTGATCGCCGGCCATATCGACACCGTGCCCATCAACGACAACCTGCCGACGCGCGACGTGGTCGTCGACGGAGAAGCATGCATCTGGGGGCGCGGAACGGTCGACATGAAGGCGGGGGTCGCGGTGCAGCTCGTGCTTGCCGCCGAGCTCGTCGCGCCCCGGGCCGACATCACGTGGATGTGGTACGACCACGAAGAGGTGGATTCGAATCTCAACGGGCTCAGGCGGCTCGCAGAGCATCGACCCGACCTGTTCGCGGCGGACTTCGCGATCCTCGGCGAACCCTCGGGCGGTCAGGTCGAGGGGGGATGCAACGGCACCCTCCGAGCCCTCATCCGCACCCACGGCATGCGCGCGCACTCGGCGCGTTCCTGGGTCGGCGAGAACGCGATCCACCAGGCCGCACCGATTCTCGAGCGCCTCTCGCAGTACCGCGCGCAGACGATCAGCGTCGAGGGACTCGACTACCGCGAGGGCCTGAACGCGGTCGCGATCTCGGGCGGCATCGCGGGCAACGTGATCCCCGACCTCTGCGAGGTCGAGGTCAACTTCCGGTTCGCCCCCAGCCGCTCCGAGCAGGAGGCAGAACAGCACGTGCGTGACGTGTTCGCGGGGTTCGAGGTCGAGATCGTCGACCTCGCGCCCGGCGCGCGCCCGGGGCTCGACGCGCCGCTCGCACGGGAGTTCGTCGCGGCGGTCGGTGCCGAGCCGCGCCCGAAGTACGGGTGGACGGATGTCGCGCGCTTCTCGGCTCTCGGGGTTCCCGCCGTGAACTACGGCCCCGGTGATCCGCAGCTCGCCCACCACGACGAGGAGCGGGTGCCGATCGCCCAGATCGACGCGGTGGCGCGTGGACTGCGGGCGTGGCTGACGGCGTGAGTACCGGGCCGGAGGCATCCGTGTCCGGCGCCGATCTGCTGCCGAGGCGAGTGCCCCGCGGGCCGGGGCTCGCCCTCTGGATCGTGATGATCTACCTGGGTTCTCGGATCGTGACGACGGGGATGCTGGTGCTCGCCTCGGCGATGTCGGGCCCGGACTCGCGCTTCGGGGTGAACCCGGGTCTGGCGCCGTTCATCCTCGGCTGGGATGCCCAGTGGTACTGGTTGGTGGCGGTCGACGGCTACCCCGCCGAGCTGCCGCTGACCGACACGGGAGCCGTGGCCGAGAACGCCTGGGCCTTCATGCCGCTGTACGCGTTTCTGTCTCAGGCGGTGGGCATACCGTTCGCCTCGTGGGGGGTGGGCGGCTTCCTGGTGACGATCGCGGCCGGACTGGGGTGCTGCTTCGTGCTGTTCCGGATGGTGCGCGATCGTATCGGCGACACCGCAGCCCTGTGGTCGGTGGCACTCTTCGCATCGGCCCCGCTCGCCGCGCTGTTCCAGGTCGCGTACGCCGAATCGCTGTTCCTGCTGTGGTTGCTGTCGTCCCTGTGGTGTGTGCAGAGGCGACGGTACGGATGGCTGTACCTGCTGATCCCCCTGATGGCATTCACCCGGCCGGGCGTGCTGGCGTTCGCGCTGTTTCTCGGCCTGTTCGGCCTCTGGCGGTGGTTCCGTCGCGACCGCGAACCCCTGGGTCGGGCCGAAGTCGTGCACATCCTCGTGCTCGGCGCGTTGGCCGTCGCGACGGGTTTCGCCTGGCAGGTCATCGTCGGGATCGTGACCGGGGACCCGGGCGGCTATCTCGCCACCGAGCTCGCGTGGCGTCGCAACTGGGTCGCGGACGGCGGAGTCTTCGTGCCCTTCCACGGGTGGTTCGCGGGTGCCGAGTTCTGGTTGCGGTCGTGGGGCGCGCCTGTCGGCATGGGGATCGCCGTCGCGGCGACCCTGATGCTGGGTGCGGCCGCGATCCTGCTGTTCGAGCCGCACGTGCGGCGCCTGGGCGTCGAGGTCCGGCTGTGGTCCGCGAGCTATCTCCTCTACCTGTTCGCCGTGTTCTTTCCGCAGTCCAGCATCTTCCGCCTGCTGTTCCCCCTCTCTCCGCTGTGGGGCGCGGTCGCCGCGCCGTGGTCCACCATCTGGCGGGTGGCTGCCCTGACGTCGTGTCTCGCGGGGCAGTGGTGGTGGATCTGGAACATGTACGGGCTCGCGAACACGTACTGGCAGGTGCCCTGATATACCGCTCGGCCGTATTACGTCGGTCGGCAGGATAAACTGGACCGAGCTAGATTTCGCGACGAAAGGGGCCGCTATGGCAGCCATGAAGCCGAGGACCGGCGACGGACCGATGGAGGCTGTGAAGGAGGGGCGCCTGATTATCGTGCGGGTGCCGCTCGAAGGTGGGGGGCGTCTCGTGGTCTCGGTCAACGACGCCGAAGCCAAGGAGCTTCACGATGTGCTCTCGGGAGTCGTCTCCGCATAGAGTTCGTCGTCAGGCCGGTTCCGTTCGCGGGGCCGGCCTTTCTGCGTCCCGGGGCATCCGCGTCCGTCCCGCATCCGAGTTCCCGAGTGCACGGCTTGCGCGCGACTGCACGGCTTCTGCGCGGTACGGAAGTCGTGCACTCGCACCGATGCCGTACGTTCGGCGTGCCGGTGACGGCGGCGGGCGCGGCCTACTCGGTGATCTTGGTGAGCTGCAGCAGGCCGTCGCCGACGATAGACAGGGCGGGCATGACGGCCTGTGAGCCCTGTGTCTCGTGGATCAGCGACCGGAACGCGGTCGTGATCGGATCGCGCTGGACGGGATCCGCGACGCGCCCGTTCTGCAGTGCTCGGGGGATGAGCACCGTGCCACCGACGCGCACCAGTCGCAGGCCGTGCGCGACGTACTCGAGAATGTGCTCCGGGTCGGCGTCGATCAGCACGATGTCGTATGCCGACTCGTTCATGCGCGGCAGGACCTCCGCGGCCCGGCCGGTGATGAATCGCGCTCGTGCCGGCGGTATGCCCGCATCCGAGAACGCCTTGCGCGCGGCAGCGAGGTGCTCGGGCTCGGCATCGATCGTCGTCAGGATGCCTCGGGCGCTGCCACGCAGCAGCCACATGCCCGAGACGCCCGCCCCCGTGCCGATCTCGACCAGGTTGAGCGCGTCGGAGGCAGCGGCGAGGACGGCGCACTGGGCGCCGATGGCCGGATCGATGGGCACGATGCCCAACTCGAGGGAGTGCGCGCGAGCCTTCGCGATCGGATCGGGTTCTGTGACCTGTTCCGTCGCGTACCGCCAGCTGGCCTGCTGTCCGCTCACGCGCTTGTCCATTTTCCCTAGATTACGGGGCTGGCGCGGTCTCCGGCCGCAGGCGCGGCGAGTAACCTGTTCTCATGTTCTTCGGGTTGACGATCGAGAAGCTCCTGCTGATCGGTGTCATCGCCGCCCTGCTGGTGGGACCCGAGAGACTGCCCCGGTACGCCGAGGGTTTGGCCAAGATGCTCGGGCGACTGCGCGAGTTTCTGCGCGGGGCGAAGACGCGGGTGCGCGACGAGATGGGCGAGGACTTCGACGACGTCGACTGGCGTCGGCTCGATCCGCGCCAGTACGACCCCCGGCGCATCATCCGCGAGGCCCTGCTCGATGAGCCGCCGCTCAAGCCGGTCAGCCCCGGAGCCCCGCGCCCGGCCACCGCGGCGCTCGGCGGTGCCGGCGGTGCG
>CAYZEL010000154.1:0-5612 GCA_964477515.1 uncultured Microbacterium sp.
GGGACCGGCCGGGCTGATCTGGAGATCCTGCTGTCGGTGAAGTCGCTCGGATACCTGCTGACCGGCTCGGCGCATCCGCTCGGCAGCGGAGCGTGGGCGGCCGTGCGGCATCCCTGGCGGACCCTCCGCGCCCTGTTCGGCGTTTCGGCCCGGCGGATGGCCTCACAACTCGCGCATCGCGACGACCTGCAACTGATCGTCGCTCTGCAGCAGCCGGAGGGGCGAGGCACGATCCGACTGGTGAGTGCGGATCCCGACGTCGGGCCCCGCATCGAATACCGCTACCTGGAGACGCCCCGAGATCGCGCCCGCATGCGTGAGGGACTGCGCGTTGCCGTGCGACTGCTGCGCTCGGATGCTCTCGCGCCCCTCGTCGACCGCCTCACCGAGCTCGACGACGCGACGCTCGGCGACGACGACCGCCTGGACGCCTGGGCACGCACCCACCTCGGCACGGCCATCCACATGTGCGGAACGGCGCCGCTGGGGCCGGTGGGGTCACCGGGCGCGGTCGTCGACGGGCGCGGGCGCGTGCACGGCGTGCCGGGATTGCGGGTGGCGGACACATCCATCCTGCCCACCGTCCCGTCGCGGGGACCCGCGGCGACCGCGGTGCTGATCGGCGAACGGATCGCCGAGTTCATCGCGCGCGGCGACTGACGGCGCGCGGTGAACCCGGCGACCCGACTAGCGCCAGATCGACTTGACCTCTTGGTAGTTGCGCACCGCCTGGGCGCCGAACTCGCGGCCGAGACCCGAATCCTTGTAGCCGCCGTAGGGCGTGTTGAAGTCGGGGCGGTAGCCGTTCAGCCCGATGGAGCCCGTCCGGACCCGTCGGGCGACACCGAGGACCTCGTCCTCGGCCCCGTACACCGCACCGGCGAGGCCGTAGTGCGAATCGTTGGCGATGCGCACGGCGTCGTCGACATCGGTGTAGGGAAGGAGCGTCACGACCGGGCCGAAGACCTCCTCCTGCACGATCTCGCTGTCCACGGCCGCGTCGGTGATGACGGTCGGGGCGTAGAAGTAGCCGGAACCGGGCAGCGACTGGCCGCCCGTCACGACCGTCGCCCCGGCGGCCCGGGCCCGATCGACCATGCCCGCGACGCGCTGGTGGATGCGCTGTGAGACGAGGGGACCCAGTTCGGTGTTCTCGTCCCAGGGGTCGCCGACCGTGAGGTCGCTCGCGAGGGCCACGAGCCGGTCGTACACCTCGTCGTAGATGCTGGCCGGTGCCAGGACGCGTGACATCATGGCGCAGACCTGGCCGCTGTTGTCGAAGATGGCGTGTCGCAGGCTGGAGAAGGTCGCGTCGAGATCGGCCGATTCGAGCACGATCGCCGCCGACTTGCCTCCGAGTTCGAGCGTCACGGGAATCAGTCGCTGACCGCCCGCGGAGGCGATCTGGCGCCCCGCCTCGGCCGAGCCGGTGAAGCTGATCTTGTCGATTCCGGGATGCGCGACGAGGGCCTGCCCGGTCTCGCGCCCGCCCGGGACGATGTTGATCACACCGGGCGGCATGCCGATCGCGAGGCTCGCCTCGGCGAACGCGAACACGTCGAGCGCTGTCTCGGCGGCCGGCTTGATGACCACCGTGCAGCCCGCGGCGAGTGCCGGCCCGAGCTTGAGCGTCAGCGCCGCCTGCGGGTGGTTCCACGGCACGATCAGGGCCGCGACCCCGAGGGGTTCGTGCCGCACGATGGAGTTGCCCGTGCCGTAGATGTTCGGACGTTCTTCTTCTTCGAGGTCCGGGGTGCGCGCGACCTGGGCGTAGTAGCGCAGGTGCGTGATCGGGCGAACGCTCGCCCACGGACGCGAAACCGAGATCGGCTGACCGATTTCCGCGGTGATCAGCCCGGCGGTGTCGAGCCCGCGACGCTCCATCTCGTCGGCCAGCTTGTCGATCCAGTCGGCGCGCTCCGCTCCGGTCAGGCGCGGCCACGGACCGTGGTCGAAGGCCTCCCGTGCCGCGCGAACGGCGCGATCGACATCCGCGGCGATCGCGTCGGGAGCCCGCCCGACCTCGCTCAGGTCGATCGGGCTCTCGATCACGAGCTCGGCTGTGGTGGCGGGCGAGACCCACTCGCCGCCCGCGAAGATGCTGTCGCGCGAGACGGATCGGGTCGTCGGGGTGATTGTGGTCGTCATGATTCCTCCGCGGTGCGCGTCGAGTCGGATGAGGGGTGCGCGATGCCGCCGCGCATGTTGCGGCCTTCGAGCAGGTCGGTGTAGCCCTGCCCGATGTCATCGAGAGCGTAGGTCGCCGAGATCAGCTCATTGAGTTTCAACTGCCCGGTCTTGTACATCGCGTACTGGCGGGGGATGTCGGCGCGCGGGTTGCTGGCGCCGTAGATCGCGCCCTGGATGCGCTTCTGGAAGCGGGTGATGTCGAGCGGAGAGATCGGGATGCTGACCTCGGAGCTCGGGGCGATCGCGGTGACGACGACGGTGCCCGCCTTGCGGATCGCGTAGAACGCGTCCGCGATGTCCTGGCCGCGCAGGCTCCCGACCGTGATGATCGCGCTGTCGGCGCCCTGCCAGTCGGTGATGCTGCGGGCGAACTCCGCGGCATCGGCGATGTTGTCGAACGCGTGTGTGGCCCCGACCTCGAGGGCCTTCTGGCGTTTGAGTTCGACGGGGTCGACCGCGATGACGGCCAGAGCTCCCGCATGCGAGGCGCCCTGTACGGCGTGGATGCCCACGCCGCCGACGCCCATCACGATCACGACGTCGCCGGGGCTGACATCGGCGGCGTAGACCGCCGAGCCCCATCCGGTGCCGACACCGCAGCCGAGCAGCCAGACCTTGTCGAGGTCGGCGTCCGCGGGCAGCTTCACGGCCGAGTTGACGTCGACGACCGTGTGCTCGGCGAAGGTGCCGAGCCCGCACATCTGGCCGACGGGCGTGCCGTCCTCGAGCGAGAACCGGAAGCTCTCGGTGTCGGTGAATCGGCTCCCGCGCATCAGGAACGCGCCGAGCTGACAGAGGTTGGTCATTCCCTCGTTGCACCAGCGACACTTGCCGCAACTGGCGATGAACGAGAAGACGACCTTGTCGCCGACGGACCAGTCGGGCGTGTTCGGTCCGACGGCTTCCACGATTCCGGTGCCCTCGTGTCCGCCGACCATGGGAAGGTGCCCGGCCTCGCTGTCGCCCGTGACGAGGTGGTAGTCGGAGTGGCAGAGCCCACTCATCACCATCTTGACGCGGATCTCTCCCTGACGAGGGTCGTCGAGCAAGACATCCATGACCTCGAACGGACCGGGCTGCTCTCGAACGACGGCCGCGCGCGTGCGAATCGGCATGGTTTCTCCTTTGAAACAGGGGGTGTGCCGCACGTTCGAACCGACGTGTGGCGTCGCCATAACGATAGCCGCGAAACGGTCTCCGCGCACCACTGTGCGTACAGAAGTACGCAATGTGTTGAAATGACCCCCGTCGGTGTGACACCATCACCATCGTCGGGCAACGTCGAAATCGACCTGCGCGGCCACACCGGACGGAGTGCATTCACCCCGGGCCCGGGCTCCGCGCAGTGGCGCGCGGAGCATCCCGACTGGCAATGGAGGCAGTAATGAAGTCCCTACGCACCCGAACACCCCTCGCCCTGGGGATCAGCGTCCTCGCGGTTCTCGGCCTCGCCGCGTGCGGCGCCCAGACCGACGCGGGCGGCGGCAGCAGCGCCGGCACCAGCGACGCGCCCATGGAGGTCCAGCCGCTCGTCGCAGGCGTCATCCCCGTCACCGACATCGGCCCCGTCTACATGGCGCAGCAGAACGGCGTCTTCGAAGAAGCCGGTTTCGATCTGACCCTGCAGCCCGCCGGATCGTCGACCGAGATCATCCAGGCCATGCAGTCCGGCCAGGTGCAGATCGGCTACGGCGGTTCGACCGGCGTGTTCCAGGCGGTCGAGAACGGTGTCGACCTCGTGATCATCGCCGCCGCGAGCGCGACGCCCGATGACCCCGAGAACGGCATCAACGACCTGCTCGTCACGGCCGACAGCCCCCTGAAGTCCGCGAAGGACCTCGAGGGCAAGACCGTCGCGGTCAACGCGCCCGGCGGTTACACGCAGCTGCTCGCCGACATCGCGATCACGGACGACGGCGGAGACCCGAGCAAGGTCAACTACGTGCAGATGGGCGTGCCCGACCAGCCCGCCGCACTCGCGAGCGGCGCGATCGACGCGTTCGTCGCCGGTGAGCCGTTCGGCACCCTCGGCCGGGAGCAGAACGGATTCCGTACCCTCGCGAACCCGTTCACGGCTCTCTCGGACAGCGCGGTCGTCGCGGGCGTCTGGTACGCGCTCCGGAGCGATGTCGAAAAGCGCCCCGACTACTACGCGAAGGTCGCCGCGACGATCGACGAGGCGAACGCGTACGCGCTCGACAACGACGAGGAGCTGCGCGAGAACATCGCGGAGTTCACCAAGATCGACCCCGAGCTCGCCGCCCGTATCCGTCTCGGGTCGTACGGCAAGCTCCCGTTGACGGTGGAGAACCTGCAGGCGATCGCCGACTGGTCGTTCGAACTCGGCTACGTCAAGAACAAGGTCGATCTGGAAGAGCTCGTCTGGGTTCCCTGACCTGCTGACGGCGCTCGCGCGCTGACAGCGCTTCATCGCTGACAGGGCGGGTCCGTGGCTCCCGGATGCTCCGGGGTCACGGACCCGCACTGCCCGGCCCACCCGACCACCACACCCTCACGGAGGATGCGCATGCCGACACGTGCGGCGCCCGCGGAACGCCCTACCCGCATAGCGTTCAGTCAGACACGGATCTCGACCCCGGTTCTCGGAATCCTCGGGATTCTCGCGTTCATCGCGGTCTGGGAGCTCGCGTCCCGGCTCGAACTGGTCAACTCGACCTACCTGCCGCCCTTCAGCGAGGTGGCGGTGACGGTCGTGGAGGTCGTCTTCGGCGAGCAGTATCGCGCGCAGTTCTGGGCGGCGCTCGGCAACACGATGCTCGGCTGGAGCGTCGGACTCGCCATCTCGCTCGTTCTCGGAATCGCCGCGGGCCTCGTCATCGGATCGAATCGCTGGGTGCGCGAGTTCACGCACTCCACGGTCGAGTTCCTCCGCCCGATCCCGTCGGTCGGTCTGATCCCGATCGCCATCGTGATCTTCGGGGTCCGGCCCACGGCGACGATCGCGATCGTCGTGTGGGCGTGCTTCTGGGTCATCCTGATCCATGTCATCTACGGCGTCAGCGACGTGGACCCGGTCGCCGCGTCCACAGCGCGGAGCTACGGCTTCGGACCGCTCGCCCGCGCCCGCTACGTCGTCTGGCCCACCCTGCTGCCGTACCTCATGACCGGGGTGCGCCTCTCCGGCACGATCGCCCTGGTCGTCGCGATCACGATCGAGATCGTCGTCCAAGCCCCCGGAATCGGTCAGATGATCGCGCAATACCAGTCGGCGGGCAACGCCCCCGTCGTCTACGCCCTCGCCCTGCTCGCGGGCGTGCTCGGCCTGATCATCAACCTCGTCCTGCGTCAGCTGGAGAACTACGTGCTCGCGTGGCATCCCTCCGTTCGCGGGGAGGTCATCCCGTGAACGCCCGCACCGTCACGCGACGCGTCTTCATGGCGCTGGCCCTCTCGTTGCCCCT
>CAYZEL010000155.1:0-5610 GCA_964477515.1 uncultured Microbacterium sp.
GGATGCTCCACTGCCCAAGGCCGAGACGATCATCCCGTTCCATCTCTTGCCGAGCACCGAGAACGCGAGCGTCACGGCCGCGTCGCAGACCTCGCGCTCGTGCTCGTCGTCGGAGGGCGTCATGAATTCATCGTACGGGTGCTACAGTCTCCGGAGTCGCTATGTTTTAGTTAGTTACTTCGGATTCCAGATAGGACAACCATGACCACCCTGTTCCGGCTCGACGCCAGCATCCTGCCCCCCACCTCCTCGAGCCGCGCGCTCGCCGATCTCGTCGAGGCCGAGTGGCTCTCGACGCATCCGACGTCCGACGTCGTTCGACGCGATCTGTCCGCCGACCCGATTCCGGCGACCGCGTGGGCGGACGCCGTCACCTCCAACTTCGCTCCCGAGGAGGATCGCACCGAGGGCCAGCGTGCAGCCCGTGCACTGGCAGCAGAGCTCGCCGACGAGATGATCGCCGCCGACGCCCTGCTGTTCGCCGTTCCGCTCTACAACTACGGGGTGTCCCAGCACTTCAAGACCTGGTTCGACGTCGCCTACACCGACCCGCGCATCGACCCGCAGGGCACGGCGCTTCGCGGTAAGCCCGCAACCCTCGTCACGGTGCTCGGTGGCAACTACGCCCCCGGAACGCCGAAGGAAGGCTGGGATCACTCGACCGCGTGGCTGCGTCGCGTTCTCGAGGATGTCTGGGGCCTCGACCTGCGGGTCGTGGAGCGTCCCTTCACGCTCGTCGGCGTGAACCCGGCCCTCGACGCGTTCGCCGATGTGGCCGCCGACCTGAAGCAGACGGCCGAGACCCACGCCGTCCGATCCGGTCGCGAAATCGCGGGACTCGCCGCCTCGGCCGCGAGCTGAATCGGAACGATCGGGAACCGGACGTCGGCGCTCAGGCGCGCGCTGCCCACCACGCGCGCAGCCGCGCTTCAGCCTCGGCCTCGCCGAGGACCCCCTCGTCCAGGCGCAGCTCGAGCAGGAAGCGGTACGCCTCGCCCACCTCGCGCCCGGGAGGAATCCCCAGCACCTCCTGGATGCGGTTGCCATCGAGCTCGGGTCGAATCGACTGCAGCTCTTCCTCGGCCTCGAGCTCGGCGATCCGCCGCTCCAGGTCGTCGTAGGCGGTGCGCAGCCGCGTCGCCTTGCGCTTGTTGCGGGTCGTGACGTCTGCGCGGGTCAGGATGTGGAGCCGTTCGAGCTGGTCGCCCGCGTCGCGCACATAGCGGCGCACGGCCGAGTCGGTCCACGTGCCCTCCGAGTACCCGAAGAAACGCAGATGCTGATCGACCAGGTGCGTCACGGTGGCGATGGTGTCCGAGTCGAATCGCAGGGCCTGCAGACGCTTGCGTGCCAGCCGCGCCCCGACCGCGTCGTGATGATGGAAGGTCACGCCACCGCCCGACTCGAGCTTGCGTGTCGCCGGCTTGCCGATGTCGTGCAGCAGTGCCGCGAGGCGGAGCGGGACATCCGGGTCCGAACCCGGGTGACGCTCGCCCTCGAGGTCGATCGCCTGCTTCAGCACGGTCAGCGAGTGCTCGTAGACGTCCTTGTGGTGGTGGTGCTCGTCCACCTCGAGGCGCAGTGCCGGCAGTTCGGGAAGGAACACACCCGCGAGGCCCGTTTCGACGAGCAGACGGATGCCCCGTACCGGATCGTTGGTCTGGAGCATCCGCACGAGTTCACCCTGGACGCGCTCCGGGCTGACGATCGCCAGACTCTCGCGCATCGCCGTGATCGCCTCGAGCGCGTCGTCGGCGACGATGAATCCGAGCTGGGCCGCGAAACGCGCGGCACGAAGCATGCGGAGCGGGTCGTCGCCGAAGCTGACGGCCGGCGCGACGGGAGTGCGCAGGATCTGGCTGAGGAGGTCTTCGACGCCCGAGGTCGGGTCGACCAATTGAGGTCCGGGCACGCGCAGTGCCATGGCGTTGACGGTGAAGTCGCGACGCACGAGGTCGTCCTCGAGCTTGTCGCCGAACTCCACGACCGGCTTGCGGGTCTCGCCGTCGTACGCATCCGCGCGATATGTGGTGATCTCGACCTGTTCACCGCGAATGCGGGCGCCGATCGTGCCGAACGCGCGTCCGATGTCCCACTGCGCCGTGCTGATCGGCTTGACGATGCGCAGGATGTCGTCGGGTCGCGCGTTCGTCGTGAAGTCGAGATCGTGTGTGGGTCTGTTCAGCAGCGCGTCCCGCACGGGCCCGCCCACGATCGCGAGCTCGAACCCCGCGCGCTCGAACGCGCCGGACAACTCCGCCACGATGGGCGACGCGGCCAGACTCGCGAGTCGGCCGAGGCCCTCGGCCATACTCACCATGCCATCCAGCCTACCGAGGCGGGTCGGGCACCGATGCGGGCGGCGAACCCGCGCCCTCGGTGAAGGTCAAGAACCCGTCATCGAGCAGGCCGCGCACACGGGGGAGGAGGTCGGCCCGCAGCGTCTCGGGATCGACCTCGAGCAGCTCCGCGATCGCGCCGATCAGGCGCCCCACGGGCAGGTCGCCATCGCTCGCCCCGACCAGCGCGGCGAGCGCGGGGTCGACCGCGAGCGCCCGCCCGACGCCTCCGCCCTGACGCAGCGCGATGACGCACGGGACTGCGGCTCCGGTCAGGTAGTGGCGCGCCTCGGTCACATCCCCGGCCGCACGCAGCACAGCCGCGGCCAACTCGTCGTCGCTCAGCCGCGTCTGGTGGTCATGCGCGCGCAAGCTCTCGGAGAGATGCATGCCCAGAGCGGCATTCGGGCCGATCGCGCCCGCGACACGTTCGAACCGCGCCAGGCTGGGCCGACCACCGCGCGCACGTCGCAGCAGGATGTACCCGAAGCCGACCTCGCGGACCCCCCGAGCCTCGAAGTCGTCCAACCAGGCCGCGAGCATCGATTCGAACTCGGCGGTGCCGGGCACCGTGCCGCCATCCCGGATCCAGAGTTCGGCGTACGCGATCGGATCCATCCGGTCGCGTTCGATCACCCACGCATCGAGGGGGACGGGGGATGCGGCCACCCACTCGCGCACGCGGTGGAGTCCATCGCGACCGTCGACATACTCCCAGTTGCCCAGCAACTGCGCGGTTCCGCCCGGGGTCAGGTGAGCCCCGACCGTGGTGACGATGTCGCGCACCAGCGCATCCCCCGTCAGGCCGCCGTCGCGGTATTCGTATGCGGGAACGTCGGCACCGCGCGGCGTGATCACGAACGGCGGATTCGAGACGATGCGGTCGAAGACCTCGTCACCGATCGGCTCGAACAGGCTTCCGCGGAGCGTCCGGATGCCGTCGACACCGTTGAGGAGGGCGTTCAGCCGTGTGAACCGGAGAGCCGCCTCCGAGATGTCGGTCGCCGTCACGTCAGGGCTGTCTCGACGGGCACGCAGCGACTGGATACCGCAACCGGAACCCAGGTCGAGCACGCGCGCGGCGGGGGTCGGAAGCTGCAATCCCGCGAGGGTCAGCGAAGCCCCGCCGACTCCGAGGACGTGGTCTTCGGGGAGTGGTCCGCTGCGCACCGACTCGTCGATGTCGCTCGCGATCCACCACTCGCCCGCGCCGTGTTCGTCGACGTATGCCTGCGGACGTATCAGGACCGACGGGACGACCGAGCCGTCGATGGTTCGGACGAGACCGAGCTTCTCGACGCCCGACACGGTCGCGGTCCGGAGCGCCGTCCGCGCGTCGGAGAGGGGGACGGGACTGCCCAGGAAGAAGAGCCTCGCCAGCACGGCCACGTCGGACTGGGATTCCGCCACCTCACGCCGCGCGGGCAGCGCGATGCCGCGCCCGAGCGCCTCGTCGGCCGCGACACCCCAGAGTGCGCGCAATCGGGCCCCCGTGTAGCCGACGGCGGCCAGGTCCGTCGCGAGGGCGCGCGCATGCGCCGGGTCAGGTTCGGGGATCATCCCTCCATTCAAGCGCGCCTCTCCACACGTCGCTCACTCGGATGACCCCATTCGAGTCGCGCGCAGACGAGCCCGTCCCCGCGGCCGCTGCCCGATCAACAGCGCCGACCGGCGGCGGTGCGCCGGGAACGCAGAGGCAAGCGCCGTAGAATCGGGCGAAATGTGCGAACTCTCGCACTCGACGACAACCCGGACTCACCGTGATGCACCTCTTCTTCGGCTCCGGCGTGCGGCGCGGTCCGGCGCCGGGAGGGTCCGACGTGCAGCGCGACCCGAACATCGCCCGCCCGCGAGGCATCGTCCCGCGCGGGAGTTTCGGGCTCCTGAAGCGGGCTGCGGCCCTCCTTGCCGTGACGGCATCGTTCGTGCTCGCGGGGGCCTCGGTCGCGGCCGCTTCGCCCAGTCCCTCACCGACTCCGGATGCCGCCGAGCCGACCCTGGTTCTCTCGCCACTCGCACACGGCGTCGTGCCCGTCGGCGCGGCATTGACCTCGACGATCGAGGTATCGAATCCCACGTCCGCCGAGCTGAGCCCCGCCGCACTCACGCTCGAACTCAGTGACGCGCCCCTGGGCACCACCGCGCAACTGGACGACGGGATCGACGACGGCGGGCTCGGGCCCGAGACATCCGTCATCGTTCGTCCGTCGACCGGATCGATCGCCCCGGGCGATAGCGAAACGGTGGTCTCGACGGTCGCTGCCGACGCGCTGACGGGACGCGCGCCGGGTGTGTATGCGCTCTCCGCCACGTACGGGGGAGACCTCGTCTCACGAAGCACCGTCGTGCTGCAGAGCGAGAGCCCCGCGGCATCCTCGATCGGAGTCATCGTCGCCGTCACCGCCGGCACGCGCACGGCCGGGCTCCTCACCTCCGACGAATTGACGGCACTCACGGGCCCAGAAGGACGCCTCACGGCACTGCTTTCGGGCGTCTCCGGCACCTCAGCGGTCCTCGCGGTCGACCCCTCGGTGCTCGCGTCGATCCGCGTCCTCGGCGATTCCGCGCCCGCCAGCGCACTCGCCTGGCTCGATCGCCTCACGGCCTTGCCGAACGAGCGCTTTGCGCTGCAATTCGGCGACGCGGATGTATCGGTGCAGGCGGATGCGGGACTGACCACGCTGCTCGAGCCGACCGGCCTGGAGTACGCGATGTCCGCGGACGACTTCACGGGCTCGGGCCCCGCGTCCACCCCGAACCCCGATCCCGCGGCAACCGGGAGCGGCGTCGATGACGACACCGATGCCGATGTCATCCCTCTGCCGACCGTGGACGAGCTCGTCACCGTACCCGGATCGCGCGCGGCGATCTTCTGGCCGGCTCAGGGCCGAGCGGACGAGAATGCACTGCGCGTGCTGATGCAGCAGCCCTCGACGGGTGGCGCCCCCGCGACGGTCCTGCTCAGCTCTGACCAAGCCCGTCGATCCGACGTCCGCGCGGCGGCCGCAACCGCTGACGGGGCCCCACTGCTCGTCTACGAAGCGGGGGCATCGAACGCGGTACGCACGACTGCCGGGGCGCCGACGAGCGCAGCGCAGGCCGCATCCGCCCGGATCTCCGCGCAGATCGCGCTCGAGGCGTCGAACTCGTCGGGCCCCCTCTTGATCACGACGGATCGGATGCCCGAGGTCGGCGTCACCGGTCTGCGCGCAGCTATCGATGCCGTGTTCGGCTATCCCGGCGTGGTGCCCGCGACTCTCAGTACGCTCCT
>CAYZEL010000156.1:0-5538 GCA_964477515.1 uncultured Microbacterium sp.
TCCATGCCGCTGCCGCGCTCGGGGGCGCCTTCGACCGGATCGCCGAGGAGTTCCAGGCGGATAACGAGGGGCTCGATATCCTTCCTGTCGTGTACGACGGATCCAGCACGCTCGCGACGCAGATCGTCGAGGGTGCGCCCGCGGACGTCTTCGCGTCGGCGGACGAGAAGAACCTGGCGAAGGTCGATGGCGCCGATCTGGTGATGGGCTCCCCCCGGGTGTTCGCGACGAACACGCTCGTCATCGTCGTCCCCGCCGGGAATCCGGGCGAGGTCGAGTCTCTCGCCGACCTGTCGGACCCGACACGCACGGTCATCCTCTGTGCACCCGAGGTCCCCTGTGGCTCGGCATCGCAGAAGCTCCTCGCGAACGCCGGAGTTGCGGCGAGTCCCGTCAGTCTCGAGCAGAACGTGACGGCGGTGCTGACGAAGGTCGCGGCGGGTGAAGCCGACGCGGGCCTCGTCTACAGGACGGATGTCGCCGGTCGCGACGACGTCGAGGCGATCCTGCCGGAGGGGGCGGCGGATGTCGTCAACCGATATCCGATCGCCGCGCTCTCGGATGCGTCCAACCCCGCGGCGGCGGATGCCTTCGTGCGTTTCGTGCTCAGCCCACGCGGGCAGAGAATCCTCGCGGAGTTCGGTTTCGGGGCTCCATGACCGTACGGGGAGGGCGAGACGGGGCGGGCGGGTTCGTGCCGCCGGTGCTGGCGCTTCCCGCGATCCTCGGCCTCGCCCTGCTCGTCGTGCCGCTCGGTGCGCTCGTCGCGCGAGTGGAATGGTCGACGCTGTGGGCCGACATCACCTCGCCCGTAGCTCTCGACGCGCTCGGGCTGTCGCTGCGCACCGGAATCGTCGCGACGGCGATCTGCGTCGTGCTCGGAGTTCCGCTCGCGCTGGTCATCGCCCGCTCGGGACCCCGTGTCTCGGCGCTGTTGCGGGTGATCGTGACCGTGCCGCTCGTCCTGCCCCCGATGGTGGGCGGGGTCGCTCTGCTCTTCCTGTTCGGCCGCACCGGTCCGCTCGGACAGGCGCTCGAGACCTGGGGCATCCAGATCCCGTTCTCGACGACCGCGGTGGTCCTCGCGCAGACGTTCGTCGCCCTGCCCTTCCTCGTGCTCGCACTCGAGGGCTCGATGCGCACCGCCGGGGTCGATTTCGAGCGCACGGCGGCGACGCTCGGCGCGGGACGATGGCGGATCCTCTGGCGCGTCACGCTGCCGCTCGCCGCGCCCGGTCTCATCGCCGGGGTGATCCTGGCCTTCGCGCGGGCGATCGGTGAGTTCGGGGCGACCGCCCTGTTCGCCGGCAACGCGCCGGGCGTGACGCAGACGATGCCCCTCGCGATCTATACGGCGTTCAACGGTTCGGGGGTCGGGCAGGGGACCGCGGTGGCGCTGTCGCTGCTGCTGCTCGTGACGGCGATCCTCGTGCTGCTGCTCGTGCGCGCGTGGCGCCCGACCCGCGCAGAAGCGAGCCGGGCAGAACCGGGAGTCGCACGATGACCGGCGCGGCGCTCGCCGCCGAGATCGTCGTGGAGCGCAGGGGGTTCCGGCTGGAGGCACGGATCGAATGCGCTCCCGGCGAGGTCGTTGCCGTGATGGGACCGAGCGGGGCGGGCAAGTCGACGCTGCTCGCCGCGATCGCGGGCCTGGCCCGGTTGAGCGATGGCCACATTCGGATCGGAGATCGGGATGTCGCATCCGTCGCGCGCCCGCGGCGCCATGTTCCGGCGGCGCTGCGCGGCGCGGTGCTGCTCGGCCAGGATGCCCGGCTGTTCCCCCACCTGACGGCGCGCGAGAACATCGCGTTCGGGCCGCGCGCCCGCGGCATCGACCGCAAGGTCGCGCTCGGCGACGCAGACGACTGGCTGTGGCGCGTCGGGCTTCCCGGCCTGGGCAACCGGCGTCCCGCACAGCTCTCGGGCGGTCAGCAGCAGCGCGTCGCGATCGCGCGCGCGCTCGCCACCTCGCCGCAGGTGCTGCTGCTCGACGAACCCCTCACCTCGCTCGACCCCGAGACCGCCGCGGACGTCCGCGCCATGCTCCACGACCAGCTCGCCGCGACCCACGCGACCGCCGTCGTCGTGACACACGATGCCGTCGACGCCGCGGCCCTGGCGACGCGACTCGTCGTCGTCGAGGAGGGGCGCGTGACGCAGTCCGGGGGAGTGCGCGACGTGCTGCGAGCGCCTGCGACGCGCTTCGTCGCGACGGTGGCGGGCGTCAACCTGATCCACGGCGTCGCCCACGCCGGGCATTGGCGCGCGGCTTCCGCATCGCCCGAAGTGCTCATCGCTTCCGCGGATGACGCGTCGATGGCCGCGGCCGCGACCGACGGCGCGCCTGTGGCCGCCGTCTTCCGCCCCTCGGAGGTGCGCCTCGAGCGCGCGGTCGAGTCCACGTGGACGGGCGCGCTACGACTCGCCGCCGAGGAACGGGCGACGCCCGGCACGTGGCTCGCCCGCGTCGTTCGCGTCGAGCAGACACCGGTCGGCGCGAGGGTGCACACGGCCGAGCCCGCCGTCGCGGCGGACGTCGCGGCCGAGGCCATCGTCGAGTCGGGACTCGCCCCGGGCGTGCCCGTGCGCGTGAGTGTGGATCCCGCTGCCGTGCGACTCCTCGCGGTCCCGGGCGCCTAGGAGCGTTCGCCCACGCGGCCGTGATCCAGCCGCACGACCCGGTCGACGAGCCCGTCGGGCACCGTCACGTGCGAGATCAGCACGACCGCACGATCGGCGGGAACCGCCGCGAGCAGGTCGGTGAGCAGGGCATCGGATGCCGCGGGGTCGACGCCCGCGGTCGGCTCATCGAGCACGAGCACCGGGAACTCGCGCAGCAGTGCACGGGCGAGCGCGATCCGCTGCGTCTGGCCGCCCGACACCAGGGCCCCGCGCTCGCCGACCCGGGCGTCGAGCCCGCCGCGCTCGCGCAACCACGCGCCGAGGCCGACGCGGTCGAGGGATGCCTCGAGCTCGGCCTCCGTCGCCGTGTCGCGGGCGAACAGCAGGTTCTGCCGGATGGTCTCGTCGAACAGCATGGGGCGCTGCTCGCAGAGGCCGATCGTCAGGCGCAGGTCGTCGCCCGCGATCCGGTCGACGGGGGTGCCGCCGATCTCGTACGTTCCCGCGCAGCCGAGGAATCGCACGAGCACGTGCGCGAGCGTCGTCTTGCCCGCCCCGCTCGACCCGACGACGAGGAGGCGCTCGCCGGGCGCGACGTCCAGGTCCACTCCGCGGAGCGCCGGCCCGTCGGCGTGGGGCCAGCGCGCCGAGACGTCCCGCAGCTTCAGACCGGTCCCGAGGTCCGGTGCGACCCCGGTCGGTGCGATCGCCTCGGCGACGAGGCCCGCGGGAAGGGTGTCGGGCAGGGCCTCGGCGATGCGCGTTGCGCTCGCCCGTACCTGACGCCAGGCCGCGGCGGCGAGGGGGACCGCCGCGAAGACCTCGAACACCGCCATCGGCACCAGGGCGATGACCGCGAGCGCGGGGCCATCCAGCGCGGGGCCATCGAGCGCGGACGGTGCCGCAATCGCGATGGCGGCGATCGAGGCCGCCCCGGCCAGCAGCGTCACGAGCGCGGTGGTGCCGGCCTGCGCGACCGCGCGGCGGACGACGGCCCGACTGACCGCCGCGTCGGCGTCGCGGATGCGGTCGCGGCTCGCCGACTCGGCTCCGTAGGCCACGAGCACGTCGAGCGACCCGAAGTGATCGAGCAGGGCATCGGTCAGACGGGCGCGAAGGGGCGCGATGGATCGCTCGGCCCGACCGCCGACCGCCCAGCCCCAGAGGGTTGCGACGAGCCCCGCCGCGACGAGGCAGATCGCGAGCGTGAGGCCGGCCGGCGGGTAGACGATCCCGACGAGCACGATCGATCCGAGCACGACGAGGGCCGATCCGGCGAGGGGTTCGACGACGCGGAGGGGCAGATTCTGCAGGTCGTCCACGTCGTCGACGAGGGCACCGAGGACGGATCCGCGGCGGGTGCGCCCCAGCCCGTCCGGGGCGAGGGGGATGAGCCGACGCACCAGCCCGCTGCGGGTGGCCGCGAGTTGCCGGAGGGCCGCGTCGTGACCCGTCAAGCGCTCGAGGTACCGGAAGCTCGCGCGGGTGAGCGCGAAGAGGCGCACACCCACGACCGCGGCCGACAGGTAGAGCACAGGAGGCTGTTCGCTCGCCCGGACGATCAGCCACGCGCTGACGGCGAGCGGCGCCACCGCCGAGGCCTCGGCGACGAAGCCCGACGCGACCGCGGGCCAGAACCGGCGCGTGGGCGGCATCGCGCCGCGCAGTACGGCGGCGGTGGTCGTCCCCATGGCGGACGCGGTCATGCGCCCACCTCCGCGGGCTGCAGGGCCACGATGCCGTCCGCGATGTCGCGGGCGCTCTGCCGGTGCGAGACGAGCAGGATGGTGGCCCCGGCATCCGCGATCTCACGCAGGCTCTGCCAGAGGGCGGCCTCCGTCGCGGTGTCGAGGGCCGAGCTCGGCTCGTCGAGCGCGACCACGGCCGCACGTCCGCTGAGGTGACGGTAGAGGGCGCGCGCCACGGCGACGCGTTGCGCCTGGCCGCCCGAGAGACCCGATCCGCGAACGCCGAGAGGGAGGGATGCGTCGATGCCGTCCGCCCGCGCGAGCGAAAGTGCGCGGTCGATCAGGGCCGGGTCCGGCGTCGGTTCGCCGAGGGCGACGTTCTCGGCGACGGTGCCGGCGATGAGGCCGGGCTGCTGTCCCGCCCAGGCGAGCCAGCTCGACGGCGCGAGGTGCCGCAGGTCGGTGTCGCCGAGCGTCACGGTGCCCTGCCACTCGGCCGCGCCGCGCAGGGCAGCGATGAGACTCGTCTTGCCGACGCCGCTCGGCCCCTCGATGAGCACGATCTGCCCGGGCGCCGCCATGAAGGTCACGGCGGGAAGCATCCATTCGCCGCGCTTCACGCGAACGTCCGTGAGCGTGAGGACACCGGCTGCACCCGCACCCGCAGACGCACCCGCAAACGACGGTTCCGTCGGTCGCTCGGCGTGTGCCGCGTCGAGCACGGCGAACACGTCCTCCGTTGCGGCGACCCCCTCGGCGGCGGCGTGGAACTGCACGCCGACCTGCCGCAGTGGCAGGTAGGCCTCCGGCGCGAGCAGCAGGACGAAGAGGCCGATCGAGAGGGCGAGCGCCCCATCGACCAACCGGAACCCGATCGACACCGCGATGATCGCGACCGAGATGCTCGCGAGGAACTCGAGAGCGAACCCCGAGAGGAAGGACACCCGCAGCACCCGCATCGTCTCGACCCGGTAGCGCTCGGTCACGGATTCGATGGATGCCGCGGCCCTGTGTTGGCGGCCGAAGACCTTCAGGGTGCCGAGCCCCTCGACGGTGTCGGCGAAGCGCGCCGCCAGCTGCTGCAGCGTGCCCCACTGCCGCTTCTGCACCGCGCGCGTCGCGAGACCGATCAGCACCATGAAGATGGGGATGAGCGGGATCGTCAGCAGCACCGTCAGCCCGCTGATCCAGTCCTGCCACCACATCACGAGAATGATCACCGGGGTCG
>CAYZEL010000157.1:0-5528 GCA_964477515.1 uncultured Microbacterium sp.
ACGGTGGGCTTGCGGCGCATCCAGGCCGCGTAGCTCGTCCCGGCCTCGTCCTGGATGTCCTCGGTCACACGGAATCCGAGGTCCTCCATGTACGCCACCGCGCGCGGCACGTCGGGCGTGACCTGGTTGAAGTGGTCGAGTCGCACGAGCGCGCCGGGCGTGTACAGGTCGTAGCGCCAGGCGAGCCGCTCGACGTGCTCGACGTCGTAGAAGAACTCGTAGGGGAAGCCGAGCGGATCCTCGACCCGCACCGAGTCGCCGATGCCCTTCGTGAACCCCTCGGCGCGACGCTCGACGCGGCAGCCGAGCTCGGTGTAGAAATCCACCGCGCGGTCGAGCTCTTCGGGGCTCCGGACCCGGTACGAGAACGCGGCGACCGCGGCGACGGGGCCCTTTCGCAGCACGAGGTTGTGGTGGATGAACTCCTCGAACGAGCGGAGGTAGACGGCGTCGTCGTCCTCCTCCGTCACGACGAGCCCGAGGACGTCGACGTAGAACTCGCGCGAACGTGCGAGATCCGTCACGACGATCTCCATGTACGCGCAGCGCAGGATGTCGGGCGGCGCGGCCGCGGGGGTGGGGATGGGTTCGCTCATTTCATGTCCTTCGTCTTGTTCGCGTCGCACTCAGTGGTGGGAGGGCTTGCCGAACGTCGGGTTGTGCGCGGGGCCGAGCGTGATGTGCACGGCCTGCTGGTCGGTGTAGAAGTCGATCGAGCGGTAGCCGCCCTCGTGCCCGAGTCCGGAGGCCTTCACGCCGCCGAAGGGCGTGCGCAGGTCCCGGACGTTGTTGGAGTTCAGCCACACCATCCCCGCCTCGATCGACTGGGCGAAGTTGTGCGCTCGCCGCAGGTCGTTCGTCCATACGTAGGCGGCCAGGCCGTAGCGGGTGTTGTTCGCGAGCGCGAGCGCTTCCTCATCCGTGTCGAACGGCGTGATCGCGACGACCGGACCGAAGATCTCCTCCTGGAAGATGCGGGCGTCGGATGAGACATCCGCGAACACGGTCGGTGCGACGAAGTTGCCCGTCGGGAAGCCCTCGGGGCGACCGCCGCCCGCGACCAGGCGCCCCTCGGCCTTGCCGAGCTCGACGTAGCTCATGACCTTCTCGAAGTGTTCGGGGTGCACGAGCGCACCGACCTCGGTCTTCGGGTCGTGCGGGTATCCGACGACGACGCGGGATGCCTGGGCGGCATACCGCTCGACGAAATCGTCGTAGATCGAGCGCTCCACCAGGATGCGGCTGCCCGCGGTGCAGCGTTCGCCGTTGAGCGAGAACCCCCCGAAGATCGTGGCGTCGATCGCGGCCTCGAGGTCGGCGTCGGCGAACACGACCGCCGGAGACTTGCCGCCCAGCTCCATCGACAGGCCCTTGAGATACGGCGCTGCGTTGCCGAAGATGAGCTGGCCCGTGCTGCTCTCGCCCGTGAACGAGATGAGCGGCACGTCCGGATGCTTCACCAGCGCGTCTCCGGCATCCTCTCCGAGCCCGTTGACGAGGTTGAAGACGCCCTGCGGCAGCCCGGCCTCCTGGAAGATGCCGGCCCAGAGCGAGGCCGAGAGAGGCGTGAACTCGGCGGGTTTGAGCACGACCGTGTTGCCGGTCGCGAGCGCGGGGCCGAGCTTCCATGACTCGAGCATGAAGGGCGTGTTCCAGGGCGTGATGAGCCCCGCGACGCCGATCGGCTTGCGGTTGACGTAGTTCATCTGCCGGCCGGGCACCTTGAAGGCGTCGTCCGCCTGGGCCACGATCAGGTCGGCGAAGAAGCGGAAGTTCTCGGCCGCGCGACGCGCCTGACCCAGCGCCTGCGTGATCGGCAGGCCCGAATCGAAAGACTCGAGCTCGGCCAGGCGCGCGTCGCGCGACTCGACGATGTCGGCGATCTCGTGCAGCACGCGCGAGCGCTCGCGGGGGAGCATCCGCGGCCACGGCCCGTCGGTGAACGCGCGGCGTGCGGCGGCGACGGCGCGGTCTATGTCCGCCTTCTTGCCCGCCGCGGCGGTGACGTACACCTCGTTGGTGACGGGGTCGAGGACATCGAACGTCGTCCCGTCCGCCGAGTCGACGAACTCTCCGTCGATGTAGTGCTGGATGCGCGTGGGAAGGTCGGCCGGGATGGGCCGCGCGTCCGGTGTCGCAGCGGTTTCGCTCATGAGCGGTCCTCCGTGGGATGGGTGACGGGCGGAACGGAACCCGGGGGCGTCCGTGTGGCGAGAAAGGCCGTCATGGTCGACCATCGGTGTCGCCGCGCGGCGAGTTCGATCTCGAGCGCGTCGGCGCCGCGGGCGATGAGGTCGACGATCTGCGTGTGCTCTGCGACGGAGTGCTGGGCGCGGCCGGGGACGAAGCCGAAGATCGTGTCGCGCAGGCTCGACAGACGCGACCACCCGCGACCGACGAGATCCAGGATGTGCGGGTTGGGGCAGGGGGCGTACAGGATCGCGTGGAACTCGCGGTTCAGCTCGGTGAAGGCGTGCGGATCGAAGTGATCGAGGAGCGTCGTCATCCGGTCGTTGACGGCGAGGGCGCGGTCGAGGTCCGCCCGGGTGAGCAGGGGTGCGGAGAGCGCCGTCGCGAGGCCCTCCACCAAACCGAGCGTCTGCATCGTGTGCATGTACTCCTCGGCGTCGACGAGCGTGACGCGCGCGCCGACATTGCGCTCGAACGTGACGAGGCCCTCCGCCTCCAGGCGGCGGATCGCCTCGCGTACCGGCACGACGCTCATCCCGAGTTCCGCTGCGAGCGGGGCGAGCACCAGACGGTATCCGGGGCTGAAGTCGCGTGCGGCGATCCGCTCGCGAAGCCAGCCGTATGCGCGTTCCGACTTGCTCTCCGCGTCGACCGCGACCGCCGCGCCCTCGAGCGTCACGTCGTGCCTCGTTCGGCCTCGTACCGGGCGCGCCACTCCGTGCCGAGCGGGAAGAGCCCGTCGACCGGATGCCCCTCCTCGACGCGAGCCGCGATCCACGCGTCTTCGTCTTCCTGTGCGAGGGCGTCGTCGACGACCTCCCGGGCGATCGCGGCGGGGATCACGATCACCCCGTCCCCGTCGCCGACGATGACGTCTCCGGGCAGGACCGTCGCGCCGCCGCACGCCACGGCGACGTCCGACTCCCAGGGCACGTGCCGGCGACCGAGCACGGCGGGATGCGCTCCGGCGGCGAACACGGGCAACCCGCACGCGGCGACGATCTCGGCGTCGCGCACGCCGCCGTCGGTCACGACGCCGGCGGCGCCGCGGGCGAGGGCGCGGAGCGCCAGGATGTCGCCGAGAGTGCCGGATTCCGTCTCGCCGCGGGCCTCGATCACGATGACCTCGCCGGGTTCCACCGTGTCGAACACGCGCTTCTGTGCGTTGTACCCACCGCCGTGCGAGGCGAAGAGATCTTCGCGGAGCGGAACGAACCTCAGCGTCTTCGCCAGGCCGACGATCCGGGCGCCGGGGCGCAGCGCGCGAACACCGTCGATCACGACGGCGTTCAGCCCGCGCTTGCGCAGTTGGGCGGACAGTCCCGCCGTGGGCGCGCGCTCGAGCTTGTCGCGCAGATCGGGATCGAGCGCGGGCTGGTCCCCGGGCAACCCGGCTGCTTCGCGGGATCCCCAGGCATCGATCCTTTGGGCATCGTCGACCGCGGGCAGGTCTCCGATCTCGGCGTCGAACGGGTGCGTGCCTTCGGCCACGGTGGTCACGAGCCGGCCCGAGGTCGGGGAACCTTCGGCGGAAGGCGCGTCGACCTCGACCTCGACGACGTCCCCGGGGCGGATGACGCTGGACCCGGCGGGGGTTCCGGTGAGGATCACATCGCCGGGCTCGAGGGTGAAGTGCTGCGAGAGGTCGGCGACGATCCGGGCGAGCGGGAAGATGAGGTCGGCCGTGGTGTCGTCCTGGGCGATCTCGCCGTTGACCCACGTGCGGACGCGCAGGGTCGTGGGATCCACCGTGCGAGCGTCGATCAACTCCGGACCCAGGGGCGTGAATCCGTCGCCTCCCTTGGAGCGGACGTTCGAGCCCTTGTCCGCGGCGCGCAGGTCGTAGACGCCCAGATCGTTCGACGCGGTGACCCACGCCACGTGCGCCCACGCCTCGGAGACGGCGACCCGGCGTGCCGCATCGCCGATGACGAGTGCGATCTCGCCTTCGAAGGCGAGCAGCTCGGTTCCCGCGGGTCGCTCGACCGTCGCGCCGCTGTTCGCGAGCGAACTGGTCGGCTTGAAGAAGTATGACGGGTTCGCGGGGCGTCGCCCGCGCTGATCGGCCCGCGAGGCGTAGCTCAGGTGAACGGCGATGATCTTGCCGGGACGACGCGGGAGTGCGCCGAAAGCACCCGGCGTGACATCCGTCGATTGATCCATGAGCTCCCTCGCCCGTGCGTTGTATCTGAAATCGTATACGATCACTGCGAGCGGGACAAGGGTAGGGCGACAGGCCCGGGAATTCAGGAGTTCACGCGGATGATCTCTTGCTGGTACGGCGCGATGATCCGGCCCGAGATGCGCAGATCGAGGAGCAGGAACGGACGATCGGATGCTGGTGCCGCGGCCCATTCGGCGAGCCGGTCGAGGTCGGGGAGAGAGCGGACGACGACTCCTTTGGCGCCGAACCCGCGCGCGACGGCCGCGAAGTCGACCTGGGGGATGAGCATGGGCGCCTCGGCCAGGCCCTTGAGTCCGTACAGATTGACCTCGGCGCCGTAGGCGGCGTCGTTCCAGACGAGGGCCAGACCCCGCCCGCCCGCGACCCGGACTGCGGACTCCAGGTCGGCGAGCGCCATGAGCCCACCCCCATCGCCCGTCGTGAGCACGATCGTCGCGTCGGGGCGGGCCCGAGCCGCCCCGGGCACGCTCGCGATTCCGAGGCCGATCGACTGGAATGCCGTGCCGATCATCATCATGCGGTCGGGCGCAGACACGGGCCAATACATGTTCGCCCAACCGATGAAGTGCCCACCGTCCGAGACCACGACGCGGTTCTCGGGAAGAAGCTCGCCGATTCGCGCGGCGGCCGACCGGGGGTCGAGGAGGCCGTCCGGCGCGATGGCGTCCCCGGCGTCGTACGCGCGGAGAGCGGGGATGTCGACGCTCTCTCGCCAACCGCTCGGCGCCGCGTCGATCGCCCGCAACTCGTCGCCGATCGCCCGGGCGGCGCTCGTTGCGTCGGCGCGGATGTAGCTCCCGACGTTCGGATGTGTCGCGGTCGGCGCGAGATCGACTTGGATCACTCTCGTGCCGGGCGCGAACAGGGCGCCGAACCGCATCGTGAACTGGTTCAGGGAGGCGCCGAAGACGACCGCGACGTCGGCCTCGCGCACGAGCTCCATCGCGCCTTCCGCCCCGAAACCGCCCACAACGCCCAGATCGAAATCCGGTCGCGGGAAGATCCCGCGACCGAGCGCCGTGGACGCGGTGACGGCGCCGGTCGCATCGGCGAGCTCGCCGAGTGCAGCCCCCGCCCCGGCGAGGAAAGCGCCCCGGCCCGCGAGCAGGAAGGGCCGCCGCGCGCCGGCCAGCGCGACCGCGGCGTCGCGGAT
>CAYZEL010000158.1:0-5515 GCA_964477515.1 uncultured Microbacterium sp.
GTTCCAGATGTACGCGACGCCGGTGCCGAGGCATCCGAGCAGCAGGATGCTCGCGACGATCCATGGATTGAGCGTGACCTCGCCGAGCGCGACGACGGGGGTGAGGGCGAGCATGATCAGCGCCGCGATGCCGATGTTGAGGAACGAGAACATCAGCGCGCTCATCCCCGAGTTGGAGACGAACTTCCGCATGTACGCGAGGCTGAACCCGTAGCAGGCGGTCGCGCCGAGGATTGCGAGCTGCGCGACCAGGCTCTGGTCGAGGTCGAGCCCGTCCCAGGGCGCGATGAGCACCATGACGCCCAGGATGCCGACGACGATGCCGGCGATCTGCATGCCTTTGAGTCGCTCGACACGGAAGAGCAGCCCGGCCATGATCGCGGTCATGATCGGTGTCGTGGCGTTGTAGATGCTCGCGAGCCCCGACGTCACGTGTTGCTGCGCCCACGAGAACAGCAGGAACGGGATCACGCAGAAGGTGATCGCCAGCACGGTCATGTGCATCCATACGCGCGGCACACGGGGCAGCCGTTCGCGGCGGAGTGTGACGAACAGGCCCAGAGTGATGGCCCCGAGCACGAGGCGCGACCAGGCGACCTGGCCGGGTGACATCCCCTCGAGCGCGACCTTCATGAAGAGGAAGCTCGACCCCCAGACGATGCCGGTGAGCGTGAACTGCACCGCGATCCACACGGTCGACGGCCCGGCGATCGAGCGCGGGATGCCGGTCGTGGACGCGGTGGGGTGGTCGAGAGGGGGAGGGGTGGTGCTCACCCGGTGACTCTAGCCCCGGCATCCGACGTCCGAGCCCGTGCCCGGATGCCGCGTCCGGAATCCGCCGACGATCGGCGGTGGTGCGACGCCCTCGGTCGATCGCGGCAGCGGGTCAGGGCTGCGGATCGAGGGCGTCGTAGGCGCGGAACCTCGGGCTGCGGCGCGCGAGGAACCCGACCAGCCCGACGACGAGGAGGCCGCCGATCAGCGGCGGGAACCACAGGGCGGTGACGGTCGCGATGGTTCCCGCGTAGAGCGCGCCGAGGCGCGGACCGCCGGCCACGACCACCATGAAGACGCCCTGCAGGCGCCCGCGGATCGCATCCGGCACGGCCGACTGCATCATCGTCTGGCGGTAGATGGCACTGACGTTGTCGGCGGCGCCCGTCACCGCGAGCAGCAGGACCGAGAGCGCGATCAGCGGGAGGTTCGCGACATCCTCACCCAGGTCCGCGGGCGCGAACACCCCGAGCGCCCCGAGCAGCAGCACGGCCCCGAACGCGGCCGTGGCGACGCCGAACACCTGGATCGACCGTTCGATACCCAGGCCCTGCCTGCGGACCCGTCCGATCGGCCCCGAGAACAGGCTCGAGAGGAATGCGCCGGCCGCGACCGAGGCCGTCAGGACGCCCGTCGTGATGGGCCCGCCGCCGAGAAGGACGGCGCCGATCGCGGGGAAGAGCGCCAGGGGATTCCCGAAGGTCATCGCGATGATGTCGAGGATGTACTGGAGTCGGATGTTCGGGGCACGGCGAAGGAATGTCCATCCGTCGGCGAGCGAGCGCAGACCGGGCCGCACGGTGACACCCTCGGGACGGATGCGGGGGAGGGTCCAGAGCCCGAGGAACAGGGTCAGCATCAGGACGACGTCGACCGTGTACGTCCAGCGATAGCCGACGAACGCGACGAGCACCCCCGCGAGAGCGGGTCCGGCCATGACCATGATGCCCACCGTGATGCCGCTGAGCGCGGCGGCCGCGGGGAGCAGTTCGCGCGGCACGAGCCGCGGGGTGATGGCCGATTTGGTCGCCGAGACGATCGAGTTCGCGGACGAGTTGATGATCGACAGCACGAACAACCACGCCACCGTCTCGTTGCCGGTCCACGCGAGCACGGCGAGCAGCAGCGTCGAGACCCAGGTGACGGATGCCGCGATCAATGCGACCGCGCGGCGATCGAAGTAGTCGGCCAGCATGCCGCCGTAGAGTCCCGCGAGCACCATGGGCACGAGCCCCGCGACGGCGATCATCGCGACCGCGAAGGTCGATCCCGTGAGCTCGAAGACGTGGAGCATGACCGCGACGATCGTCAGCTGCCCGCCGAGCCCGGCGAGCGTCGAACCGATCCACAACCGGGCGAAGGCCGGGCTGGTCGTCAGGGGGCGCAGGTCGATGAAGTGGTCGCGGCGCAGGCGCGCCATCACTTCTCGCGCTCGACTCTGTCGACGCCCGCCGACTCGACTCCCTCGACCCCCGACAGCTCGACGCGCTTGATGCGCGCCGTGTGACCCCGCAGGATCGAGACGTCACGCGGCGCAACGCCGAAGTGCGCGGCGAGGGCGCGCACGACGCCCTCGTTCGCGGCGCCGTCGACGGCACGCTCTCGCACGAACACCGTCAGGTCATCGCCGGATGCCTCGACGAGAGGCCCCTTTCGGCTTCCGGGCTTGACGCGGACGGTGAACTGCACCCCTCGAGGCTAGCCGGGGCCGAGGCATCCGCGGGTCGCGCTTCTGCTGGTAGACTCTGGAGGTTGCCGTTCGATCGGCCGCGGATAAAGAGAGCTCACGCATCAGGCGATGGGCGCCGCGCAATGAAGAGAAAGGGGATCCCCTCTATGCCGCTTGAATTCGAAGCCAAGAAGGCGATCATCGAAGAGTACGCGACGCACCCCGGTGACACCGGATCCCCCGAGGTGCAGGTCGCGATGCTGACGCAGCGCATCAAGGACCTCACAGAGCACCTGAAGGAGCACAAGCACGACCACCACTCGCGTCGTGGTCTGTTCCTGATGGTCGGTCAGCGCCGTCGTCTGCTCGGCTACCTCCAGGACATCGACATCAACCGCTACCGGTCGTTGATCGAGCGTCTCGGACTCCGCCGCTAAGTCGCACCAGCGTTCAATCGCTTTCTCGAAGGCCCGTCCCACGGTGTGGGGCGGGCCTTCGTCTTGCCCGCTCGCGGCGCGGGCGTGCGCCGATTTGAGATGTGCGACCCGGCGGGAGTATCGTCCCCTGAGTGAGGGTTGCCTAACCTCAGAACCGGATGCCCCGAAAGCACTCCGGATCCCCGCGAAAACCCGAAAGCCGCGCGATAGCACCGTGTTCGCCACATTCCTGATCGGCCTGCGTGAAGGCCTGGAAGCCGCCCTCGTGGTCGGCATCCTCGTGGCCTACCTGTCGCGGCTCGGTCGCCGGGACGTCCTGCCCCGGCTGTGGTTCGGCGTCGGGCTGGCCATCGCGTTGTCGCTCGCGCTCGGTGCCGTCTTCACGTTCGGCGCCTACGCCCTCACGACCGCGGCGCAGGAGTTGATCGGCGGACTGCTCTCGCTGACGGCCGTCGCCATGGTCACCTGGATGATCTTCTGGATGCAGCGGGCCGGTCGAACGCTCAAGAACACGCTCCACACCGGGGTCGATCGAGCGCTGGCGTCCGCCTCGCTGTGGGGCCTCGTGGTCCTCGGGTTCGTCTCGGTCGCGCGTGAGGGCGTCGAGACCACGCTCCTGCTGTGGTCGATGGTGCAGTCCTTCGGCAACGCGCCCGAGGCGCTCCTCGGCGCCCTTCTGGGTCTGCTGGCCGCGGTCGTGCTCGGTTGGCTGCTCGCTCGCGGGATGCTGCGGCTCGACCTGCGCCGCTTCTTCACGTGGACGGGCGCATTCTTGATCGTCGTCGCCGCGGGCGTCCTCGCCTACGGCATCCACGACCTCCAAGAGGCAGGCGTCCTACCCGGCCCGTTCACGGCGCTCGCGCCACTCGATCCCACGACGGGTGCCGTCGCGACCGGCTGGGCGGGCATCCCCTTCGGCTGGGCGTTCGACGTCGGCGACGTCATCGCTCCCGGTGGTCCCCTCGCCGCGATCCTGCAGGCCACCATCGGCTTCACGCCCCAGATGTCGTGGCTGCAGGTGTTCGCCTGGGCCGCCTACGTCGCGGTGGTCACCTTCGTCTTCGTGCGCAACCTGCGCGCCCCCCGGCACGAACCCCTGCCCCCGGCTTCGACGATTCCCCCCGCTCAGACATCCCCTCCGTCATCCGACCCCGTTCGACAAGGAGCCCCATGACCGCCCACAGGATCATCGCGAAGGGCCTGACCACCACGGCGATCGCCGCCGTTGCCGCGCTCGCGCTCGCGGGCTGCGTCGCGAAGGCGGACGCCGCCGCCGCCGACGCGATCACGGTGTCGTCGACCGACGCCGGCTGCGACGTCTCGGCCGCGACCGCCTCCAGCGGCACGCTCGCCTTCGACGTGAAGAACGAGGGCGACCAGATCACCGAGTTCTACCTGCTGGCGGACGACGGGCTGCGGATCGTCGGTGAGGTCGAGAACATCGCGCCCGGTGCATCCCGCACTCTGACCGTCGTCGCACAGCCGGGGGAGTACTTCACGCTCTGCAAGCCGGGCATGGTCGGAGAGGGAGTGGGCCGCGCCGGATTCTCGGTGTCGGGGGACGCCGTTGCGATCGACGGTCCGGACGCCGAGCAGAAGCAGAAGGCCGTCGACCTGTACGCCGCGTTCGTGAAGGACCAGGTCGAGAAGCTCGTCCCCGCGGTCGAGGAGTTCACGACCGCGTACGCGACCGCGGACGACGACACGGCCCGCACGCTCTTCCCGCAGGTGCGGGCATACTACGAGCGCATCGAGCCCGTGGCGGAGGCGCTCGGCGACCTCGACCCGCGCATCGACTACCGCGAGGTCGACGCCGTCGCCGAGGGACTGGACTGGACCGGGTTCCACCGCATCGAGAAGGACCTCTGGGTTCCGGCGCTCGACGCGCTCAACGCCGACGGCGAGACCCCTGCCTGGCAGAACTGGACCCCCTCGACGCCCGAGGAGCGCGCCGCGTTCGGCGATGAACTCGTCGCCGACAT
The DNA here is from genome assembly GCA_964477515.1 of uncultured Microbacterium sp. Taxonomy (GTDB): domain Bacteria; phylum Actinomycetota; class Actinomycetes; order Actinomycetales; family Microbacteriaceae; genus Microbacterium. Next base: position 4,863 of record CAYZEL010000158.1, read on the forward strand.
CCAGGAGCTCGACACCTACGTGCACTCGGACGACTTCCAGAAGGCGCTCGACGCACAGGGTGTCGCGGGCCTCAGCAACGGTGCCATCGCGCTGCTCGACGAGGTCGCCACGGGCAAGATCTCGGGCGAGGAGGACTGGTGGTCGGGGACCGACCTGTCGGACTTCGCCGCCAACGTCGAGGGCTCGAAGATGGCGTTCTCACTCGCGCGCGACTTCGCGGCATCCAAGGGTGCTGACGGCGCCGCGCTGGTCGACGAGATCGATGCGGGTTACGCGGCACTCGAGGCATCCCTCGCCCAGCACGGGTCGCTCACCGATGGTTTCGTGAACTACCGTGAGCTGACCGATGAAGACAAGCGCGAGTTCACCGACCTGATCAACGCGCTCGCCGAGCCGCTTTCGCGGCTCACGGTGACCGTTCTGGAGTGATGTGAGCGAGACGATTCCGCCCGTCAGCGGGACGGATGCCGGGGCCCCCTCCGCGGGCGCCCCGGCATCGCCGTTGCCTGAAGACGTCCACCCCGGACTGTCACGCCGCGGCCTCCCCGGCCTGTTCGGCGCCGGGGCCGCCGACCTGGCCGCCGGTGCCGCCGGAGGTGTCCCCGGGGGCATGGCCATCGCGCGCCCCACGGCCGGCAGCGGCCGGGACGGG
>CAYZEL010000159.1:0-4242 GCA_964477515.1 uncultured Microbacterium sp.
CGGCGTGCCCGCCGCCACGACCCGTCCGCCGGCATCGCCGCCGCCCGGGCCCATGTCGATGACCCAGTCGCTCGCGGCGATCACGGACTGGTCGTGCTCGACGAGGACGACCGTGTTGCCCGCATCCACCAGCTGCTGCAGCTGATCGAGCAACAGCTCGACGTCGGCGGGGTGCAGGCCCGAGGTCGGCTCGTCGAGCAGATACAGCGCGTGACCGCGTCGCGCCCGCTGCAGCTCGGTCGCGAGCTTGATGCGCTGAGCCTCGCCGCCGCTCAGCTCGGTCGCCGGCTGGCCGAGGCGCAGGTAGCCGAGCCCGACCTGGCTGAGCATCTCGAGGCTGCGGGATGCCCCCGCGACGTCCGAGAAGCACTCGGCGGCATCCGCGACGGTCATCCCCAGGACATCCGCGATCGACTTCTCGCGATACGTCACCTCGAGGGTCTCGGCGTTGTAGCGCGCGCCGTGGCACGTGTGACACGGCGCGTAGGTGCCGGGCAGGAACATCAGCTCGACCGAGACGAAGCCCTCGCCCTGGCACGTCTCGCAGCGTCCGCCCGCGACGTTGAACGAGAATCGGCCCGCGCCGTAGCCGCGTGAGAGCGCCTCGTCCGTCGCGGCGAAGAGCTTGCGCACGACGTCGAACATCCCGGTGTACGTCGCGAGGTTCGACCGCGGGGTGCGCCCGATGGGCCTCTGGTCCACGACGACGAGGCGGTCGAAGGCCTCCGCGCCCGAGACCGCCCCGATGTCGACATCGAACGTCGCCTCGTCGGGATCCTCGGGCGTCGCCCCGAGGCGGTCGCGCACGATCTGGGCGAGCACCTGCGTCACCAAGGTCGACTTGCCCGACCCCGAGACTCCCGTAACCGCGGTCATGACGCCGAGGGGGATGTCGGCGGATGCGTCGAGCAGGTTGTGTCGGGTGACGCCCTTCAGGTGAAGCCATCCGTGGGGCTTCCGGGGTTCGCGCTCTGCCGGCGCCGTCTCGGCGAACAGGTAGCGTCCGGTGACGGATCCCTCGACCGCGCGGAGCCCGTCGACCGGGCCCGAGTACACGACGTGACCGCCGCCCTCACCGGCGGCGGGACCGATGTCGACGACCCAGTCCGCGCGACGGACGACGTCCAGGTCGTGCTCCACGACGAACAGCGAGTTCCCGGAGTCCTTCAGGCGCTCCAGCACGCGAAGGAGGGGTTGGGCGTCGGCGGGATGCAGACCCGCGGACGGCTCGTCGAGCACGTAGACGACACCGAAGAGCCCGGAGCGCAGCTGCGTCGCGATCCGCAGGCGCTGCGCCTCACCGGGGGAGAGGGTCGTGGAGTTCCGGCCGAGGCTCAGGTACCCGAGGCCGAGATCGAGCAGCACCTCGACGCGAGAGATGACATCCGTGGCGATGCGATCCGCGGCTTCACCGTCGCCCGCCGACGCCGCGGCATCCGCTCCCTTGCGCAGCTCGGTCGCGAGCTCGGCGAACGGAATCGCGTTCATCTCGCCGATCGAGCGGCCGTTGAACGTCACGGCCCGCGCGTCGGGACGCAGGCCGCTGCCGCCGCATTCCGGGCACGGCATACTGCGGACGAAGCGCATGGCCTTCTCGCGCATCCGCTCGCTCTGCGACTGCCCGATGACGTGCATGACGTGCGCCCGGGCGCTCCAGAACTTTCCGTAATAGCCGTGGTCGACGCGGCCCTCTTCGGGCTCGATGAAGACGGAGGGCTGCTCGTCGGTGTAGAGGAGCCAGTCCCGTTGCTTGCGGGGGAGCTTGCGCCACGGCGCGTAGATGTCGATGTCCAGTCCCCGCACGATGCTGCGCAGGTTCGCGCCCTGCCACGCGCCCGGCCACGCGGCGATCGCGCCCTCGCGGATGCTCAGGGTGTCGTCGGGCACGAGGAGATCTTCCGTGACGTCATGCACGGATCCGAGGCCGTGGCACCGCGGGCAGGCGCCGGCGGCGGTGTTCGGCGAAAACGCCTCGGCCGACAAGTGCGATGCCCCCGCGGGGTACGTCCCTGCCCGCGAATAGAGCATGCGGAGGAGGTTCGACAGCGTCGTGATCGTGCCGACCGTCGAGCGTGAGCTCGGCGCTCCCCGGCGCTGCTGCAGGGCGACGGCGGGCGGCAGTCCCGTGATCTCGTCGACATCGGGCGCGCCGACCTGGTTCAGCAGGCGCCGGGCGTACGGGGCGACCGATTCGAAATAGCGCCGCTGCGCCTCGGCGTACAGCGTGCCGAAGGCCAGCGAGGACTTGCCCGACCCCGAAACACCCGTGAAGACCACCATGCAGTCGCGGGGGATGTCGATCGCCACATCTTTCAGGTTGTGCTCACGTGCGCCGCGTACGTGTACCCAGCCGTCCAGGTCGTCCTGTGTCATGTCTCCGCCGCTCTCGCTGTCGATGGGGATCGCGCGCCCCCGGACCGCACGGCCCACGCATCCCGACGGGCTGCCCGTTTCACGGTACGCGGGTGCGGCGAACGGTGCTGGGGGTTGCGTTATGGGCGTAGAGCCGAACCATCGGGGAATATCGAGTCCGGATGCCTCGTTGCCGGTCAGGTCGGGTCACGCGCTGTGCCCGACTTCTCGTCGAAGGGCCTCCATCCGTGAATCTGTTCTCCCCGTTGACCGTCGGCGACCTCGAGCTGGCCAACCGTGTCGTGATGGCGCCGCTCACCCGGACGCGATCGGGAGCCGAAGGCGTACCCGGACCGCTGGTCGCCGAGCACTACGCGCAGCGGGCCGGCCTCGGCATGATCATCACGGAGGGTGTCTACCCGACGACGGAGTCGCGTGCGTACCCGGGACAGCCCGGGATCGTCACCGACGCGCAGGTCGCGGGGTGGCGTGCCGTCGCAGATGCCGTGCACGCCGAAGGCGGGCTCATCGTGATGCAGCTCATGCACGGGGGCCGGGTGTCGCACACCGACATCACCGACACCGCCCGGATCGTGGCACCGAGCGCGATCGCGATCGCGGGCGAGGTACGCACCTCTTCCGGCAAGAAGCCCTATCCGGTACCGCACGCCCTCCCGACCGAGGAGCTCGAGGAGGTCCGGAACGACCTGGTCGCCGCCGCGACGCGGGCGATCGGGGCGGGGATGGACGGCGTCGAGGTGCACAGCGCGAACGGCTACCTGCTGCACCAGTTCCTCTCGCCCGCCTCGAACCGACGCACCGACGCCTACGGCGGTTCGCCCGAGGCCCGCGCGCGGTTCGTCGTCGAGGTGATGACGGCGATCGCGGATGCCGTGGGTGCCGGACGCGTCGGCATCCGGTTGTCGCCGGCCCACAACATCCAGGACGTGCTCGAAACCGACGACGCCGATGTGAAGGCGACGTACGAAGCGGTCGTGAACGGCCTCGCGCCGCTCGGGCTGGCGTACCTGAGCGTGCTGCACGCCGAACCGACCGGCGATCTCGTGCAGTCCCTGCGCGCCGACTTCGGCGGCACGTTCATCGCGAACAGCGGATTCGGCCGCGTCACCACGAAGGACGAGGCCGTTGAGCTCGTCGCACAGGGGTCCGCGGATGCCGTCGCCGTCGGTCGACTGGCCATCGCCAACCCGGACCTGGTCGAGCGCTGGCAGGGCGGACATCCCGAGAACGAGCCGAATCCGCTCACGTTCTACGGTGCGGGCGCCGAGGGCTACACGGACTACCCGCGACTCTCCGCCTAGCACCGTTGCGCCGGCTCGGGTCCGGCCCTGCGTGTTCCGGTGCATCCGCGCCGGCTGACAGGATCGAACCATGACCGCAACACTCGTCGCGCGCGGCCTCGCGGGCGGCTACGGCCACCGCACCCTCTTCGATGACCTCGACCTGACGGTCGCCCCCGGTGACGTCGTCGGCGTCGTCGGCGCGAACGGGGCAGGCAAGTCGACACTGCTGAGACTGCTGGCGGGCATCGATGAACCGCAGGCCGGTGACGTCTCGCTCGCCCCCACGGACGCGTTCGTGGGGTGGCTGCCACAGGAGCACGAACGCGTCGCGGGCGAGAGCGTCGCCGATTACATCTCGCGCCGCACGGGGTGCGCCGAGGCGACGGCGGCGATGGATGCCGCAGCTGTCGCGCTCGGCGACCCGTCGCTTGCGAACGGGACCGCCGCGGACCCGGCCGATGTGTACTCGGCGGCGTTGGATCGCTGGCTGGCGAGCGGAGCGGCGGACCTCGACGAGCGGATTCCGGTGATGCTCGCGGACCTCGGCCTCGATCTCGGCGGTGTCGGCGCCGAGAACGCGGCCATG
>CAYZEL010000159.1:4252-5495 GCA_964477515.1 uncultured Microbacterium sp.
ATGACGTCGCTGTCCGGCGGGCAGGCGGCCCGCGTCGGCCTGGCCGCACTGCTGCTCTCGCGGTTCGACATCGTGCTGCTCGACGAACCCACGAACGATCTCGACCTCGACGGGCTCGAGAGGCTGGAGGCGTTCGTGCGCGGACTGCGCGGAGGCGTCGTGCTGGTGAGCCACGACCGCGAGTTCCTGGCCCGGTGCGTTACGCGCGTGCTCGAACTCGATCTCGCGCAGTCCTCCAACCGCGTGTTCGGTGGCGGTTACGAGTCGTATCTCGAGGAACGCGCGACCGCGCGGCGCCATGCGCGGGAGAAGTACGACGAGTTCGCCGACAAGAAGGCCGACCTCGTCGCGCGCGCCCGAACCCAGCGGGAGTGGTCGAGCCAGGGCGTGCGCAACGCGATGAAGAAGTCGCCCGACAACGACAAGATCCGGCGCAAGGCCGCCACCGAATCGAGCGAGAAACAGGCGCAGAAGGTGCGTCAGATGGAGAGCCGGATCGCGCGCCTCGACGAGGTCGAAGAGCCCCGCAAGGAATGGCAGCTCGCGTTCACGATCGGGGAAGCCCCGCGATCGAGCTCCGTCGTCTCGACACTGAGTTCGGCGGTGTTCCGGCAGGGCTCCTTCGCGCTCGGACCCGTCTCGCTGCAGGTCAATGCGGGAGAGCGCATCGGCATCACGGGGCCCAACGGCGCGGGCAAATCGACGCTGCTCCGTGCGCTGCTGGGCAAGCAGTCACCCGACGAGGGGTCGGCAAGCCTGGGAGCCAACGTGCAGATCGGAGAGATCGACCAGGCGCGGTCTCAGCTCACCGGGCCCGGACCCCTCGCATCCGTGTTCGAGGGCTTCGTTCCCGCGCTCACCTCGGCTGAGGTACGCACCCTGCTCGCCAAGTTCGGGCTCAAGGCGGATCATGTGGGGCGTCCGGTCGACGAGCTGTCGCCGGGCGAGAGGACCCGCGCCGCATTGGCGTTGCTGCAGGCGCAGGGGGTCAACGTGCTCGTGCTGGATGAGCCGACCAACCACCTCGACCTGCCGGCGATCGAGCAGCTCGAGCAGGCGCTCGAGTCCTACGCGGGAACGCTTCTGCTCGTCACCCACGACCGACGGATGCTCGAGACGGTGCAGACCGACCGGCACTGGCGCGTCGAGGCGGGCCGGGTCACCGAGCTCTAGCGGAGGGCGCGCCCGAGCGGGAGCCATCCGCGTGCTGCCGTCTATCGTCCTTGGCGCTTCTTGAACGGCT
>CAYZEL010000160.1:0-5418 GCA_964477515.1 uncultured Microbacterium sp.
TCTACGAGGTCGTCGACAACTCCGTCGACGAGGCCCTCGCCGGCTACTGCGACACCATCGACGTCACGATCCTGGCGGACGGCGGCGTACGCGTTCAGGACAACGGCCGCGGCATCCCCGTCGACATCGTCGAGAGCGAGGGCAAGCCCGCTGTCGAGGTCGTCCTCACCGTCCTGCACGCCGGCGGCAAGTTCGGCGGCGGCGGCTACGCCGTCTCCGGCGGTCTGCACGGCGTCGGTTCCTCGGTCGTGAACGCCCTCTCCTCGCGCCTGGAGGTCGAGGTCCGCCGTCAGGGTTACGTCTGGCGTCAGTCCTATGGCGGTGGCGGCGTGCCGAAAGCTCCGCTCGAGAGGGCCGAAGAGAGCTCCGAGACGGGCACGACGATCACGTTCTGGCCGGACGAGACGATCTTCGAGACGGTCGAGTTCGACTACGACACGTTGCGCACCCGATTCCAGCAGATGGCCTTCCTGAACAAGGGCCTGCGTATCGACCTGCACGACGAACGCCCCGAGAAGGCGTACGACGAAGAGGTCGAAGGGCAGCTCGTGCTGCAGCAGCCGACCGACTGCTTCCTGTCCGAGCGCGGCCTCGTCGACTACGTCGAGTACCTGAACAAGGTGCGCAAGGCCGAACCGGTCAACGACGTCATCATCGACTTCGAGTCCGAGGCGCCCGACAAGAAGATCGCCATGGAGATGGCGATGCAGTGGACGACGAGCTACACCGAGAACGTCTTCACGTACGCGAACACCATCAACACGCACGAGGGTGGCACGCACGAAGAAGGCTTCCGCGCGGCGCTCACGACGCTCGTCAACAAGTACGCGCGGGCGAACAACCTTCTCAAAGAGAAGGACGAGAACCTGTCGGGCGATGACGTCCGCGAGGGTCTCACCGCCGTGATCTCGGTCAAGCTGTCCGAACCCCAGTTCGAGGGCCAGACGAAGACCAAGCTCGGCAACACCGAGGCGAAGGCGTTCGTGCAGAAGGTCGTCGGCGATCAGCTGGGCGACTGGTTCGACCGCAATCCGACGCAGGCGAAGAACATCATCCGCAAGGCGATCGACGCCGCCACCGCGCGACTCGCCGCGCGCAAGGCCCGTGAGACCGCGCGGCGCAAGAGCGTCTTCGAGTCGGCCTCGATGCCCGACAAGCTCAAGGACTGCACCAGCAAGGACCCCTCGATCAGTGAGATCTTCCTGGTGGAGGGCGACTCGGCCGGCGGTTCGGCGGTTCAGGGACGCGACCCGCACACGCAGGCGATCCTGGCACTGCGGGGCAAGATCCTGAACGTCGAGCGCGCGCGCATCGACCGGGCCCTCGGCAACAACGAGATCCAGGCGATGATCCAGGCGTTCGGCACGGGCATCGGCGAAGAGTTCGACATCGAGAAGTCGCGGTACCACAAGGTCGTTCTGATGGCCGATGCCGACGTCGACGGGCAGCACATCACCACGCTCCTGTTGACCCTGCTGTTCCGATATATGCGCGGGCTCATCGAGGCCGGCTACGTCTACCTCGCGCAGCCGCCGCTGTATCGCCTGAAGTGGTCGAACTCGCCCCACGAATACGTCTACAGCGACCGCGAACGCGACGCACTGCTGACCGCGGGGCTTGCCGAGGGCAAGCGCATCCCGAAGGACAACGCGATCCAGCGCTACAAGGGTCTCGGTGAGATGAACGACAAGGAGCTCTGGGAGACCACGATGGACCCCCAGACCCGCACCCTCCTGCAGGTGACGATCGAGGATGCGGCGGCCGCCGACGAGATCTTCTCGACGCTGATGGGTGAGGACGTCGAATCCCGACGCACGTTCATCCAGCGCAACGCCAAGGATGTCCGCTTCCTCGACATCTAGATCCGCAATCCCGGATCCGACGAACCTGACGCAGACGAAGAGAAGACGACATGACTGACGAAGACCGCCCCGACGCAACGCCGGTTCACGACCACGGTCGGATCGACCAGGTCGACCTGCAGTCCGAGATGCAGCGCAGCTATCTCGACTACGCGATGGCCGTCATCGTGGGGCGCGCCCTCCCGGACGTGCGTGATGGTCTGAAGCCCGTGCACCGCCGCGTGATCTACGGCATGTACGACGGCGGATTCCGCCCCGACAAGGGCTTCTCGAAGTGCGCCCGCGTCGTCGGCGAGGTGATGGGTCAGTATCACCCGCACGGTGACTCACCCATCTACGACGCGCTCGTGCGTCTCGTGCAGCCGTGGTCGCTGCGCTATCCCCTCGCCGACGGGCAGGGCAACTTCGGATCACCCGGCAACATGGGTGCGGCCGCGCCGCGGTACACCGAGACCAAGATGGCGACGCTCGCGCTCGAGATGGTGCGCGACATCGAAGAAGAGACCGTCGACTTCCAGGACAACTACGACGGTCGCACGCAGGAGCCGACGGTCCTCCCGGCTCGGTTCCCGAACCTGCTGGTCAACGGCTCGGTCGGTATCGCCGTCGGCATGGCGACGAACATCCCGCCGCACAACCTGCGCGAGGTCGCGGACGGTGTGCTGTGGTCGCTCGAGAACCCGGATGCTTCGCGCGAGGAGCTGCTCGAAGCCCTGATCCAGCGGGTGCACGGACCGGACTTCCCGACCGGGGCGCAGATCCTCGGTGTCCGAGGCATCCACGAGGCGTACAGGACCGGGCGCGGCTCGATCACGATGCGCGCCGTCGTGTCCGTGGAAGAGATCCAGGGCCGCACGTGCCTGGTCATCACCGAGCTGCCGTATCAGGTCAACCCCGACAACCTCGCGATCAAGATCCGCGACCTCGCCCGTGACGGCAAGATCTCGGGCATCGCCGACATCCGCGACGAGACGTCCGGACGTACAGGCCAGCGCCTGGTGATCGTGCTCAAGCGTGACGCGGTCGCGAAGGTCGTGCTCAACAACCTCTACAAGCACACGCAGCTGCAGGAGAACTTCGGCGCGAACATGCTCGCGATCGTCGACGGCGTGCCCCGCACCCTGTCGCTCGACGCCTTCGTGTCGCTCTGGATCACGCACCAGATCGAAGTGATCGTGCGCCGCACGACCTACCGCCTGCGCAAGGCCGAAGAGCGCATGCACATCCTGCGCGCGTACCTCAAGGCGCTCGACGCGCTCGACGAGGTCATCGCTCTCATCCGCCGCTCGGCATCGGCCGACGATGCCCGCGAGGGACTGAAGAAGCTCCTCGACATCGACGACCTGCAGGCCCGCGCGATCCTCGAACTGCAGCTGCGCCGCTTGTCGGCTCTCGAGCGTAAGCAGATCATCGACGAGGCCGAGAAGATCACGGCGCAGATCGTCGACTTCCAGGACATCCTCGCCAGCCCCGTGCGCCAGCGCACGATCGTGCGCGATGAGCTGACCGAGATCGTGGCCAAGCACGGCGACGATCGTCGCACCGAGATCTTGATGGGGTTCGATGGCGACATGTCGATGGAAGACCTGATCCCGGAAGAGGAGATGGTCGTCACCGTCACGCGCGATGGCTACATCAAGCGCACGCGCAGCGACAACTATCGCGCGCAGCATCGCGGCGGCAAGGGAGTCAAGGGCGCGCAGCTGCGCGCGGACGACGTCGTCGAGCACTTCTTCGTCACGACCACGCATCACTGGCTGCTGTTCTTCACGAACAAGGGCCGCGTCTATCGCGCGAAGGCGTACGAGCTTCCCGAGGCCGGACGCGATGCCAAGGGTCAGCACGTCGCAAACCTGTTGGCGCTGCAGCCGGGCGAAGAGATCGCACAAGTCCTGGACATCCGGGACTACAGCGTCGCGACCTACCTGGTGCTCGCCACCCGGGGCGGACTGGTGAAGAAGACGCGTTTGACCGAGTACGACACGAACCGGCAGGGCGGCATCATCGCGATCAGCCTGCGCGAGGGCGATGAGCTCGAGAGCGCTCTGCTCGTCGAGGCGGATGACGACATCCTCCTCATTTCCCGCCATGGCATGTCGCTGCGCTTCACGGCCAACGACGACGCGCTCCGTCCGATGGGGCGCTCGACGGCCGGTGTGAAGGGTATGTCGTTCCGCGATTCCGACAGCCTGCTCTCGGCGAGCGTCGCGGCCGAGAATGGCGGATCGGCCGGACACTACGTGTTCGTCGTGACCGAGGGCGGCTATGCGAAGCGCACCGCTGTCGACGAATATCGTGGCCAGTCGCGTGGCGGCCTGGGCATCAAGGTTGCCAAGTTGAGCGACGAGCGCGGTGACCTCGCGGGCGGTTTGATCGTCGGCGAGGACGACGAGGTCTTGGTGGTTCTTGCCAGCGGCAAGGTGGTACGCTCCTCCGTGGCCGAGGTGCCTGCCAAGGGTCGCAACACGATGGGTGTCGTGTTCGCCCGTCCCGGCGACGACGACCGGATCATTGCCATCGCCCGTAACGGGGAGAGGGGAATCGAAGCCCAGGAGCCCGCCGAAGCAACCGCTACCGACTCCGAGGAGTCGACACCCGCCACCTCCCCCGAAGAGAGTTCTGACGAATGAGCACTGTTGCCGACAAGCTGGCCAAGAAGTCGAGCCGCCAGGGAAGCTCTAAGCAGGTCCGGTTGCGACTGGTCTACATCGACTTCTGGTCGGCTGTGAAGCTGTCGTTCCTCGCGGCGGTCGCCATCGCGATCGTGACCGTGGTGTCGTTCTTCCTGATCTTCATGGTCGTCCAGACCACCGGTCTGATCGGTCAGTTCGACGAGTTCTTCCAGAGTTTCTCGGAGAACGGCGTTCGCATCTCCGACCTCGTCGGTCTGCCGCAGGTCATGGCCTTCGCCGCGGTCGTCGCGATCCTGAACCTGATCGTGGTCACGGTCCTCGGCGCGGTCGTCGCGGGGATCTACAACCTCGCGGTCAAGATCACCGGCGGCCTGCTCGTCGGCTTCACCTCGAACTGAGCATCGCGCGACCACGCGATCCGGTCGGACCAGGCCGGTCAGACGAGGCCGGTCAGACCAGGGCTCGCTAGACGACGCCGGTGGTGCCGAGCAGGCTTCCGATCAGCCAGGTGACGGCCAGGGCCAGTGACCCACCGATCACGAGCCGGATCACCGCGCGCCCGCGACTCGAGCCACCGAGCTGGGCGGAAATCCAGCCCGTGATGGCCAGGGCGATCAGCACCGCCACGAAGGTCACGGGTACCCGCCAGGCGGGCGGGGGGAGCAGGATCGCGAGCAGCGGCAGCAGCGCGCCCACCGTGAATGCCACGGCCGAGGACAGTGCGGCCTGCCACGGGCTGACCAGGTCGTCTTGGTCGATGTGCAACTCGACCTCGAGGTGGGCCGCGAGCGCGTCGTGCTGAGTGAGTTCTTCGGCCACCTGCCGAGCCGTCTGCTCCGAGAGCCCGCGCGCCCGATACAGCCCGGCGAGTTCTTCGAGCTCCTCTTCGGGCATGTCGCGCAGCTCAGCCGTCTCCTTGGCGG
>CAYZEL010000161.1:0-5082 GCA_964477515.1 uncultured Microbacterium sp.
GTGGCCCAGGGTCCCGTCTTCGTGCAGGATGACGACGGTGACGCTCTCGTGGCCCCTCGAGGGCGTCGTGCGCGTGCGCATCGCCCACCACGAGGGCGGGCGACACGAACCCGGATTCGAGCTGCCCGGTGCGGTCGCGGGCGGCGTCGGCGAAGCATCCGTCACCGAATCGGACGGAACTCTGACCTCGGGTCCGCTCACCGCGCGGATCGCGCACGGCGCACCCTGGTCGCTGACGTTCGAAGAGGGCGAGCGCCGCCTGACCGGAAGCGGACACAAGGCGCAGGGCTACATGCAGCTGGCGCCCGATGCGCAGGTCGACACCGGCATCGTCGGCAACGCGCGTGCCGCGCAGGCGCGACCGGCGGCGTCCACGTTCGTGCACGAGCAGCTCGACCTCGGCGTCGGCGAGCTCGTCTACGGACTCGGCGAGCGGTTCGGCCCCCTGGTCAAGAACGGCCAGAGCGTCGAGATCTGGAACGCCGACGGTGGCACCTCGAGCGAGCAGGCGTACAAGAACGTGCCGTTCTTCCTTTCCAGTCGCGGCTACGGCGTGCTCGTCAACGACCCCGGACATGTCTCTTTCGAGATCGGTTCCGAGGCCGTTGAGAGGACGCAATTCTCGGTCTCGGGCGAGGCGCTGGAGTACTTCGTGATCGCCGGCCCGACCCCCAAGGACGTGCTCGAGCGGTACACGGCGCTCACCGGCCGCCCGCCGGTCGTGCCGGCGTGGTCGTACGGGCTCTGGCTGTCGACGAGCTTCACGACCGACTACGACGAGGCGACGGTGACGTCGTTCATCGACGAGATGGCACGGCGCGAGCTGCCGATCTCGGTCTTCCACTTCGACTGCTTCTGGATGCGCGAGTTCAACTGGTGCGACTTCGAGTGGGACCCCCGCGTCTTCCCCGACCCCGACGGGATGCTCGGCAGGCTGCACGAGCGCGATCTGCGCGTGTGCGTGTGGATCAACTCGTACATCGGGCAGCGCTCGCCGCTGTTCGCCGAGGCGGAGGCCGCGGGCTACCTTGTCCGCCGCGCCGACGGCTCGCTCTGGCAGTGGGACCTCTGGCAGGCGGGCATGGGGCTGGTCGACTTCACCAACCCCGACGCCACCGCCTGGTTCCAGGGAAAGCTGCGCGCGCTGGTCGATCAGGGCGTCGACTGCTTCAAGACCGACTTCGGCGAGCGGATTCCGCTCGACGTGGTCTGGCACGACGGGGCGGACCCCTCGCGCATGCACAACCTGTACACGCACCTGTACAACAGGGCCGTGCACGACGTGCTGGTCGATGCGCGCGGCGCGGGCGATGCCGTGCTGTTCGCCCGCTCGGCGACGGCCGGCGGCCAGACGATGCCCGTGCACTGGGGCGGCGACTCGACCTCGACCTTTCCCTCCATGGCCGAGACGCTCCGGGGCGGACTCTCGCTCGCGCTCAGCGGTTTCGCGCACTGGAGTCACGACATCGGAGGGTTCGAGGGAACCCCGGATGCGGCGGTCTTCAAGCGCTGGACGGCCTTCGGACTCCTCGGCAGCCACAGCCGGTTCCACGGATCGCAGTCCTACCGTGTTCCGTGGATGTTCGACGAAGAGGCCGTCGATGTGACGCGCCTCTTCACGCGGCTCAAGATGCGCCTCATGCCCTACCTGTTCCAGGCGGGAATCGAGGCGACGCGGACGGGCGCGCCGATCATGCGTCCGATGGTGCTGGAGTTCCCGGATGACCCGGCCACCGCGTACCTCGACCGTCAGTACATGCTGGGCGGCGACATCCTCGTCGCTCCGGTCTTCAGCGAGTCGGGTGAGGTCGAGTTCTACCTGCCCGCGGGCACGTGGACCCAGCTCTTGACGGGAGAGAAGGTCGAAGGCGGTGGCTGGCGCCGCGAGCGGCACGACTTCCTGAGCCTGCCGATCTACGTTCGTCCCGGTGCCGTGTTGCCGTGGGGCGCGCGCGAGGATCGGCCGGACTACGACTATCTCGACGGGCTGACGCTGCGCGTCTTCCCCGGTGGGACCGGTACCATCGAGGTTTCGGTGACAGCCCCCGACGGGCGTTCAGAGGCGTTCTCGGTCGATCGTGCCGAGGTGACGGAGTGAATATGGCGCAGCAGGGCAACAGCGACTATCGGGATTCCGGGCTGGTGTTCCCCGATGGCTTCACGTTCGGTTCGGCGACCGCGTCGTACCAGGTCGAGGGTGCCTTCGACGAGGACGGACGCGGTCCCTCCATCTGGGACACCTTCAGCAAGACCCCGGGCACGGTCTGGAACGGCGACACCGGCGACGTCGCCTGCGACCACTACCACCGGACGGACGCCGACCTCGACCTGATGCAGGACCTGGGCCTCGGCGCGTACCGCTTCTCGATCGCCTGGCCGCGCATCCAGCCCACGGGCACGGGCGCCGTCAACCAGGCGGGGATCGACTTCTACTCGCGTCTGGTCGATGGGCTGCTCGAGCGGGGCATCCGTCCCGTCGCAACTCTCTACCACTGGGACCTGCCGCAGCCGCTCGAGGACGCAGGCGGCTGGGCGGTGCGCGAGACCACCGACGCCTTCGAGCGCTACGCCGAGATCATGGGCACGGCGCTCGGTGACCGGGTGCATACCTGGACGACGCTGAACGAGCCCTGGTGCTCGGCCTACCTCGGCTACGGCCAGGGCGGCCATGCCCCCGGACGCCACGAGCCCGCCGCCGCCCTCGCGGCCGTGCACCACCTCAACCTCGCGCACGGCAGGGCGCTCCAGGCACTCCGGGCGACCTCGACGGGCGATCCCGAGTACTCGGTGACGCTCAACTTCCACGTGCTGCGCGGACAGGGAGAGGGTGCCTCGGACGCCATGCGCCGGATCGATGGTCTGGCGAATCGGGCGTTCACGGGACCCATGCTCCGCGGGGAATATCCGTCTGATCTCCTGGAAGACACCGCATCCGTCACCGACTGGTCGTTCGTGCGGGACGGTGATCTCGCCCGGATCCATCAGCCGATCGACGTGCTGGGCGTCAACTACTACTCCACCGCGACGGTGCGCCTCTGGGACGGAGTCTCGCCCAAGCAGCAGAACGACGGGCACAAGGGCGCCGAGGGCGGCACGGCTTGGCCGGGCAGCAGTGAGATCGTGGAGTTCGTGGAGCAGCCCGGGCCCTACACCGCCATGGGCTGGAACATCGCGCCCGAGGGGCTCGAAGAGCTGCTTCTGTCGCTGCGCGAGCAGTTCCCCGACCAGCCGCTCATGGTCACGGAGAACGGCGCGGCCTTCGACGATGTCGTGGGAGCGGATGGTTCCGTGCCCGATCTCGAGCGACTGGACTACCTGCGGCGCCACTTCACGGCGGCGCACCGGGCGATGCAGGCCGGCGTCGACCTGCGCGGGTACTTCGTGTGGTCGTTGCTCGACAACTTCGAGTGGGGGTACGGCTACGCGAAGCGGTTCGGCATCGTCCGCGTCGACTTCGACACGCTCGACCGCACGGTCAAGGACAGTGGGCTCTGGTACCGCGAGCTCGCGCGCACGGGTGTGCTTCCCGCCTGACCGGATGACGACACTCAGCGCGCGCCCAGCCCCGCCCGGTCGAGGCGGGCGTACGCTGTGCCGGTGACTTCGTTGACCTTCACCCACGAACCGGACGCTTCGCGCTACACCCTGCACTCCGGTTCCGACCTCGTGAGCGCCCTCGACTACCGCGATGACGGCCGCACCGTCGCGCTGACCCGCGCGTACACGGTGCCGACGTTCCGCGGACACGGCTACGCCGGCGAGATCGTCGACCGTGCCGTCGCGGCGCTCGAGCAAGCCGGCGACCGGAAAGTCCTGCCCGTGTGCTGGTACGTCGCCGAGTGGTTCGAGGCACACCCCGAGCGCGGTTCGATCCTCGCCGAGCGCAGTCGCGCCTAGCGGGTTGCGGGGCCCCGCCGCCCCTATGCTGGCCGGGTGGATACGGAGCAGGTCTTCATCGGCGTCGCGGTCGTCTTCGAGGCCGTCGGCGCCCTCGCGATGATCATCGGCGCGGTCATCGCGATCGTGCTCGGTATTCGCGCACTCGGCCGCGGCGATGGCGGTACTGCGGCGTTCACGACGTTGCGCACGACCTTCGGCGGGGCCATCCTCCTCGGTCTCGAAGTCCTCGTGGCCGCGGACCTGCTGCGCACGATCACGTCGAAGCCCTCGCTCGAGGACGCCGTGATCCTGGGGATCATCGTGCTGATCCGAACCATCCTCTCGATCTCCATCCAGATCGAGATCGAGGGCGTCCTGCCGTGGCGTCGTGCCCTGCTCTCGAGCGGCGCGAGCGTCGTCGCGGGCGAGGTCGCGCGCGATCGGCGGGCCGCCGCGGGCCGGACGAGGACCTAGCCGCGCGGCTCGGGCCCGTCAAGCCCCTTGGCCTCGCTCAGCTCTCGGGGGATGGTTGTCGCAGACATCCGAATCGAGCACGAGGAGACCGCATGAGCTCGTCAGGACAGGAACTTCCCGAAGGCGTCATCAACGCCGATCCGACGGGCGGCTGGCAGAGTGGCGAGACCGAGGAGCGCGTGTCGGACGAACTCGTCGCGCCCGACGCCCCGATCGAAGGATCCGAACCGGGTCAGACCGCGGACCCCGATCTGAGTGACGACGTCGTCGACGATGCGGCGACCGATCGAGAGGGCGACGCATGAGCGCGCACGAGCCGGTCCAGGGCGAGCCCGCGATGGAGATGAACGACACGACGTCGTCCGAGAAGATCGACGGCATCGTGGCCCAGACCCGCGCCGATCACGCCGCGGACGGCCCCGAGCGCATCGCCGAGGTACTGCGTCAGCGGTTCGCCGAGGCGGGCATCCACCTGTCCGATGACGAGGTTTCGCGACTCGCGCAGGGCTGACTCTCGGTGAACCGCGGCCCGGGCTTCGCCAGATCGCCACCACCTTGGTACGACGCGGCCGCGAACCGGCCGATCTGCTGCCGCTGGACCGCCAGCGTCTTCTCGGCCTTGTCGGCGCGGTCCCCGGCGGCCTTCGCCTCGGCCTGCGCTTGCTGCAGCCGGTACATCGCGCCGTTGTAGGCCTCGCCTGCCTTGGCCGCCTGGGCGCCGAGCTGCTC
>CAYZEL010000161.1:5092-5407 GCA_964477515.1 uncultured Microbacterium sp.
ACTCTCGGTGAACCGCGGCCCGGGCTCCGGGCCGATGTCGGTGGACGCGCATAGCGTGTGAGCATGCGCATCCTGCACACCTCCGACTGGCACATCGGGCGCTCGTTCCACGGGCACTCGACCCTCGCCGCGCTCGCGGTCGTGCTGGACGAAATGGTGGCGCAGGTCGCCGAGCACGACGTCGATCTGGTCGTGCTGGCGGGCGACGTCTTCGACTCGGCCGCACCCGCCGCCGGGTGTTACCCGCTGCTGACCGACACGCTCGCCGCGATGCGTGCGGCGGGGGCCGAGGTCGTCGTCACGAGCGGCAATCAC
>CAYZEL010000162.1:0-5350 GCA_964477515.1 uncultured Microbacterium sp.
TTTCTCTGGGGAACCTTCTGGTTCCGAATGTCACGGAAGACTCTGCTCCACGGGGCGCGGCATCCCGTGAGATTCCGTACTACCCGTGGTGCGGTGCGGAAGCTTCGCTCTCGTCGCACCGCACGCATAGCGGCAGCACGTGACGCACCAAGGGTCGAGTCTACCCGACGGAGCGGGATGCGGCAAAAGCATCCGCCCCGCGCGTCGGGACCCGGTCTCGCCCCGCCGATCCCAGCTGTCCCGCCGCTCGCCGAGACCGCCCTGTGTCGCCGAGCTCGCCGCCTGTGCCCCGCACGCAACCGGCGGACTCGGGCCGAACGGGCGGACGCGGCGCAGGCCGCCGCGACCCTGCGACGCGGCGTTAGGATCTGCGGATGGCCATCCTGATCGACACGCCGCGATGGCCTGCCCACGGACGGCTCTGGGGGCACCTCATCAGTGACGACAACCTGGACGAGTTGCACGCCTTCGCTGCAGCCCACGACATCCCGCGCCGCGGATTCGATCTCGACCACTACGACGTGCCGGCCGAGTCCGTCGAGCGCCTGATCGCGGCGGGTGCGCGGCACGTCACCGCGCGCGAGCTCGTGTACGCGCTGCGCGACTCGGGACTGCGCGTCACCGCGCGCGAACGCCGTGGGCGCTGACGTCACGCACCCGGGGTTCCGACGAGCGGCGCTCGCTCAATGACCGGATGGGCATCGAGCGAGCGCGAACGGCGAAGGGCCTACTCGTCCGCGCTCGGCATGGTGACGGGCGTACCCGTCACGATCCCGGTCGAGACGCGACGACGCTGGCGCCCCTGACCCGGGGCCTTCGGCTCGGGGAGAGCCTGCAGAACCGAATCGAGCAGCTGGTCCTTCTCGGACTTCGGCGCGGCCGGACGCTGTTCTGAGCGCTGTTCGCCCCGATCGCCGCGGTGCTCGCTCCGCTGGTCGGGACGCTTGCGACGCTTCTTCGTCCGCTCCCCCTCGGCGGCGGGGGCCACGGGGCCCTCGGGCAGAACGATCTCGAGGGATTCGATGGTCTGGACGGCGACCGCGGCCGGCGCATCCGTCGCTTCTGCATCGGACACCGCGCCGAGCGTCGAGGCGGCGATCTGCGCGAGAGCCGACTTGACGCCCTCGGTGATCACGTGGGTGCCACCGTTTCCGCCGTTGCCCGTGCTGCCACCGTTCGAGCCGTTGTTGCCGCCGCGGGGGCGACGGCCGGAGCCGCCGTTGCTCGACGGTGCGGACGACGACGAGCGGTGCTTCACCACGGGATCGTGATGCACGATCACCCCGCGACCCGCGCAGACCTCGCAATTCTCGCTGAACGTCTCGAGCAGCCCGAGTCCGAGCTTCTTGCGCGTCATCTGCACGAGGCCGAGCGATGTGACCTCGGCGACCTGGTGCTTCGTGCGGTCGCGGCTCAGGCACTCGACCAGACGACGCAGCACGAGGTCACGGTTGGACTCCAGCACCATGTCGATGAAGTCGACCACGATGATCCCGCCGATGTCGCGCAGCCGCAGCTGGCGGACGATCTCTTCCGCGGCCTCGAGGTTGTTCTTCGTGACGGTCTCTTCGAGGTTTCCGCCGGACCCGACGAACTTGCCGGTGTTGACGTCGACGACGGTCATGGCCTCGGTGCGGTCGATCACGAGGGAACCACCCGAGGGCAGCCACACCTTGCGGTCGAGGGCCTTCTCGATCTGCTCCGTCACGCGGAACTCGTCGAACGGGTCACGATCGCCCTCGTACGGCTCGATCCGCTCGAGCAGGTCGGGCGCGACGGACTCGAGGTACGCCTCGATCGTGCGCTGCGCCTCTTCGCCCTGGATGAGCATCTTGCGGAAGTCCTCGTTGAAGACGTCCCGAACGATCTTCACCAGCAGGTCGGGCTCCGAGTGCAGCAGCGCCGGCGCCTGGACCGTTTCGAGCTGCGAGGAGATGTGCTCCCACTGGCTCGTGAGCCGCTGCACGTCGCGCGTCAGCTGGTCTTCCGTCGCGCCCTCGGCCGCCGTGCGGACGATGACGCCGGATGACTCGGGCAGGACTTCCTTGAGGATGCGCTTCAGGCGCGCCCGCTCGGTGTCGGGGAGCTTGCGCGAGATGCCGTTCATCGATCCGGCCGGAACGTACACGAGGTAGCGGCCGGGCAGAGAGATCTGGCTCGTCAGGCGGGCGCCCTTGTGCCCGACCGGGTCCTTCGTGACCTGGACGAGAACGCGGTCGCCGGACTTGAGCGCGAGCTCGATACGCCGCGGCTGGTTGCCGGTCTCGACGGCATCCCAGTCGACCTCGCCCGAGTACAGCACGGCGTTACGTCCGCGACCGATGTCGACGAACGCCGCCTCCATGCTGGGCAGGACGTTCTGCACGCGCCCGAGGTACACGTTGCCGATGAGCGACGCGTCCTGGTTGCGGGCCACGTAGTGCTCGACGAGGACGTTGTCCTCGAGCACCGCGATCTGGATGCGCCCGTTCTTCGACCGCACGATCATGTCGCGGTCGACGGCCTCGCGGCGGGCGAGGAACTCGGCCTCGGTGACGACGGCGCGGCGGCGACCGGCCTCGCGACCGTCTCGACGCCGCTGCTTCTTCGCCTCGAGACGCGTGGAGCCCTTGATGCGCTGCGGCTCGGTGATGACCTCGACGGCGCGGGGCTGGCGCACCCGGACGACCGTGGAAGGATCCTGCGGCTCGTTCGACTCTTCACCCGCACGGCGACGGTTGCGCCGACGCGACGTGCCCTGAGACTCGCGCGCATTGCGCTCTTCGGGCTCGTCCCGGTCGTCGCGCGAGGCGGGTGCCGCGGGGAGCGGCACGATCTCGGGCGCGTAGAACATGAGCTGGGTCGAGACCTGCGACACGAACACCTCGGGCAGCAGACCCAACGCGACGGCGGTGGGGATCTTCGACCCGGGCTCGGGCTCGGGCTCGGCTTCGGACGCGGGAGCTTCGGATGCCTCGGGCACCGACGCTTCGGCGGCGGGCGCGTCGGATTCCGGGACCTCGGCCTCGGGCGCCTCGGGCGCTTCGGGCGCCGCTGCCTCTGCCTGTGACGCCGGAACCTCGGACGCGGGAGCCGCGGACTCCGGCGATTCAGCCGCAGACTCTCCAGCCACGGCTTCTTCGCTCACGGACGCTCCGGGCTCGACCGACGGAGGCTCGATGCCGGGGGCGCCTTCGTCGGCCGCGGGGGCTTCGTCGGAAGACGCGGCACCTTCGGTCTCGAAAGCGACACCCTCGTCATCGGAGGGTGAACCCGCACTCTGCGGGACGTCCCCCGTCGGCGTCAACGGCGGTTCGGCCGGTGACGCTTCCTGAAGGTCGTTGCGGTCATTGTCATTGTTGTCATCAGCCATCGCTGGCGCACTCCCTGGCGGGCGACATCCGCGCGTCACCCGGCGAACTCTCGTGCAGCACCGCACCTGCGGTGCCGCGAACTCACTCGGTCTGCAGCAGGCCCGTGGCTCGTGCTGCGAAGGGCGATCATCGCCCGAAGTCTTCGTCGATACCCGTCCGGCGCGGCCGGAGAGGTGTCTAGATCTCATTATCGCATCATCCGAGGCCGAATGTGGGCCCCTCGCCGCACGCGTCGCCCGCGAGTCGTCCACTCGACCGCGTTATCCCCGGCCGCGCGAACGTCGATCGTGCAGTTTCCGGTGCCATAATCCGAGGCATGCCCACGCCTTCCCAGACGCATACCCGCCCCGTAGCACTTGCCGTCTGGCTCATCATCGCGGGGGTGATCGGCTGGTGGGCGGCGTTCCAGCTCACTCTCGAGCGCATTCACCTGCTCGCCGACCCGAACGCCTCGCTGTCCTGCGACTTCAGCATCCTGGTGCAGTGCCGCGCCAACCTCGAGTCGTGGCAGGGCATGGTGTTCGGCTTTCCCAACCCGCTGATCGGACTCGGCGCGTGGGTCGCCCCGATCGTGGTCGGCGTGGCGATCCTGGCCCGCGCACGGTTCGCACGCTGGTTCTGGTGGCTGTTCGAGGCCGGCATGATCTTCGCGATCGTCTTCGTCGTCTGGCTGATCAGCCAGAGCATCTTCGTGCTCGGGACCCTGTGCCCCTGGTGCATGGTCACGTGGTCCGTGACGATCCCGACGTTCTACGCCGTGACTCTCCATCTCTTCCGGTCGGGACTCGTGCCCGCGCCATCCGGAGTCCGACGCGTCGCCGACGCGTTGATGGGCTGGGTACCGGTCATGGCGGTCGTCAGCTACGCGATCGTCGCCCTGCTGGCGCAGTTGCGCCTCGACGCGCTCAACAACCTGTTCTGATCGCGACCGGTCGCGTCTCGACCCTCGCCACCGGCCCGGTCGGTCGCCAAGCACACGAACGAACGGTCGCGACTCGCCGTGTGCGTCCGGTGACGCGCGGCGAGTCGCGACCGTTCGCGGCTCGAGTCGGGGTCGGCTCAGCCGAACCAGATGTCGAGCTCGCGCGCGGCGGACTCGGGGCTGTCCGACCCGTGTACGAGGTTCTGCTGCACGGCCAGACCCCAGTCGCGGCCGAAGTCGCCGCGGATGGTGCCCGGAGCAGCGCCCGTGGGGTCGGTCGTCCCCGCGAGCGAGCGGAAGCCCTCGATCACGCGGTTGCCCGCGAGGCGGATCGCGACCGACGGTCCCGACATCATGAACTCGACGAGCGGCTCGTAGAAGTGCTTACCCGCGTGCTCGGCGTAGTGGCGCTCGAGCAGGTCACGATCCGGCTCGACGAGCTTGATGTCGACGAGGGCATAGCCCTTGCGTTCGATGCGCGCCAGGATGTCTCCGGTCAGGCCGCGTGCGACACCGTCCGGCTTGACGAGGACGAGCGTCTCTTCCGTGGTCATTGTGCTTCTCCTTCCGGCGCCGCAGCGCGCGTTCGTGCTTCGATTCTCGGTCCTTGGATGGTCGCGTAGGCCCACATGCCGCCGAAGATCAGGGCGATCAGCAGCATGGCGGGTACGAGGAACGCCGACAGCGCGACGATGACCTGCAGCACCCACCCGGTCGCGATACCGGCGGGCTTGTGAACGAGTCCGGCCGTGGCGACCATCGCGACGGCGACGACGACCCCCGCGACGACGCCCACCCAGTCGGGGATTCCCGCCGGCAGCACCTTGAGGCCGAAGATCACGAGGCCGCCGAGGAAGACGATGATCGCCTCGAATCCGAGCACGATCGACGCGAGTTGCGCCGTCAGGCTGCGCTTGGCACGGGGGCGCCGCTGCCGACCCTGCCCGGCCGCACTCACGCCGCTCCCCCGGTCTTCCAGCCCTCGCTCGCGGCGAGAGCGACGGCCCCGCCGGCCAGTCCGACCGATCCCGCGATGACGACGGGGCCCCGCGGGGACTCTGACGCCCAGGCCCGC
>CAYZEL010000163.1:0-5302 GCA_964477515.1 uncultured Microbacterium sp.
GGGCGCCGCGCGTGGGGGCGCCAGCGTGGGCCGCGTGTCCGCCCCTACCGAACGGTCGCGACTCCCCGCGCGTACCCACTGCCGTGCGGCGAGTCGCGACCGTTCGCAGAAGATCGGACGCGGGATGCGGGATCCTCCCCACCCCGACGGGCCAAGCGAGATTCCACGATCAATGTCCGCGGGCGCAGAGACCCACCCGCGTATCGCGAAGATGCTCGGATGTCCGAGCCCCGCCCGCTCCCTCCTGCACTCCGCTCCGGTCCCTTCACCGTGGCGGACGCGTTGGCACAGGAGGTCCCGCGCGCGCGACTGAACCGGCGCGATCTCGCGGCACCTTTCCGGGGAGTACGACGGTCCGCCGACGATCCCAGTTGGTTTGCGAACCACCTCGCCTACGCCGAACTGATGTCGGACTCGCACGTGTTTTCACACCTCAGCGCTGCCCGACTCCACGCCATCCCCGTGCCGACGAGACTCGAGACCGACAAACGGGTGCACGTCACGCTCGTGCAGGGGCGCGCACCACGGGGGCCCGGAGTAGTGGGGCACACGGCAAGCCGAACTCCGTCCCCCCCCCTACTCGGGCCTCTCCGCGTGACGAGTCCCGCCCGCACCTGGGCGGATCTGGCCACGCTGCTCACCGTCGACGAACTCGTCATCGCGGGAGATCGACTCCTCGGGCGGCCGGAGCCGCTCGCAACACCCACCGAGATATCCGACGCGGTCGCCGACGCCACGGGCCTGCGCGGCACGAGACGTCTCGCTCAGGCGCTCGCTCTCGTACGCGCCGGTTCCCGCTCACCCCGCGAAACGCGCGCGCGGCTGGCCCTCGTGCGCGCGGGTCTTCCGGAGCCTGAACTGAACGCTCCGATACCCGTGCGTGGGCGCATCCTTCACGGTGACCTGGCTTACCGTCCGTGGCGCGTGCTTCTGGAATACGAGGGCGATCAGCACCGCACGGACCCGTGGCAATGGGCGCATGATCTCGAGCGCTACAACGATTTGGCCGAGGCCGGATGGCTCGTCATCCGAGCGTCCAAGAAGCTGAGCGACATCGGCCTCGCCACCCGCACAAGGCGCGCGCTGATCTCACGCGGATGGGAGCCGTGATGAACGGTCGCGACTCGCCGCCTGAGGTCGATCGCTTGCGGCGAGTCGCGACCGTTCGGGACTGGTCGGGGTCAGCGGACCGATCGGGTCAGCGGCTTCGGGATCAGCGCGCGTCGGGTGCCGGGGGCTGCTCGACCGTGGGAGGCGTGCCCTTCTCGTCCGCCACGACAGCGGCCGCCGCGGTGGGGGTGCCGGCCGTCCCGGTCTGACCGTCCGCAGCGGCGGTGGCTCCCGCATCCGGCATGGCCCCCGCATCCGGCATGGCCCCCGCATCCGGCGTGGCTCCCGCATCCGGCGTGGCTCCCGCATCCGTCGTCCCCGCGCCACCCGCCGCGACGACGCGACGGTCGCGGGCCGAGGCGATCAGGCTCGCCACCGTCGCGACGACCATGGACGCGACGATCACGCCCAGCGACGTCCAGGTCGAGATCTCGGGCGCCCATTCGATGTGCTCGCCGCCGTTGATGAACGGCAGCTCGTTCACGTGCATCGCGTGCAGCACGAGCTTCACGCCGATGAACGCCAGGATGAACGCGATTCCGTAGTGCAGGTACCGGAGGCGATCCAGCAGGTCGCCGAGAAGGAAGTACAGCTGCCGGAGTCCCATCAGGGCGAAGATGTTGGCGGTGAACACGATGAACGGGCTCGTCGTGATGCCGAAGATCGCGGGGATCGAATCGATCGCGAACAGCAGGTCGGTCACCCCGATCGCCGCGAACACGATGATCATCGGCGTCCACATCTTCTTGCCGTTCACGACGGTGCGGATCTTCTTGCCGTCGTACTCATCGCTGATGTCGATCGTGCGGCGGAGCATCCGCACGATGAAGTTCTCGCGCTTGACCTCTTCGTCGTGGTCGCCCGGGAAGGCCTGGCGGATCGCGGTCCAGACCAGGAACGCGCCGAAGACGTAGAAGATCGGGCTGAAGTTCTCGATCACCGCGGCACCGACCAGGATGAACGCACCGCGCAGCACGAGCGCGATGATGATGCCCACCATCAGCACCTCCTGCGGGTACCGGCGCGGCACCGCGAATTGGCTGATGATCAGCACGAACACGAAGAGGTTGTCGATCGAGAGGCTGTACTCGGTCAGCCACCCGGCCACGAACTGACCCGCGTACTCGCCGCCCGCGAAGACCCACATCAGGCCCGCGAAGATCAGCGCGAGCGTGACGTAGAACACGACCCAGAGCGTGGATTCGCGCGTCGAGGGGATGTGGGGGCGCTTGAGGATTAGCAGCAGATCGGCTGCGAGGATCAGCGTCAGCGCGACGAGCGAGCCGATCTCGAACCATAGGGGGAGTTCCAGGTCCATGGAGGGCCTTTCAACGGGAGGGAGGGTCATTCGAAGACGAAAGTCTCTCCCTCGCCCCCATCGTGCCGGGCGGCACACACCCGGGGCCGCCTCGTCGGGGCCCGTGATGACGGATGTGCGCTGTCGGGATACTCCCTCTCGCGTCGGCAAGCCTAGCCCCCGTCGAATCTCTTTGAGACGATCCGCGCGATGTCGACACCTACAGGGTGAGAGACAATGAGCCCCAGCCACGCCGACCGACGAGCATGGAGCGTGGAGCGGCACACCGATGACGACATGGCCGGGATGGTGGACGTGAGCGACAGGATGCTGGTGGCACAGGCCGCCGCGGGCAGCGAGCACGCTTTCCGTGCCCTCTACGCGACGTATGTGAAGCCCGTGTACTGGATCGCGCATCGCCTGCTGCAGGATGCCTCGGACGCCGAGGACGTCACGCAGGAGACGTTCGTGGTGGCCTGGCGGAAGCTGCCCGCGCTCGAGCTGGCGAGCGATTCGCTGCTCCCCTGGCTCAGCACGATCTGCCGATTCCAGGCGGCGAATCGGATGCGTGCCCGTCGGCGCGACCGTGAGCACACGGGCGCCGTCGCCGACGAGACGCTGCCGGACACCATCGACGTCGAGCAGCAGATCATCGACGCCGAGATGGCCGAGCGGATCCTGCGCGAGGTCGACGGGCTGTCGCCGCTGGATCGCGAGATCTTCCTGCTGTGCGCCTCGGGCGGGTACGCCTACCAGGCCGCCGCGGACGAGCTCGGCGTGCCGCACGGTGTGGTCCGCAATCGTCTCTCGCGAATCCGCACGCGCATGCGGACGGCGATCGGAGAGACCACATGAACACGACGCAGGATGCCTCGGACCGCGACGCGCTTCCCGAGGTGACGGACGAAACCATCGCGCGGATCGAGTCCGCGGTCTTCGCCGAGATCGGCGCGGACAGACGTCGGCGCAGCGCTCGGCGGGGTCGGGCGTGGGCTGGAGCCGGCGCGGCGGTCGGCGTGGTCGTCATCGCCGCGCTGATCGGGCCGTCGATCGCGGGCGGGTTCTCGGGCTTCTCGGGGGCGTCGAACGAGGCCGGGCAACCCCTCATCGGTCAGGTTCAGCAGGGCGACGTTTCCGTCGTTCCCGAGTCCGCGGAGGGCGTGACGCTCGGCGGGGATGCTCTCGGAGGCGCCGCCGACGGCAGCTCGACATCCGGCGGCATGAGCACGCGCGACGGTACGGACAGCGCGGCCGACGCATCCGGCGCTCGCGAGCTGATCGCGTCCGGCTCGCTCAGCCTGCGCGTGGACGACATCGACGCGGCAGCCGCCACGGTCGCCGATGTGGCCGATTCGCGCGGCGGTTACGTCGAGAGCCTGAACGTCGGGTCGAACGGCCTGGTGATGGATGCCGACGGCAGGACGATGCCCGCGTCGCCGAACGGGGCATGGATTCAGGTCCGCGTCCCGGCCGATCAGCTGACCGAGACGATGGACGAGCTCGGGGCCCTGGGCGAGGTCACGGCGTCGAATGTCTCACGGCAGGACGTGACCGATCAGGCCGTGGACCTTCGCGCGCGGATCACGTCGGCCGAGGCATCCGTCGCCCGTTTGACCGAGCTGATGTCGCAGAGTGCGACAGTCGCCGATCTGATCGCCGCCGAGTCTGCGTTGGCCGAGCGTCAGGCGACGTTGGAGTCGTACCAGCAGCAGCTCGAGATGCTCGAAAGCCAGGTCGCGATGTCGAGCCTGAGCGTGGATCTGACGCTCGACCGTGAGACCGTCGCGGCAGACCCCGCCGGGTTCGGCGACGGGCTGGTCGCGGGTTGGAACGGCCTGATCGCGACGCTGAACGGCATCGTGATCGGACTCGGATTCCTGCTGCCGTGGATCGCCGTGGCCGTCGTCGTCGGGGTCATCGTGTGGGCCATCCGTCGCGGCGTCACGGGTCGTCGGGCACGGCGGGCGGAGCAGCGTGCTCGCGAGGACGCCACGGGCACGGAGGACGCCACCGGTACGGCGGCGCGGTCTGAGAACGACTCGGCCACGACGAGCTGACCGCGACCGCGGCTAGGCTCGCGAGGTGCCGAGGAACGACGCCCCGCCGGATGGTGAAGACGTGTCCGAGCCGCGCGATCGCACGATTCGCCTCGGAGACCAGGAGATCTTCTACGAGGCGACCGGCACGCTCGGCGGTCCGAATTTCGTCCTCGTGCACGGCATCGGCATGGGCCACACCGTCTTCCGTGGACTCGCGCGAGAACTCGCCGTCGTCGGGCGCGTGTTCGCCCTCGATCTGCCCGGGTTCGGCGAATCCCCCGAGCCGCCGATACCGCGCACGATGGCAGACTCCGGCGACCTGATCGTCGCGTTCGTGGAGCATCTCGGCATCGACGATCCCCTGCTCGTCGGGCATTCGATGGGTACGCAGGTCGTCGCGGAGGCCGTCGCGAGGAATCCGGCGATCTGCGACCGCGTCGTCCTGATCTCTCCGACCGTGAACGCCTCCGAGCGAACCGCGTGGAGGCAGGCGTGGCGGATGCTCCAGGACCTCATCGACGAGAACCCCCGCGTGATCTGGCTCGGCGCCCTGCAATACATCAAGACCGGGCCGCGATGGTTCCTCCGCAAACTGCGCGTGATGCTCGACCATCGGATCGAACTGACTCTGCCCGAAGTGCGTGCGGATGCCCTCGTGCTGCGGGGCGCCGACGACCGGGTGTGCCCGCACGAGTGGGTGGTGGAGGTCACCCGGCTGCTTCCCCGCGCGCACATGCGCGAGATCCCCGAACGCGGACACGAGGCGATGATCGCCAACCCTGCGCCCGTCGCGCGGATGATCCTCGCCCACGCCCGGGGCGAGTTCCGCTAGGAGACCTGCAGGTTGCCGGCCTGC
>CAYZEL010000164.1:0-5124 GCA_964477515.1 uncultured Microbacterium sp.
CCAGCGTGAGCCACACCTGACCCACGCGGAACACCCCCAGTTCCGCACGGAACGTGCGCCCGTTATCGCCCTCGTGCGCCGGCACGAACATCCACACCATCACGGTGCCGGCCGCGAAGATCACCGCGACGACCAGGAAGGCCAGGCGCCATCCGCTCACCTGTCCGAGAAACGTACCGACCGGCACACCGACGACGTTGGCGACCGTCAGCCCCATCAGCACGATCGCGACGCCCTTCGCGCGCTTGCCCGGTCCGAGCACGTCGGCGGCGATCAGCGCACCCATGCCGAAGAAGGCGCCGTGCGGCAGCCCGGCGAAGAACCTCGACAGAGCGACGAGTTCGAACGTCGGTGCGATGACCGTGAGCACCGTGAACAGGGTCAGGGCCGCGGCGAGCGCCACGATCACCCGGTTGCGCGGAAAGCGTGCGACGAGCCCGGAAATCGTGGGAGCGCCCACGACGACGCCCAGCGCGTAGAGCGAGATGAGCCAGCCAGCCTGCGCGATGGCGTCGTCCGGCGAGATCGCCCACGCGCTCGGCAGCAGGTCGCGAGCGATCTCGGGCAGCAGGCCCATGATGACGAACTCGGTCATGCCGATGCCGAAGCTTCCCACGGCCAGCGAAACGAGAGCCCAGGCGGCGATACGACGAGAGGAGGCGCGGGAAGGTACGGCGGAAGTCACCGAGCGATCCTACCGCGGCAATCGAATCGATTCGAGTGCGCGGTTTCACCCTGTCACGAGAGCACGAACACGGTTGTTCCGCGCGTTGTGCTCCAGCTCGACGAGTCCGAGCGTCTCGAGCAGGGGCGGCAGGTACATACCGAAGCGTCCGCGGTATCCCTTGCGCTGCCCGTACCAGCCGCCGACAGGATTGCCCTCCCACCTTCCCCAGGCTTCGACCGTGTCGGTCGCGGGCTCTTTTCCCTCGTCGGCGGCACCGAGCGCGACCCAGTCGCCACGCCGCAGCAGCTCGACATGAAGGTCCTCGATCGCCCGCGCCAGATATGTCAGCTTCGTCGTCCCGACCTGGCACACCAGCAGTGGAGGTTCACTCGTCTCGTCGCGGTACATCGTGTAGGCGGACGTCAGCGGCGCCGTCTTCAGCGTCCAGGGGTCGGCCGCGGTTCCCGATCCCGACCCGTGCCGTTCATCCATGGCGGGATTCCTTTCGCCGGCACGACGGAGCGCGACGCGCCATTTCCGAGTATCCGCCGCGCGGGAGCCCGATTCAAGAGCCCGTGTCGGCACCGGCGGTTTCTCCCCGGACGGGTCGGCGCGTCCGAGGAGACGGCTTTAGTCGTCCGTCTCGGACAGCGCCATCTCGAGGCGCTCGAGCTTGCCGTCGAGTTCGCCGGTGTAGCCCGGGCGGATGTCCGCCTTCAGGACGAGCGACACGCGGGACCCGAAGGGCATCACGGCCTCGGTGGCCCGCCGGACGACGTCGAAGACCTCGTCCCAGTCCCCCTCGATCTCGGTGAACATCGAGCTGGTGCGATGCGGCAGTCCCGAATCGCGAACGACGCGCACCGCGGCTGCGACGGCGTCATGCACGGAACCATCGACGGCGCCGAGGGCGTCGGCACCATCGCCCGTGGAACCGAGGGGGGCACCGCTGGGGGCGACCGAGAAGGCGATGAGCATGATTCTCCCGAGGGTCAGGGGGCGGGCAGGACTCGACCAGCGTCACGCGTGGGCGCCGTGACCGTCGATGCCAGGCGAACCGGTACACGGACGATCGCGGTGACGGCGACGACGAGCAGGACGATCGTCAGGGTGTTCCGCGCGGTGAGCAAGGCGACCGGAACGGGTTGGAGGTTCAGCACACCCCCGTACACGATCGGGTAGACGACCAGCGTCAGGGTGGCGCTGACCAACGACAGCGCGGCGGCGGTGCTGGCGCGCGTCCGGTCCAGCACGATCCAGAGCACGAGGGGCGCGATCAGCCACGCCTGGAACTGAGGCGAACCGACCTTGTTGAACACGATGAATGCGAGCACGAGCGCGAGGGCGAGCGGCGGCAGCAGTCGCGCATAGGACGCGCCCCGCCACGCCTTGTACGCTCCCAGCCCGGCGACCGCCGCGACCGCAAGCACGAGCAGCGGCGTCATGGCGGCGATCACCACATCCACGTTCGGGCCGGTCACCTGGTATGTCAGAACCTCGTCGTCGTAGAAGGGGAAGGATCCCGGGACCCCCGCCACGGCCTGCCACATATAGAACGCACTCACGGGCGCCTCGAGCTGCAGTCCACGCCCCGTCTGCTCGCCGATGAAGCCGAAGGCATGCGACCACCCGCCCAGGGCGATGATCACACCCAGCACGAGCGCGGTCACGATGGCGGCGGACGCGATCACCGCCAGGCGGCGACGCAGGGCGACGACGGCGGCGGCGATCAAAGCCGCCGGCCACACCTTCATCCACATCGCCATCGTCAGGAGCGCGGCGGCCACGGCGGGTCGGCCGGCGAGCCAGAGAAGTCCCAGCACCGCGAGCGGCACCGTGATGGCGTCGATCCGATACATCCCGATCGGCCCGAGCACCAGCGCGTAGGCGAGCCAGAACCAGGCCGCCGATACCCGTGCGCGCGAGCGCCCCCGTCCGACCAGCACGGCGAAGGCGATGGCGTTCAGCGCGATCACGACGATCGACCAGGCGAGGACGTACCCGCCGATCCATGCGAGGGCCCGCGCGAGGATCATGGGCACGAGCGCGAGTTGCGGGTACACGAACGGGGCCGTGATGCCGACGATCTCGCGGCCGTCGAGCGCGTCGTTCGCCCACGGTTCGTAAACCAGGTAGACGTCGCCCATCGGCTGGTTCGGGAGGGTCCAGCCGAGGACGGCGATCGTCAGGTGAACCACCGCGAAGCCGGTCCAGAGAACAGTGCGGTTCTTCATCCACGCCCGCCACATTCCACCCGACACCCGCTCATCCTAAGCGGGCGATACGTGCCCGCCCGCCATGCCGCGGTTGCTCGCCCCGAGTCACGCCGAAAGTCGCACCCACACGGCGGGGATCGCCTCGGCGACGTCCAGGGCGACGAGCGGATGCCCGGGCATCCTGCCGGGTCCGCCGCCGTCGGCATCGGGTTCGATCGGCGCCATCCCCGAGGCGAGTCGGCCGGCGGCACCGTGCAGCCACGCCGCGGAGGCGGCCAGGGGGCCGAGGATCTCGGGGTCGGCGATCGCGGCGGAGCTGCGTGCAGCCAGGAGCGCGCCGACGACGCCGGCGAGAACGTCGCCCGTCCCCGCGGTCGAGAGCCAGGGCGCTCCGGACTCGACGAGTCCCAGCCATCCGCCCGGCGTGGCGACCCAGGTCCGCGCGCCCTTGAGCAGGACCGTCGCCCCCGTCACCGCCGCGGTCTCGCGTGCGGCCGCCGCGTCATCCGACCACTCGGCCGGCAGCCCGAGCCTGGTGCGCAGCCGGGCGAGCTCGCCGCGATGGGGGGTCAAGACCCGCGGCGCGGTCGCCCCGGGCAACCCCAGCGCACCCGCGTCGACGACGACGGGCTCCCGCCCGGTCAGGATCTCGTCGAGGCCGACCGCATCGGCATCCGGCCCACCGGCGACGTCCTCGGCCGATGCACCATCGGGCATCCCCGAGCCGACCACCCAGGCCTGAACGCGCCCCGCAGCGCGCACCGTCTCGGGGCGTCGCGCGAGGACGAGGGATGCGGCGGCATCCGGTCCGACGTAGCGCACCATTCCCGCGCCCGCCCGCCACGCGCCCTCGACACCGAGCACCGCCGCGCCCGGGTAGGCGACCGAGCCCGTTCGCATTCCGACGACGCCGCGGGAATACTTGTCGTCGTCGCCCGTTGGCCTCTGCAGGTGCGCGGCCGTGTCGGCTGCGGACCACCGCGACACGTGAGGCATCCCCCCACGTTACCGCCGAGGCATCATCCCCGAGGAGCCCCCGTGAGTCTGCTGTTCCAGCCCATGACCATCCGCGCAACCGAAATCGCCAACCGGCTATGGGTCGCGCCCATGTGCATGTACAGCGCCGAAGAGGGCGTGCCGAACGACTGGCACCACGTCCACCTGTCCCAGTTCGCGTCCGGTGGCGCCGGCCTGATCGTCGCCGAGGCGACCGCGGTCGTCGCCGAGGGACGCATCTCGCCGCGGGACACGGGCATCTGGACGGACGGACAACGGGATGCCTGGGCCCCGATCGTGGCGTCGATCCACGCACGCGGAGCGGCGGCCGGTATTCAGCTTGCGCACGCCGGACGCAAGGCCTCGACGTGGTGGCCCTTCGCGGGCCGTGGCCACGGCAGTGTCGGTCTCGATGAGGGCGGCTGGACCACGTTCGCGCCCTCCGCGATCCCCTTCGAGGGGTACGCAGAACCCCGGGCACTGGACGCGGCCGGCATCGAGGCGGTCGTCGAGGGCTTCGTCTCCGCGGCGCGCCGCTCGGTCGAGGCCGGCTTCGACGTGCTCGAGATCCACGCCGCGCACGGCTACCTGCTGCACGAGTTCCTCTCGCCGCTCAGCAATCACCGCACCGACGAGTACGGCGGCAGCCTCGAGAACCGCGCCCGGCTGCTGCTGCGCATCGTCGCGGGCGTCCGTGCCGAGGTCGGCGACGCCGTGCCCCTGCTCGTGCGCTTCTCGGGAACCGATGCCGCCGCGGGCGGCTGGAACGTCGAAGACACCGCGACCGTTTCCGTCTGGGCCGCCGAAGCGGGCGCCGACCTGTTCGACATCTCGAGCGGCGGACTCGTCGCCCACCAGCAGATCGTGCCCGGCCCGGGCTATCAGGTGCCTCTCGCCGCGCACGTCCGCCGCGAGACCGGTCTCGTCGTCAGCGCGGTCGGGTCGATCACCGAGGGATCGCAGGCCGAAGAGATCCTGCAGGCCGGCGAGGCCGACGCCATCTTCGCCGCGCGCGAATGGCTGCGCGACCCGCACTTCGGGCTGCGCGCCGCCGTCGAGCTCGGCGAGGGCGTCGACCTCTGGCCGGCGCAGTACGCGCGCGCCGCACGCATCCCGGCACGTTCGGCCTGACGGACGAGAGGCCCGCGATCAGCTCGACGGGACGGTGACGGCGAGGCTCTCCCCGATCTCGTCGGCGTTGATGTCCGGCTGATCATCTCCGGGAGCTGCCACGCCGTCCATGCC
>CAYZEL010000165.1:0-5106 GCA_964477515.1 uncultured Microbacterium sp.
TGGCATGAGATGTAATCGACGTCGTCGTAGGTGGCCTCGAGCACGACCCGCTCCCACTCGCCGAACGTCGGCATCTGCGCGCCCGAGCTGCCGCCCACGACCAGCTCGAGGCCGGGGTCGATCTGGCGCATGGCGCTCGCGGTCTTCGACGCCAGCTGTCCGTACTCGTAGGCCGTGCTGTGGCCGAGCTGCCACGGGCCGTCCATCTCGTTGCCCAGGCACCACATCCGCACGTTGTGGGGATCGGCGTATCCGTTCGCGACGCGCATGTCGGACAGCGCCGTGCCGGCCGGGATGTTGGCGTACTCGAGCACGTCGAGCGCTTCGAGCACACCGCGGGTGCCGAGGTTGACGGCGTACATCAGCTCGGCGTCGATCAGCTTCATCCAGGTGGCGAACTCGTCGAGCCCGATCTGGTTCGTCTCGGTCGAGTGCCAGGCCAGTTCGAGTCGTCGCGGCCGCTCGTCGCGCCGCCCGACCCCATCCTCCCAGCGATAGCCCGAGACGAAGTTGCCACCCGGGTAGCGGACCGCCGAGACGCCGAGTTCACGCACGAGCTCCACGACGTCGCCTCGGAATCCGTTCTCGTCGGCAGTCTCGTGGCCGGGCTCATAGATCCCGTCGTAGACGCAGCGCCCGAGATGCTCGACGAACGAACCGAACAGGCGGCGGTTGACCGGTCCGACCGCGAAGTGGGGGTCGATCGTCAGGCGTGCGTTGATCATGGTCCTCTTTCGATTTACAACGTTGTATATCAACGTTGTAAAGACTACTCCGACGCCGATCGTGTCTGTCAATACGGCCGGATAGAGTTTGCGAGACCGATTCGACGACAGGAGCATCGATGGGCCCCACGATGCATGATGTCGCGCGAGCGGCACAGGTCTCGATCAAGACCGTCTCGAACGTGGTAAACGACTATCCGCATGTTCGGGCGGACACCCGTCAACGGGTGCTCGACGCGATCGACCACCTCGGGTACCGTCCCAATCTGTCGGCGCGCGGATTGCGTTCGGGCCGCACGGGCGTGATCGGCCTCACGGTTCCCGCGCTGCGCGAGAACTACTTCGCCGAGCTGGCCGACTCCATCATCCGAGCCGCCGAGCGGCGCGGCCTCGGCGTGATGGTCGAGCAGACCAGCGGAGATCGGGATGCGGAGCTGCTTGCCGTCTCGGGGGGTCGTCGCCGCTTCATGGACGGCCTCCTCTTCAGCCCCATCAGCCTGGGGCAGAGCGATGCCGCGGTGCTCGACGTCGACTTCCCCCTCGTGCTGCTCGGGGAGAGGATCTTCGGCGGACCGGCGGACCACGTCACGATGCACAACACCTCGTCGGCGCGGGCAGCCGTCGAGCACCTCCTGCGGGGCGGTCGGCGCCGGATCGCGGTCATCGGAGCCGACCCCGCTTCGCGGGACGGAGTTCGGACCGGCACGCGGGACGAGACCAGTTCGGCGAGCCTGCGTCTGGACGGCTATCGAGCAGCTCTGCGTGGCGCCGGGCTCGACGTCTCACCGGAACTCGAGCGGCCCACCGAACACTGGAACCGTGCCGCCGGAGCGGACGCCACCCGCCGGTTGCTCGACGAGGGGATCGCGTTCGACGCCGTGTTCGCCCTCAACGATGCCCTGGGGCTCGGGGCGCTGCGTGCGCTCGGCGAAGCGCGCATCGGGGTGCCCTCTGCGGTCGCGGTCATCGGTTTCGACAACATCGACGAGGCGCAGTTCTCGGTGCCGTCCCTGTCGAGCGTCGATTCCGGGCGCGACGAGATCGCGACACTTGCCGTCGACCTCTTGATCGAGCGAATCAACGAGAGGGGCGAGCGTCTTCCGCCGCGCACCCTCAAGCCCGACTTTCGCATCGTCGCCCGTGAATCGACGGGCTTCGTGGACGCCGGCGCCTGACGCGCGCGAGTCCCGCTCACTTCGAGGGGAGTCCCCGGCGCTCGAGCGCGGACCGGAGCTGTTCGCGTCCACGCAGCGTCGTCGCACTGCGGATGCGCCCGAGGATCGTGCCGATCCATCCGTGGGATGTCCCCTGCCCGGCGTAGTAGCTACGCACCGCGGCGTCGTAGTCGACGATCGACCCGTCCGGCGCGGGACGGTAGGTCTCTCGGTGTCGGACGACATCCTGCGGCAACCGCGGTTTGATGCCCGCGCGATCTGTGGGGTCGGGGTGACCGATCGCCACCCCCATGACGGGGAAGGCGCCGGGCGGCAGCTGCAGCAGGTCCGCCAACTCCTCGGGCCGGTTCCGCACGGCGCCGACGTAGACGGCACCGAGTCCGAGCGATTCGGCCGCAACCGTCGCGTTCTGGGCGGCAAGTGCGGCATCGATGAATCCGACGAGGGTGCTCTCGATGTAATCCACACCTTCGGCCGTCTCGCCACGGTGTGCGGCGACCGCCCGGTGGCGCGCCCAGTCCGCGACGAAGACGAGGAAGACCGGAGCCGCGCGGATGAACGCCTGGTCTCCCGCGAGCACCGAGACGGCGGCCTTGTGATCGGGGTCGCGCACCTCGATCACGGACCAGGCCTGCATGTTGGAACTCGTCGCGGCCGACTGCGCCGCAGACACGATGAGCGCGACGGTGTCGTCGTCGATCCCCTCATCGGTGAAGCTGCGAACCGATCGATGGCGCTGCAGCAGCGCGATGACGTCGTTGGCGGGCGCGATGGACACCGGCGCGGCACCGCCGTATCGCTGCCCGAGGACGTCGTCCGTCATATCGATCAGCTCGCCGCGGCGAGGGCCTGCTCGAGGTCGGCGAGAAGGTCGTCGCGGCTCTCGATTCCCACGGACAGGCGGACGACCTCTTCCGGCACCGCGAGCTCCGTGCCGCGCACGGATGCATGGGTCATGGCGTCGGGATAATTGAGCAACGATTCGACACCGCCCAGCGACTCGGCGAGCGTGAACAGGCGCGTGGATTCGGCGAAGCGGCGGGCGGTCGCCGCATCCGGCAGAGCGAGCGAGACGATGCCGCCGAAGGCCGACATCTGCCGTCCCGCAAGCTCGTGACCCGGGTGGGATTCGAGCCCGGGATAGTAGACGCGCGCGACGCTCGGGTGGGAGTCGAGGAAACGGGCGACCGCGTCGCCGTTCTCGCTGGGGCGCTGCATGCGCACGCCGAGCGTCTTGATCCCGCGGGTCGGGAGCCACGCGTCGAGCGGACCGGAGACCGCGCCCGCCGCGAACTGCAGGAAGCGGGCCTGCTCGGCGATAGCGTCGTCGTTCATGACGAGCGCGCCACCCACGACGTCCGAGTGCCCGCCGAGGTACTTGGTCGTCGAGTGCACGACCACGTCGGCCCCGAGCGAGAGCGGGCGCTGAAGCGCGGGAGAGGCGAATGTGTTGTCGACCACGACGACGGCGCCGGCCGCGTGTCCGAGGCGGGCGAGCCCTTCGATGTCGGTGATACGCAGGAGCGGGTTACTGGGGGTCTCGACCCAGACCATCCGCGCGGGGCGTTCTTCGAGCGCCGCGGCGACCTGCTCCAGGTCGCTCATGTCGACCACCCGCAAGCCGACACCCCACGGGGCGAGGACGCGGGCGATCAGCCGGTACGTGCCGCCGTAGACGTCGTTGCCGAGCAGCACCTCGTCGCCCGGCTTCAGCACCGAGCGCAGCAGGGCGTCCTCTGCGGCGAGTCCCGAGGCGAACGACAGGGCGTGGCTTCCGCCCTCGATGGCCGCGAGCTGGGTCTCGAGCGCCGTGCGGGTCGGGTTGCCGCTGCGACCGTACTCGTAGCCACCGCGGAGTCCACCGATTCCGTCCTGCGCATAGGTCGTGGAGAAGTGGACGGGTGGGATGACAGCACCCGTGGTCGGGTCGAACTCCTGGCCCGCGTGGATGGCGAGGCTCTCGAAGCCACCGAAGTCGGATGCGTTCATCGGATGCCTCCAGCGGCGTGCGTTGCGGATGGTGCGGGGTCGTCGATCGGGAAGCCGTTCTCGGTCATCCAGCCGTCGTCGAAGATCTTGCCGAGGTAGCCGCGCCCGTGGTCGGGAAGCAGCACGACGACGACATCATCGGCCGGGAGTTCTCGCGCCGCGCGGAGTGCGCCGACGACGGCCATCCCGCTCGATCCGCCCACGAGCAGGCCCTCTTCGCGGGCCAGGCGGCGCGTCATGCCGAACGACTCCGCATCCGTCACACGCTGCCACTCGTGGACGACCGACGGGTCGAATGTCTCGGGCCAGAAGTCCTCGCCCACGCCCTCGACCTTGTAACCATGAATGTCGGAACTGGAGTAGATCGATCCCACCGGGTCGACCCCGACGATCCGGGTTCGACCGTCCGAGACCTCGCGCAGGTATCGACCGGTTCCGGTGATGGTGCCGCCGGTGCCGACGCCCGCGACGAAGTGGGTGACGCGCCCGTCGGTCGCGCTCCAGATCTCGGGGCCGGTCGTCTCGTAGTGCGCGCGGGGGCCGTTCTGGTTCGCGAACTGGTTGGGCTTGAATGCGCCCGGGATCTCGCGCGCCAGCCGGTCGGAGACGCTGTAGTACGAGCGCGGATCCTCGGGGGGAACGCTCGTGTCGGTGACGACGACCTCGGCGCCGTATGCCTCGAGGACGGCGACCTTCGGGCCCGCGAACTTGTCGGGGACGACGAAGATCATCCGGTACCCGCGCTGCTGGGCGACGAGGGCGAGACCGACGCCCGTGTTGCCGCTCGTCGGTTCGACGATCGTGCCGCCGGGGCCGATCAGTCCGTCACGCTCAGCGGCATCGAGGATGTTCGCCGCGATGCGGTCTTTGGATGACCCGCCGGGGTTGAAGTATTCGACCTTCGCGAGCACCGTCGCGGCGATGCCCTCGGTGACGTTGTTCAGGCGGACGAGGGGGGTGTTGCCGATCAGATCGGTGACGCTCTGCGCGTATCGCACGGGATGTGTCCAAGCTGCGGGGCCGCGACGTCGTCGCGGGATGTTGTCAGGGGTCGTCGAGGCGAGTGCGAAGCACTCAGCGGCAACAACGACAGGACAGCACGCAATCAGTGTACAGAGGCGAGTTGCGGGATGCCTAGCTGCTGCTGGTCGGGACGTTGCTGAGATCGCTCGATGCGAACACGAGGCATGGCTCCACCTGCCGATCAGAAGGGTGGT
>CAYZEL010000166.1:0-4990 GCA_964477515.1 uncultured Microbacterium sp.
GTGCGGTGCTCGGCCGCGTACGCTCCCTCGGTCGCGAACCACGTCGCGCCGGTCTCGGCGTAGGCCCGTACGGCCTCGCCGTGCGCAGAGGGATCGATCGTGTACCGACGCCAGGCGGGAACGTCGCCGAGGTGCAGCGCGACGACACGATCGGGCCGCAGGGCGCCGAGCGCTTCCACGATGGCGCTCCCGTGATCGCTCCCGTGCGCGACGTAGCGGTCGAACCCGAACGCCGCCATGACCTCGTCGAACGCCCCGGCCACGGTGACCGGTCCCCAGCCCGGCTGCGACGGCCGATCCGAGAAACCGTAGCCGGGCAGGCTCGGGATGACGATGTCGAACCGGTCGGCCAACAGGGGGAGCACCTTCTCGAAGCGCAGGAAGCCATCCGGCCAACCGTGCACGAGCATGAGCGGCTGGGCGCCGGGCGTCCCCGCGCGGACGACGTGGATGCGCGTGCCACCGGCTTCCACGAGATACTGTTCCTGCTCGTTGAATCGGCGCTCGGTGCCGCGCC
This sequence comes from uncultured Microbacterium sp., assembly GCA_964477515.1. Taxonomy (GTDB): domain Bacteria; phylum Actinomycetota; class Actinomycetes; order Actinomycetales; family Microbacteriaceae; genus Microbacterium. The sequence continues at coordinate 518 of CAYZEL010000166.1, forward strand.
AGTCGTAGGTGTTCGTCCATTCGTCGATGAGTGCGCGCAGCGCGGTGGGCGGGGTGCCCCACGACCAGTCGTCCGTTGCGGAGTCGGACCAGCGGGCCCGCCCCAGGCGAGCGCGCAGGTCGTCGATGTCGTCGTCGGGAACGTCGACGGCGAAGGGGATGATCGAGCCCATGTCAGTCCTTCCAGCGGGTGCGCGGTGAGGACTTCTCGGTCAGGGCGGGATCGTCCACGACCGCGCCCGCGAGCGCGGCATCGATCGCGGCCATCGTGTCGGCATCGAGGCGCACGCCCGCGGCCTTGACGTTGTCCTTCAGCTGTTGCGGTCGGGACGCACCCACGAGCGCGGCGGCCACGTTGTCGTTCTGCAGGACCCACGCGATCGCGAGCTGAGCCATCGTCAGCCCCGTCTGCTCGGCGATCGGTCGCAGCCTCTGCACCGCCGTCAACACGTCGTCCTCGAGGAAGCGTTTGATGAAGAACCCACCGGTCGCGTCGGTCGCCCGGCTCCCGTCCGGGACGGGCTGGCCCGGCAGGTATTTGCCGGTGAGGACGCCCATCGCGACGGGCGACCAGACGATCTGCGAGATGCCCAGCTCACGACTCGTGGGAACGACGACGCCCTCGATGACGCGATAGAGCATCGAGTACTGGGGCTGGTTGGAGACCAGCTGGATCTTGAGTTCCTTCGCGAGTGCGTGGCCGGCGCGGAGCTGGTCGGCGGTCCACTCCGAGACGCCGATGTAGAGCGCCTTGCCCTGGCGGACGATGTCGGCGAAGGCCTGCATCGTCTCTTCCAGAGGTGTCTCGTGGTCGTAGCGGTGCGCCTGATACAGATCGACGTAGTCGGTCCCGAGGCGGCGCAGCGAGCCGTGGATGCCGTCCATGATGTGCTTGCGGCTCAGACCCGAGTCATTGGCCCCGAAGACCCCGATCGGGAAGTAGACCTTGGTGAAGATCTCGAGAGACTCGCGGCGCTGACCCCTCAGGGCATCCGCGAGAACGACCTCGGCGGCGGTGTTCGCGTAGACGTCCGCGGTGTCGAAGGAGGTGATGCCGACGTCGAGGGCCGCACGCACGGTCTCGATGGCCGCGTCGTTCTCGACCTGCGAGCCGTGCGTGATCCAGTTCCCGTAGGTGATCTCCGAGACCTTGAACCCGCTGTTCCCCAGGAACCTGTATTCCACGTCCGGTCACTCCCTCGTGATTCCGCATTTCAGTTTAACTGTCAACTGTTCGCCATGTTAGTGGCTCCTGCGGAAGCCGGATACACGAACGAGGGTTGCCGGCCCGCGGCCTCACGGTCCGACGCTGCGGTCGACGACCGCCTCGCTTTCGAGCGTCATGAGTTCTCTGGTCTCTTGCAGCATCGCCAGGAGCAGGTCATTCAGGCGGGTGATGTCGTCGGGGGCGAGGTGCGAAAGCATGATCTCTTGACCGCGCAACGAGATCGGCATCATGAGCTCGTGCATCTCGGCGCCCGCGCGCGTGAGGAACATCGGGCGCGAACCGCGCGGGCCATCGAGCAGCACGATGAGGCGACGCTCGGTGAGGACGCTGACGCTCTTGGATACGACGGCCTTGTTCATCGCCGCGAAGTCGGCGATCTCGGTCGCCGACATTCCGGGGCGTAGCCCGAGCGAAGAGATGACGCGCCAGTCGTTCGTGCCGAGCCCGAACCGCCGACGCAATTCGTGCGATTCCCTCCAGACGAGCGCGTTGGACAGGAGTGCCAGCAGTCGCGGTGTGAAGTGATCGGGGTCGATGGAGTTCGGGAGGGGCTCGGTGACGATGTCGGGATGGCGCTCGGCATCGTCCACCGGGGGGATGTTCGTCATCGAAGTCCTTCTCTGTCGCGTGCCGGGTGGCCACGAGCCCGCCATCGAGGATCGGTATGGCGCGGCGCCCGGCCCCGTGTGGAGCCGAGCGCCGCGCCGAGCGGGTCGCTCAGTGCGCCATCGCTGCGAGTGCCTCGGGGTCGATCGTCCCGATCGACCGGGTGTCCTGGAACGCCCGGATTCCCTCGATGCCCTGTTCGCGCCCCATACCCGACTGCTTCATGCCACCGAACGGTGCACGCAGGTCGAGGCGGGTGGCGCCGTGGTCGTTGACCCAGACGTAGCCGCACACGAGCTGGCTGCCGATGCGCGTGGCCGTCTCGGGGTCGGCGGTCCAGACGCTGCCGCACAGCCCGCCCCAGGTGTCGTTCGCGGCTCGGACGGCCTCTTCTTCCGTGTCGAACGGCAGGATCGGGATGACCGGACCGAACTGCTCCTGCGTCACGACGCGGAGCGACGGGTCGGGGTCGACGACGATCGCGGGGCGCAGGAAGTTGCCGCCCGCGAGGTCTCCGCCGGGGAGCTCGCCGAACTCGAGCACCGTCGCGCCGGAGTCCTTCGCCTCTTCGATGATCTCGGCGACGAATGCCTTCTGCACGGGGGAGTGCAGGGGGCCCATCGTGGTGCCCTCATCGAGCCCGTAGCCGATGACGGCCTTCTCGAGGCGAGCCGACAGCCCGTCGACGACCTCCTGCATCCGGGACCGGTGCACATAGACGCGCTTGGCGTTCATGCAGATCTGGCCGGTCGAGTCGAAGATCGCCGCGTACAGGCGGTCGAGGTGCACGTCATCGATGATGGCGTCCTCGGTGAAGATCGCCGCGTCGTTCCCGCCCAGCTCGAGCGTGACGCGGGTGAGGGACTTGGCCGCCATCTCCATGATGCGCTTGCCGCCGTTGACCGACCCGGTGAAGCACACCTTCGCGATGTCCGGGTTCTGGATCAGCGCGCCCATGTTCTCGTCGCGTCCGGTGACGACGTTCAGCACGCCCGCCGGCAGCTTCTCGGCCACCCGCTGGACGACGCGCGTCGTCGCGAGGGGCGCCGAGGGCGGCGGCTTCACGATGACGGTGTTACCGGCGAGCAGGGCGTGGGGCAGGGATGCCGCGAGGATCGCGATCGGCCAGTTGAACGGCACGATGATCGTGGTGACGCCGAGCGACTGGTAGGTCACCTCGGTCGAGACGGGGATGCCCGGCACGACGGGGAGCGTCTTGCCGGTGTCGACCTCGTCAGCGATCATCAGCGCGAGGTTCCAGCGGATCTCGAAGACGAGGGCGTCGACCCAGGCCTCCATGCGGATCTTGCCGTTCTCCTGCGACAGGATGGCGGCATCCGTGTCGCGCTCGTCGGCGATTCCGGCGATGGCTTCCGCCATCTGGCGGGCGCGCTCGGCCGCGGAGAGCGACGACCACGCCGGATAGGCCGCCTTGGCCGCGGCGACCGCGTCGGCGACGTCATCGGCCGAAGCGGAGGCCGCCTCGCCCACGACGACTCCGGGCTTTGCCGGGTCGGCGACGGAGATCGTCTCCGCCGTCTGGCGCTCCTCGCCCCCGATGAACAGTCCCGTACGAACCGGGGCCTCAGTACTCAACGTGTCGGACAAACCGACCACCCACCTCTCTGTGTGTCTGTCGAACTCTGTGTCTGTCGAACTCTGCGTGTTGTCGAATCGTGCGTGTCTGTCGGACTCTGCGTGCCTGTCGAACCGGATCGAGTTGCCTGCACCAGCGCCATGATGGCACGGGATTCGGGTGTCGGTCGCGGGTATTGACAAAGTCCTCATCGACTTCCTGAAGTTTACCTGCATTCTTGTTTACCTGTAAAGGAGATCGTGCTAGCGTCTCCTTTCGTCGGCCCCCAGGGTCGAATGAGAAGGTCGAAGCGCCGCAGCGATGCAGCACAATCGACGTCCATGTCATCAACGAGGAGGCAGAGGATGGTTCGCGAGAGCCTTGTCCCGGTAGGCGAGCGCCCCGACGTCGCACAGCTGGAAGATCTGGCATTCGAACTGCGGCAGAAGCTGCTGCACCTGTGCGGAACGTATGAGGGCGCGGTCCACATCGGCGGCGACCTGTCGTCGGCCGACATCTTCACCGTGCTGTTCGAATACGGCCTGACGATCGACCCGAGCGACATCGCCAACCCCGCCCGCGACCGCTTCGTGCTGAGCAAGGGTCACGCCGCCGTCGCGATGTACATCGCCATGGCCATCCGCGGATTCTTCTCCTACGACGGCATCGTCGACACCTACGGTCAGCTCGACAGTGCGTACGGCATGCACCCCTGCAAGGTGCAGCTGCCCGGCGTCGAGGCGTCCACGGGCTCGCTCGGTCACGGGCTGCCGCTCGCGGTCGGCATGGCCCTGAGCGCCCGCGGTCGCGGCGAGACCCACCGCGTCGTCACCCTGATGGGCGACGGCGAGACCGGTGAGGGCTCCGTCTGGGAGGCCGCGCTCGTGGCCAGCTCGAACAAGCTCGGCAACCTGGTCGCGTTCATCGACCGCAACCACCAGCTCATGACGAGCTTCGACGAAGAGCGCGTCGTCCTCGAGCCCTACCCCGACAAGTGGGTGGCCTTCGGATGGAACGTCATCCACGTCGACGGTCACGACATGAGCGCGCTCGTGGGCGCGATC
>CAYZEL010000167.1:0-4847 GCA_964477515.1 uncultured Microbacterium sp.
AACCCCGCCGGGGCCCTGGCCCCCTCCCCGGTCCTGAGGTGCTGCAGCCGAGCCACCTGAGCCGACATCTCCTGCCCCGCGACCAGCCCGCGTCTGCGAGGGGGTATTCTTGGACGCGATCCAGCAAATCGCCCATCGACGAGGGAGCGCGCGTGCTCGAAGTGCAGGAGGTCGGCCTCGCACCCGACCATGTCCCCTATCTCGAAGGGTGGGAGCTGCAGCGGCGGATCCACGCCGACGTCGTCGCGGGCACGCGTCCCGACACGATGCTGCTACTCGAGCATGAGGCCGTCTACACGGCGGGAAAGCGCACCGAGGCGCACGAGCGTCCGGTCGACGGGACGCCCGTGATCGATGTGGACCGCGGGGGAAAGATCACCTGGCACGGGCCCGGCCAGCTCGTGGGCTACCCGATCGTGCGCCTGCCCGAACCGGTGGACGTCGTCGCGCACGTGCGGCGGCTCGAGGGCATCCTGATCGACGCCCTGGCGGCCCACGGCGTCGATGGTCACCGGGTCGAGGGCCGCAGCGGTGTGTGGGTCCGTCGTCCCCTCTCCGAAGACAAGGTCGCGGCGATCGGCGTCCGCGTCCAGCGCGGCGTGACGATGCACGGCTTCGCGATCAAATGCAACAACTCCCTCGCCGCGTTCCGCACGATCGTCCCGTGCGGGATCACGGAAGCCGGCGTCACGACCGTCAGCGAGGTAGTGGGGGCGGATGTCTCTCCCCGCGACATCCTCGACACCGTCACCCGAGCGTTCCAGCGGGAGTACGCGGGGGCTCTCGCGTGAGCGGCTGCGGGCCCGCCTGCGGCTCCGGAGCCCACGCGCACGGTGCAACGTCCACACCCGCCACGGCACCGAACGGACGCAAGATGCTGCGGCTCGAGATCCGCAACGCCGAGACGCCGATCGAGCGCAAACCGGAGTGGATCAAGACCAAGGCCAAGATGGGGCCCGAGTACCCCGGGCTGCACTCGCTCGTGAAGGACGAGGGCCTGCACACCGTGTGCCAGGAAGCCGGCTGCCCCAACATCTTCGAGTGCTGGGAAGACCGCGAGGCGACTTTCTTGATCGGCGGCTCGCAGTGCACGCGGCGGTGCGACTTCTGCCAGATCGATACCGGCAAGCCCGCCGACTACGACACGGACGAGCCTCGGCGCGTCGCCGAGAGCGTCACCCGGATGCAGCTCCGCTACGCGACCGTCACGGCCGTCGCACGTGACGACCTGCCCGACGAGGGCGCCTGGCTGCACGCCGAGACGGTCCGGCGCATCCACGCCGCCAATCCCAACACCGGTGTCGAGATCCTCGCGGTGGACTTCTCGGGCCGCTCGGACCTTCTGAACGTCGTGTTCGACGCGCGACCCGAGGTCTTCGCGAACAACGTCGAGACCGTTCCGCGCATCTTCAAGCGCATCCGTCCGGCGTTCCGGTACGAACGCTCGCTCGACGTGCTGACCCAGGCGCACGACGCCGGGCTCATCACCAAGTCGAATCTCATCCTCGGCATGGGCGAAGAGCCCGAAGAGGTCGTTCAGGCGCTGCAGGACCTGCACGACGCCGGAACCGACATCATCACGATCACGCAGTACCTGCGGCCGACGCCGCGGCACCTGCCGGTCGCGCGCTGGGTCAAGCCGGACGAGTTCGTGGAGTTCAAGGAAGAAGCCGAGAGGATCGGATTCCTCGGCGTGCTCGCGGGTCCGCTCGTGCGCTCGTCGTACCGCGCCGGACGCCTCTGGGCTCAGTCGATGCGCTCGAAGGGGCGCGAGATCCCCGCGCACCTGGCGCACCTCTCGGACGCCGCCGACCTCGGTTTCGCCCAGGCGGTCTGAGAATCTACTCGGCGCTGGTGACCGATTGCACGTCGCCATCGCTGCTCATGTTCACCAGCAGCACGTCGTCGGTCGCGTCGGGGTCGAGCGCGTACTCGAGCACGGCGAAGGGATCGCCGGTGCCCATCTCGTCCGCGAGGATCGTCATGCTCATCAGCTGCAGGGAGCGGATGACGTCGACGGCGATGTCGCCCGAGATGTCGGTGAGCATCCCCTCGATGTCATCGCCCAGCGTCTCCTGCTGCTGAATGATGTACTCGGTGACCTCGCTCGTCCGGTCATCGAACAGGGACAGCATCGCATCGCGCGCACGGCGGTCGACTTCTTCGATGGAGGACACGAGGGTCGCGGCCATGTCGAGCGCGGCCGACGATACGTCGTCCTGATCGGGCGCGGTGAGGTCTACCGTCACCGACTGGTCGCCCAGTTCGATGTTCTCGGACCAGAAGATGGATCCGTCCGGTCCGGACTCGAGTACCCCGAAGAAGTCGTGCTCGATCGCCATGTCTCCATGAAACCAGCACGCGGCACCGTCCGGTAGCCAACACGACGCTATTGCGACGCATCCGCTGACAGCGTAGGGCCGCGCCTCAGTCGACGAGCGCCGACGCGAACACGTGCGGGGTGAAGCCCGTCAGATCGCCGATGCTCTCGCCCTGGCCGAGCAGCTTCACGGGGATGCCCGTGCGCTCCTGCACGGCGAGCACGAAGCCCCCGCGCGCCGAGCCGTCCAGCTTGGTCAGGACGAGACCCGTGACGCCCGCGTGCTCGAGGAATGCCTGCGCCTGCATGACGCCGTTCTGACCTGTCGTCGCATCGAGCACGAGCAGAACCTCGCTGATCGGCGCCTGCTTCTCGATCACGCGCTTGATCTTGCCGAGCTCGTCCATGAGCCCGCCCTTGGTGTGCAGCCGTCCGGCGGTGTCGATCAGCACGATCTCGGTCCCGGTGCGTTGCGCGTACTCGATCGTCTGATAGGCGACGGATGCCGGATCCTGCCCCTCGTGCTGGGGGCGGACGATCGCGGCTCCCCCGCGTTCGGCCCAGGTCGCGAGCTGATCGACGGCCGCGGCGCGGAAGGTGTCGGCGGCACCGACGACGACCGAGCGCCCGTAGCGCTGCAGGAACTTCGCGAACTTGCCGATCGTGGTGGTCTTGCCGACGCCGTTGACGCCGACGACCAGCACCACGGCGGGACGTTCCGTGAGGTTGAGCGTCGTGTCGAACTTCGCGAAGTGCTCTTCGAGCGTCTCGCGGAGCATACGCTGCAGGTCCTTGGGATCGGTCGTGCGGTACCGCTCGACCTTGCCGCGCAACTCATCCACGATGCGCTCGGTGATGTCGGGACCGAAGTCGGCCTGGATCAACGCCGTCTCGAGGTCATCCCACGTGGTGTCGTCGATCGTGGGTTTGACGAACATGCCGCGCAGGGCACGACCGAGCGACCAAGAGCTTTCCGCCATCCGTCCAGCCTACGCGGAGGCGCGCTCGCCCACACGCTGACCGACGACGGCCGACACGCCGTCCTGACGCATCGAGACGCCGTACAGGGCGTCCGCGATCTCCATCGTCCGCTTCTGGTGCGTGATGACGATCAGCTGGCTGCTCTCGCGCAATTGCTCGAACACGGTCAGCAGACGGCCGAGGTTGGCGTCGTCCAGCGCCGCCTCGACCTCGTCGAGGATGTAGAACGGGCTCGGGCGCGCCTTGAAGATCGCCACGAGCAGGGCCACGGCGGCGAGTGATCGCTCGCCGCCAGACAGCAACGACAACCGTTCGATCTTCTTGCCGGCCGGTCGCACCGAGACCTCGATGCCCGTCGTCAGCATGTTCGCGGGATCCGTCAGCGAGATGCTTCCGGCTCCTCCGGGGAAGAGCACGGGGAAGACCTCCGCGAACGCCGCCCGGGTGTCGTCGAAAGCCGCGGCGAAGATCGTCTGCATCCGCTCGTCCAGCTCACCGATGATCGTCATCAGGTCCTTGCGCGTCTGGGTCAGATCGCCGAGCTGCTCGACGAGGAACGCGTGCCGCTGCTCGAGAGCCGCGAACTCCTCGAGCGCGAGCGGGTTGACCCGACCGAGCTGAGCGAGCGTGCGCTCGGCCTGCTGAAGGCGACGTTGCTGCCGCGCCCGATCGAACGGTTCGGATGTGTCTTCGCCCGCCTCGGGCGTCGGCACCTCGCGATCCGGACCGTATTCCTCGATGAGAATATCTTCCTCGAGGCCGAGTTCGGAGCGCGCTCGATCGAGCAGGCCGGATACGTGCAGGCGTTTCTCGTGAATCCTCAGTTCGAGCGAGTGCACCCCCTCGGTGAGGGCCGCCAAGCGCTCGCGCAACCCGATGTCCTGCTCACGCAGCGTCGCGAGCTCGACGTTCTGCTCGGTCCGCTCGCGTTCCGCGTTTGCCAGGTCGAGTCCTGCCTGAGCGACCGATCGTTCGACCGCGTCGAGCACTCGCGGCACCCGGGAGATGACTCCCGCTGCGGCCTCGCGCTGGGCGCGCCGGATGACGGCGCGACGCGCGGCTTCTTCCGCGGCGGCGCGTTCGCTCTCTCGACGACGCTCGAGCGACACGACCCGTGCCTCCTGCGCGCGGACGCGCTCGCGGAGCGTCTCGACCTCGAGCCGCGCACGCATCTCGGACTCGCGCGCCGCCTCGACCTCGCCGAGCACGCCCTCGCGGGCCGAGGCATCGAGGATCGGGCGCGGGGCCTCGAGCGCCGTGTCGCGCTCACGAGCGGTGCGGTGGGCCGCGGCTTCCGCGTCGCTGACCGCGGACTGCGCCTGCGCCAGGCCGGCCTCGAGCCGCTCGCATTCGGCAACGGCGGCCTCGTGCTGGACGGTGACGCGGTTGACGTGTTCGGCGCGGGCCGCGAGGGCGGCTTCGTATGCGCGCATATCGTGCAACGCAGTCGCCGCCTTCTGCCGGGCCTCGGCACGGGCCGTCTTCGCATCCGCCGACGCGTCGCGCAACGAATCGACGATGACGGTCAGCTCGCTCAGCCGATCGG
>CAYZEL010000168.1:0-1554 GCA_964477515.1 uncultured Microbacterium sp.
CCCCCCTGCCTCCGCCTCCGACCCTCCCCCGAAAGTGCGAATGGTGCCCCGCCGAGGCCCTGCCTCAGGCCACCAAGTGCGGGCACTGCCTGCGCGTCTCGGAGAGCACCTGCACCCACTGCAAGACGCCTGCTCGCTACGGCACACGCAGTACCCGCGGCCAGCGTACCTTCTTCTGCGCCACGCACACGTGCTCGCACTGCTTCTCGGACGACGACGTCATGGCGCGCGTTGCGGCGGACCGGGGCTACTACCTCTCGTTCGCCGGAAACGTCACCTTCAAGAACGCGCAGAACCTGCGCGACGCCCTCGCGGTGACCCCGCGCGAGAGGATCCTGGTCGAGACGGATGCGCCGTTCCTGACTCCCGTGCCGCACCGCGGTCGCCCCAACGCTCCGTATCTGATCCCGGTGACCGTACGCTTCATGGCCGCCGAGCTCGGCGTCGGCGTCGACGAGCTGTGCACGCAGCTCGCGGCGAACACCCTCGAGGTGTACGGAGAGTTCTGACTCAGCGCGTGCGGGCGGCTTTGGCCGCCGCGCGGTCGTCGGCCGCGGCGGTGAACAGCGTCTCGGTCTGCTCGAGCTCCATGCCCTTGGTCTCGGGGATGCGCAGGAGCACGTAGAAGAACGACAGCAGAGCGAACGCGGCGTACATCGCGTAGGTCAGCGGCAGCGACCACGACGACATCTGCGGGAAGCTCACCGTGATGAGGAAGTTGGCGACCCACTGCGCACCGGCGGCGACGCCGAGCGCCTTGCCGCGGATGCGGCTCGGGAAGATCTCGCCCAGCAGCACCCACACCAGTGGGCCCCACGAGGCGCCGAAGCCCACGACGAACAGGTTGGCCGCGATGAGCGCGACCGGGCCCCACGGCGCGGGGAGCGTGACATCCTTGCCGCTGCCCTCCGCGAACATGAACGACACCGCCATGGCGGCGAGCGAGACAGCCATGATGATCGAGCCGGTCATCAGGATCGGCTTTCGCCCGACGCGGTCGACGAGGAAAATCGCGATCAGCGTGACCAGGACGTTGGTGACGGAGGTGAAGACGCTGAACCCGAGCGAGGCACTCTCGGGGAATCCCACGGACGTCCAGAGCGTCGTGGAGTAGTAGAAGATCACGTTGATGCCGACGAACTGCTGGAACACCGACAGGATGATGCCCGTTCACACGATCGGCTGGAGGCCGAGCGCCTTGCCGCGGAGCGAGACCCCGGAGTTCTTGCGGTCGGACTCGATCGCATTCGTGATCTCGTTCATCGTCTTCTCGAGGTCGACCTCGGGTCCGAGCCGCGCCATCGTGCTGCGCGGCTCTTCCGTCCGGCCCTTCGAGATCAGGTAGCGCGGCGACTCGGGCACGGTGAACGACAGGATGCCGTAGACGGCGGCGGGCACGACGCCGACGAGGAACATCCACCGCCACGCCTCGAGACCGAGCCAGAGTTCGGATGCGGCGCTGCCGGCGGACCAGGCGAGGACCGCGTCGCTCAGCAGCGCGGTGAAGATACCGAGCGTGATCGCGAGCTGCTGCAGCGAGGCGAGGCCGCCGCG
>CAYZEL010000168.1:1564-4843 GCA_964477515.1 uncultured Microbacterium sp.
GCGATCTCGGCGATGTACGCCGGTGCCACGACCGAGGCGCTTCCGATGCCGAGGCCCCCGATCACGCGCCACAGGATCAGGTCGGGAACGCTGAACGTCAGCGCGGAACCGATCGACGAGACGAAGAACATGACGGCGCCGATGAACATGACGCGCAGGCGCCCCCAGCGATCCGACAGGCCGCCGGCCAGGATGGCACCCACCGCGCAGCCGAGCAACGCGACGGCGACGACGAATCCCGTCAGCACGTCGTTCATGCCGAAGTTGCCCTGGATCGAGTCGACGGCGCCGTTGATGACGGACGAGTCGAACCCGAACAGGAAGCCGCCGACGGCCGCGGCGACCGAGAGGCCGATCGCCCGGCGCCCGAACGGACTGCGCAATGAGAAGGTCTTGGGAGGGATGGCGCCGGTGCTCACGACCGAAACACTACTCCGACCCCGAAGGGGCGGGACGGATCACCGTCCGGGCGGCGATTCGGGGCCATCGGGCAGCGCGGCGAGCCAGGCGAGCAACAGGGAACGTGCGTTACCCGCGTCGATCGCCGCTTCGGGGAGCGAGTCCAGAGCGTCCGCCGCATCGTCCGCCGCATCCGCTCCGCCCAGCGCGGCATAGGCCAGGACGTAGTCGCCGAGCGCGCCCGTGAAGGCGTCAGCGCCTCCGGCTTCGGCCACGTTCCGGCGTACGGTCTCCGGGTCGTCGCCGAGGTACGCGTAGCCGATGGGCGACACGGGGATCAGCTGGATACCGAGGATCGCGGACGGCTCGGCGCTGAACCACGTCGCGTAGTCCCGCTTCCCACCCCAGGCGAGCGAGAACATCTCGTGTGCGAAGGCGTCGGCGCCGGGGATGCCCGAAACGTCCGGCTCGAGCCAGAGCGTTCGCGCCGCGTACGCCTCGGCGGAGAGCATCCACGTCGCCTGATCCGCCAGCGAGTCGTCGCCGGTCGCCTCCGCCCAGAGCGCGAGCGCGTTCCACGCCATGATGGCCTCAGACGTCGACTCCTGGTTGTTGCCGTCGGCGAAGGGCGCGAGTCCCGACGCCCACGAGTGCCCGCGATAGGGGTCGAAGTGGCGGAGGGAGGGGAGGGTCTCGTCGTCGCCGGAGGCGATGTCGGCGGCGAGGGCCGAGATCACGGGGCGCATCGTGGCGAGCCGATCGGGGTCCAGCTCGGCCAGGGCCGCGGCCGCCGAGAGGAAGTATCCGTAATGGAAGTGGTGGTCGTTGGCCTCTTCGGAGCCGAAGGACGGCGTCAGCCCGACCACGGTGTGCAGCGCGGGGTCGTAGACGAAGCATCGGGCCTCGCGTTGGTCGCAACCTGCCGGATCCATCCACTCGGCCATCTCGGACCACAGCAGGTCGGCCGCCTCGTCGGCGAGGGCATCCTCGTCGAGGCTCCGCGCGAGCAGGCCGAGCGAGCCGATGCGGGCCAGCGCCTTGCCGCCGCCGTAGGTGTCGGAGGGCAGCGCCGGCGTCGCGGACACGTCTTCGCGCAGCACGGCGACGATCTGCGCGCGGGTCTCGGCGCCGATGCCGTCGAGGTCGAAGGACGCCGTCGGCGTCAGACGCGGGACGCTCTGCACGATCTCGGTCGCGGGGCAGGCCGTCGCCGGTCCGTACGCGGTCGCGAAGGTGCCGAGGTCGCAGCCGACGCCCGCCGATTCGCCCGGCTCGTGTCCGGGGGCGGGGACCACGATCGTCGACGCCTCGGTCGTGTAGGTCAGACGGGTCGTGACCGTCTGGTCCCCGAGCGTGAAGGATGTCTCGACGTCCACGATCGGTTCACCCAGGGCATCCGCCCACGCCTGGACGGTGGAGTCCTCGGGCACGGCGAACCACTGGGCGCTGGTGTCGGCGCGGAGTCGCAGCGTCGAACCGCTCGCCTCGGCATCGCGAGCGAGTACCGCATAGGTCTGCCCCTGGGACGTGACGCTCCAGACACCGTCGCCCTCGGCGACCAGAGACTCCGGCGCCGCGAGGGTCGTGTCGCGCGCGGCCACGAACCCGACGACGGGCCATCCCTCCGCGATCGTGACGTCGCCGACCGGGCCGGCGTCGTCCTCGTATGCGAGTGTCACCGACACGGGGTCGTGGCGCGTGACATCGAAGGCAGTGCCCTCGGTGGCGATCGCGAGGCCTTCGCCGGCGGATGCGGCGATCGTCGTCGGCGTGACGGTGACCGGCGGAAGCTCGAGCGAGAACGACGAGCCGGTCGCGCGGAACGCGAGCGGGTAGGGGTAGACGGCGGTCGGTTCGTCGCCGAAGACGAGACCGGAGTACCAGCGGTTCGTCGGCGGAAGCTCGCCGTCGGCGAGCCGCATGGGCATGGCAGCGCCCACCTCGCGTTCGGGTAGCGGCCCCCAGTCCGCGGCGTCGGCGCCGGACGCGGGGTCCACCCCGGTGGACGCGTCGTTCGGCTCCGCGAACGAGCAGGCTGCGAGTGTCGTCGCCAGAAGCGCGGCGAGCACGACGAACCTCGCCGCAGCCGGACCGCCGCGGCGAAGCGCATCCGTCATAGGCCCACTTTTCGCAGCAGGTCGCTGAACGCGTCGGCGACCCCGGCGAACGGTCCGTCGTCACGCAGTTCCACCGTCGCTTCGACGGGCGTGCCCGGCTGGAACGGGCCTGCGGTCAGCGCGCCGACGAGCTCGTCGCTCTCGATCCGCAGGGTCGACAGGGCCTGACCGTCGACTGTCGTCACCTGGATCGCGGTGACCGTCCCCGCGAGGACGGATTGGTTCGGCAGTCGCAGGTCGACGGCACTGCCCACCTCGACGCGGCCGTAATCGCGCGCCGTGAGCACGAACTCGGCCTCCACGAAGAGGCTTCCCGTGCGGTCGACGGTCGCGAGCACGCCGCCCGCCTGCGCGTAACCTCCCTGCGGGACCTCGATGGAGGACACGACGCCGTCGACGGTCGAGACCAGGGTGGCTGTGCCCTCCGCGTCGATGTCGGCGGTCGTGGTCGTCTCGCCCGCGCCGGTGTCCAGCGAGGCGAGGTCGCGCTGGAGCGCGAGGCTGCGCACCGTGAACAGCGGCTGCCCCGCGACGACGTCGTCACCCTCCTCCACGAGCTGGTCGACGACGATGCCCCCGAAGTCGGTGCCGACCGGGTATCTCTGCGAGACGAGCATGGCGCTCGCGCTCTGCGCCTGATGCTGACGCTGGTTGAAGACCAGCGTGCAGGCGGCCACGATCGCGAGCGTCAGGATCAGGCCGACGACCAGCCGTATGCGGTTGCCCCAGGTCATCGTCCGGCACCCGCCCCGGCACCGACGAG
>CAYZEL010000169.1:0-4737 GCA_964477515.1 uncultured Microbacterium sp.
GGGGTGGTGTCGGGCCATGGTGGTTACAGGGTCGCCGTATCGAGCGACCGGCCGGGGTGTGCTGCGCTGCATCCGCTGACCCACCCGGTGACATCGGAGGACTCGTGTCGTGGCGTAGGCCACGACGCGGGCGGTCACCCCGGCGGTTCTAGGCTGTTCGCATGCTCGTGCCACTCACCAACGTCCCGCGGAACTACGACTGGGGTTCGCGCGAAGCGATCGCGCGTCTGCAGGGCCGTCCGCCCGCGGATGCGCCCGAGGCCGAGCTGTGGTTCGGGGATCATCCCGGAGCTCCCGCGGTCGTCGCGGACGGATCGAACCGGACGCTCGACGCCTGGATCGCGGACGAGGGGCGAGGTCGGGGAATCTTCGAACCCCTTCCATTCCTGCTCAAACTGCTCGCGGCGGATTCGCCCCTCTCGATCCAGGCGCATCCGACTCTCGAACAGGCCCGCGCGGGTTACGAACGGGAAGAGGCGGCGGCGGTGCCGAGGGATGCCGCGCACCGCAACTATCGAGATGCCAACCACAAGCCCGAGGTCATGGTCGCGATAGACGGTGACTTCGAGGCTCTCGCCGGTTTCCGGCCGGTCGCCGAGCTCGTCGAGTTGTTGGATGCCCTGGCCGTGGATGATCCGCACGTGCGGCGACTGCGCGGTGAGCTCGACGGTGATCGGGGTCGTGTTGGCGAGGCGCGGTCCGCGATCGCGGCGTTCGTCGGCGCGCTGCTGACCGGTGAGGTCGGGGGAGCGGCCGCGTTGATCGCGGCCACGGCGTCCGCGGACGCCCCGCGGTTCCGGGACGACTTCGCCGCGCTGCGTCGCATCGAAGAGGCGTATCCGGGTGATCCCGGCGTCGTGGTCGCCCTGCTCATGAACCGCATCGTGCTCGCGGAGGGTGAGGCGCTGTTCGTGCCGGCGGGCGTACCGCACGCCTACCTGCGAGGTCTCGGGGTCGAGATCATGGCGGCGAGCGACAACGTGCTGAGGGGCGGCCTGACCCGCAAGCACGTGGATGTTCCCGAGTTGCTGAGTGTTCTCGACGCGAGTCCGGGACCCGTCGCGCTCTTGATTCCGATGGTCGAGGCGCCGGGCGTCGACGTCTTCGCTCCCCCCGTGTCGGACTTCTCGCTGGTGCGGGTACGGCGGAGCGATGCGGCCGATGGGGAGACGCCGGTCGAGCCGCTCGGAGCCATGATCGCCCTCGCGACGCGCGGGCGTCCGACGATCGTCGGATCGACCGGATCGCTCACGCTCGCGCCCGGCGAAGCCTGCCTGATCAGCCCGGATGAGGCGACCGTGCGGGTCGCGGGAACGGGCGAGGTCTTCCTCGCGCGGTCCGGTCGAGCGGTGTCGGGCTGAACGGGGAACGCCTCCGACCGTCGACACACCTGGTCCGGCGCGTCGTGAACCCTCATCTCCGGATTGAGGGTTTACCATGCCGCGCTTGACCTGGAGCGAATGACAACGGTGTAATTAGTCCTACGCGATTGCGTGTGTGGGGGGACTAAGAGGTGGGAGACGAAATGGCGGGTACGGAATATCGTTCCGGCGTTCCCGACAACTGGTTCGTCGACCCGGTTAATTTGGGGGTTCCGGGAGTTCGACGGCCTGTCGAGGACGAAGATCCCTTGTCGTGGCAGACGGACGCGTTGTGCTCGCAGACGGATCCGGAGGCCTTCTTTCCGGAGAAGGGCGGATCCACGCGAGACGCCAAGCGTGTCTGCACGACGTGCGAGGTACGCGGGCAGTGCTTGGATTACGCACTGGCCAACGATGAGCGCTTCGGCATCTGGGGCGGGCTCTCCGAGCGCGAGCGCCGCAAGCTGAAGCGTCGGGCGGTCTGACGCACGCGGCGCGTTCACCCCGGCGAAGGCGCGTCGCGCGCCTAGGCTGACGGAGTCATGCCAGCCCGTGTTCATGCTCTTCTGGTCGTGCGCGTCGATGGCGCGGACGACCAGGCGATCGGGCACCTCGAACGCACCCTGGTCGCGCTGGGCGAGGGCACCCGACGCCCGGACGCCCTGACCCTGGTCGTCTGCGGCCGCGTCGCTCCGCGAGTTACCGAGCTGGCCGCCTCGGCCGGAGTCGAAGCCGTCATCGAGGCTCCCCGCAGTACCGGCTACGCGGGTGCGGTCCGGATGGCGAGCGTCCGACTCGGCGATGCCGACGCCATCTGGCTTCTCGCGCAGGACACGGCGCCCGATGCTGACGCGCTTCGTCTCCTCGCGGGGTCGCTCGAGCTGCAGCCTTCGGTTGCCGCGGCGGCGCCGAAACTGGTCGCGTGGGATGCCTCCGACGCGATCGTCTCGCTCGGGGTGTCGATGACCCGATACGGGCGCACCGTCGGCCTCGTGGACGGGCGACTCGACCAGGGACAGCACGACGGGGCGGAGGACGCACTCGGCGCGGACATCCGGGGACTGCTCGTGCGACGCGCGGTGTGGGATCTGCTGGGCGGCATCGACCCCGCCCTGCAGGGCGCCGACGAGGGGCTCGACCTGGGTATCCGGAGTCGCCTCATCGGCGGGCGGATCGCTCTCGTCCCGGCCGCGCGCATGGCGGTGGCGGGGGACGGCGTCGCGGGCGTGCCCGCACCGCGCGATGGTCGTCGCCTCCGTCAGCGGGATTTCATGGCGCGAACGGCGCAGCTGCACCGACGGCTCGTCTACGCGCTCTCCGGGCTCGTGCCGCTGATCTGGTTGAGCATCCTTCCGCTCGCCGTCGCGCGGACGATCCTGCACCTCGTTCGCAAATCACCCGGCTCCGTTCCCGGCGAGTGGCGCGCGAGCGCCCTGGCGTGGGCCCGCGTGGGCGCGGTCGCCCGCGCGCGCGGCAGAATCCGGGCAGCGGCCCGCGCCACGGGAATCCGGGTTCCGTGGGCGCAGCTCGCACCGCTGCGCGTGACGCGGGCGGAGCTCGTCCGTCGATTCGACGACCCGGACGACACGGCCACGGAAGCCGATGTGCGCACCGATCTGAGGTTCTTCACCGGTGGCGGCGCCTGGACGGTGCTCGCGGCGCTCGCGGTCGGAGCGATCGCCTTCTTCCCTCTGCTCGCCTGGAGCAGCGTCGAGGGTGGTGGTCTGCTGCCGTTGCAGTCCACCCTGCACGGCCTGTGGGCCGATGCGGCATACGGTCGACGGGAACTCGGACTGGATGTCGTGGGTCCCGCGGACCCCTTCGCCGTGATCATGGCAGTCCTGGGCAGCCTGACCCCCTGGAATCCGTCGATGGCCCTCATCGTCCTCTGGGTTCTCGCCCTCCCGCTCGCCACGCTCGGTGGCTGGTATGCCGCAACGCGCCTGACCGAGCGCTCGGGCTTGCGCATCGCGGCCGCGATCCTGTGGTCCCTCGCGCCCACCTTCCTGACGGCGCTCGTGCAGGGGCGTCCCGCAGCCGTTCTGCTCCACCTGCTGCTTCCCTGGCTGTTCTACGCCGGTGCGGTGGCGCGACGATCGTGGGGTTCGGCGGGAGTGGCGTCGTTGCTCCTCGCCGCCGCGGTGGCCTGTGCCCCCTCGCTCGCCCCCGCGCTCGCCGTGCTCTGGTTCGCCGCACTGGTCACCGCGGGCCGCGGTGTTGCGCGTGTCGCGTGGCTGCCGGTACCGGCGCTCGCGATGTTCGCGCCGCTGATCTGGTTCCGCGGCATCCGCGGCGGGGACCTGTGGGGACTCTTCGCGGATCCGGGACTGGTGTGGGCCGCGCCGCAGGCCACGGCGGACGTCGCCGGTCGGGCGCTCCTGGCCACCGGATTCCCGACACCGGACCTCGCCGGGTGGACGACGTGGCTCGCCGGTTCGGGCATGGGCGCCGGGGCGTCCTGGTGGCTCGCTCTGCCCCTCGCTCCGCTGGCCGCTCTGGCGCTGTTGTCTCTGAGCACCCCGCGCTGGCCGGTCGGTGGCACGCTCGTCGCCGTCGCCGTGGTGGGGCTCGCGTCGGCATTCTTCGCAGCCGGATTCGTCGTGCAGTTCGCGGCCGGTGAACCCGTCGCCCTGTGGCCGGGGAACGGGCTCAGCCTCGCCTGGCTCGGCGTCGTGGGGGCGGCAGTCGTCGCTGCCGATACGCCCCTCGCGCGTCCGATCGGGGCCTTGCGTCCGTGGGCGGTCGCCCTCGCCGTGGCGGGTGTCCTGATCCTGTCTCTACCCGCACTCTCGGCGACGATCCAGGATCGAGCGGAACTGCAGAACGGTCGATCCTCCACGCTGCCCGCGTTCGTCGCCGCCGTGGGCCACGACGATCCCGACCTCGGCACGCTCGTCCTCACGCCGCTCGCCGACGGGGCGGTCTCGGCCCGCGTCGTGTGGGGTGCGAGCGAGACACTCGGCGGCCAGACGACGCAATTGAGCACGGCGACGGTTCCGACCGACTCCGCGGAGAAGGTCGCCGCGCTCTCGGCGGAGCTCGTCTCTCCGGGCGTCGTCGACGTCGCCGCCGATCTCGCCGCGCAGGGCATCGGCTTCGTCCTGCTCGGGGAAGGCGCGGGCACCGAGGCGTCCGATGCCCTCTCGCTTCAGGCGGTTGCCTCGCTGGACGCGCGCGCGGGTCTGGAGGCCGTCGGTGACACCGCGCGGGGAAAGCTCTGGCGAGTGGCCGACGACATCGACCTCGCGCCGCGCGCGCCGCTCAGCCGCGCGGACGTCGCGATTCAACGCCTCATCGTCGGTGGGCAGGCGGGTATCGTCCTGATCGCGCTGTTGCTGGCGTTCCCGACCGCAGCCTCGCGCCGAGCCGCGAGGCG
>CAYZEL010000170.1:0-4730 GCA_964477515.1 uncultured Microbacterium sp.
CCCAGGCAGCCGGCCTACCGTGGGGCCATGGCGAGATTGCGGGCGGAGGCCGACCCGAACCGCTGGGTGGCGGTGACGGGGTCGCACGGCTGGCGCGGTCGGCGACACCGCAAAGCCGCCATCGGGATGCTGCTGTCGCAGGCGAATCGAGCGATGGGGGCGACCGAGCGCCCCTCGTCCGGTTTCGCCGCGTGGGCGATGAGCCAGGCCGCTCCCCTGCTGATGCGCCGCGCCGGAGGCCGGGTGCTCGTCTGGGTCTGGAAGACCGACCCCGAACTCGTCGTCATGCTCGCGCAGGTTCAGGAGGCGACGGCGCAGCTGCGGGCCGCGCGCGCCATGATGCCGATGGAGTACGACGACACCGAATCGTTCCGGGGCACATATCTGGGCCTCGGCGAACGGCTCGTGATGGACCTGCCCGCCGACGAGCGCACGCCACCCTTCGCCACCTACACGTGGGACACCGGTACGCACTTCGTGACCGTCAACGCGGTGTGCAGCGATCGCACGCGGTTCGGCACGGTGCTGCCGGCGATCGACGAGGTGGCGCGAAGCATCCGGCTCCTCGACGACCTGAGCGTCGATGAGGGCACTCAGACGCTCCGGATCGACCCCGCCTGACGATCGGCGGGTCGCCACGCGCCGTCGTCGACGATCGGGGCCGTGCCACAATGTGCGCATGACGGATGTGGATGCCCCCGATGCCGCGGGCACAGCGACCGCGTCGACACGACGGCTGCCGCTCGCGCAAGCCCGGGCGCTCGGAAAGCGGCATCGCGATCGAACCCCGCGGAGCAATCTGGCCCGACGATCCGTCGCGCCGCGCGACGCGTTGGGCATCCTCGACGAGCAGAACAGCACGCGCCTGCCCGAACTGCTTCCGCTGCGGCGGGAGCGGATGTCGGAGAGCCCTTTCGCCTTCTACCGCGGAACCGCGGCCGTCATGGCGGCCGATCTCGCCGCCGACCCGCACTCGGGCATCGTGGTCGCGTCCTGCGGGGATGCGCACGTCGCGAACTTCGGCTTCTACGCGTCGCCGCAGCGTTCGCTGGTCTTCGACCTGAACGACTTCGACGAGGCCGGCTGGGCACCCTGGGAGTGGGACGTCAAGCGGCTCGTGACGAGCATCGTCGTCGGCGGTCAGTCGACATCCCGTGATGACGACGTGATCCGCACGGCCGCGCTGGCGGCGACACGCGCCTACGCGAGGTCGATGGCCGCCGCCGTCGCCCGCAGCCCGCTCGATCGGTACTTCGAGCACTTCGACGTCGACGCCGCGATAGCCGCCATGGACCCCGCCTCCCGGCGGGTCCTGCGTGCGGCGGCACGTGATGCCACGCGCCGCACCTCCAACCGCGCGGTGCGCAAGCTCACCGAGACCGGCCCCGACGGGCGCCTGAGGTTCATCGAAAGACCCCCGACGATGGTGCGCGCCGACCCCGAGATCGCGGCAACGGTGGTGCCGATGACCCGCGAGTACGAGACATCGACGAACGTCGACATCGCGCTCCTCGCGAGCCAGTACGACCCCGTGGACGTGTGCCTGCGCGTCGTGGGCGTCGGGAGCGTCGGGACGCGCTGCTACGTCGTCGCGTTCGAGGACGGCGACGGACACGCCCTGATCCTCCAGGCCAAGGAGGCGGTCCGCAGCGTGCTCGAACAGTTCGGCGGAATCGCTCAGCCGCACTCCCTGGCAACCATCGTCGAACGCGGTGGACACGGGGCACGGGTCGTCGCGCTCCAGCGCGTGCTGCAGGGCGTGTCCGACCCGTTCCTCGGGCACGTGCAGACCGGCGAACGCGACCTGTACGTGCGGCAGTTCCACGACATGAAGGGGGGCATCGACGTCGCGACGGTCGACGACGCGCCCTTCGTGCGGTACGCGGCATCGTGCGGCGTGACGCTGGCGCGTGCGCATAGCCAGTCCCCGCGGGCCGCCGAGGTGGCGGGATACATCGGCAACGGGCGGATCGTCGGGGAATCGATCCTCGAGTGGTCGTACGCGTACGCGCAGACGTCCCGCGACGACTACGCGGCGTACCTGGACACCCCCGCCTGAGCGCGCCCGCCCGAGTCCGCTCGGCGCCGGGTCAGCCTTCGCGGGTGTCCGGAACGTCGTCTTCGGCGCGCGGGGCCCGACGATCCAGCGGGCGCCAGACGACCAGCTCGGTCGCCCGCCGGACGCGCTTGCCGTGGCGCAGCGTGATGACCGCGCCCGCCGTCCCCGCCGCGAAGACTCGGGCGCCGGGCCGATTCTCGACCTCGGCCCGGATGCGCGACTCGAGGTCGCGCACCTGACGACGCAGGTTCCGCACGTCCTCTTCCAACTCGAGGATGCGCGCGATCGCCGGAAGGCTCATGCCCTCGGACGACAGCCGCGCGACTTCTCGGAGCTGCTCGACGTGACGCGTCGAGTAGCGGCGCGAGCCGCCCTGCGTGCGTGCGGGGACGACGAGCCCCAGCCGGTCGTACTGCCGGAGGGTCTGCGGATGCATCGCCGAGAGCTCGGCGGCAACCGCGATCGCGAAGATCGGGGCATCCTCGTCGATCTCGTCGCCGCGCATTCCGTTCATCGTGATGGCGCCCCTAGCCCCGCGCCTTGGACATCAGATCCGCGCGCGGGTTCTCTTTCGGCTCGAGCTCGTGAAAACGTTCGAGCGCCTCACGGGCCGCGTCGTCGAGATGGGACGGAACGGCGACCTGGACCTCGGCGAGAAGGTCGCCGGTGCCCTTCTGGGTCTGCACGCCGCGTCCCTTGACGCGCAGCACACGCCCGGAAGGCGTGCCGGGAGCGACCCGCAGCTTGACGGGATCGCCGCCGAGCGTAGGGACCTCGATCGTCGCGCCGAGCGCCGCCTCGGTGAACGTCACCGGTACCGTGACACGCAGGTTCAAGCCATCGCGCGTGAAGACGGGGTGCGGTCGAACCGTGACTTGCACGACGATGTCGCCGGTCTCGCCACCGTCCGGCGAGGGCCGTCCGCGCCCGCGCAGCCGGATCTTCTGCCCGTCCGCCACGCCGGCGGGGATCTTGACCTTGAACGGGCTGCCGTCCTCGCCCTGCAGGGTGATCGTCTCGCCCTTCGTCGCGGTGACGAAGTCGACGGTGGTCCGCGCCGTCATGTCGGCGCCGCGCGTCGGGCCGCCGTAGCCGCGGAAGCCGCCGGATGTCTGGCCGAACCGGCCGGATCCGAACGACCCGCCCGCGCCCTGCTGGTTGAACATCGAGAAGATGTCGTCGAAGTCGGGCTGGGGTCCGCCGCGGCCCTGGCCGAAGCGGCTGAAGACGTCCTCGAAGCCCTGGTTGCCTCCGCCGCCGGCGGTGAAGCGGGCACCGGAGCCCATCGCGCGGATCTGGTCGTATTCCTCGCGCTGGCCGGCATCCGCGAGCACCGAGTACGCCTCGCTGATCTCCTTGAACTTCGCTTCGGCCTTCGCATCGCCCTGATTGGAGTCGGGGTGATAGGTGCGCGCGAGCTTGCGGTAGGCCTTCTTGAGGTCGGCGGGCGAGACGTCCTTCTGGACGCCCAGCACGCTGTAGAAGTCCTTGTCGAACCAGTCCTGGCTAGCCATCGGCGTCCCGCCTACTCCGCGGGCACGGCGACGACGACCTTGGCAGGTCGCAGTTCCACCGAGCCGAGCCGGTACCCGACCTCGACGACCTCGAGCACCGTCGGCACCTCCGTGCCCGGGGTGGGCTGCTGGAAGATCGCCTCGTGGAACTGCGGGTCGAACGGGTCGCCGGCGGCACCGAACGAGGTCACGCCGAGTCGCTCGGCGACGGCGCGCACCTTGTCGCCGATCGCCGAGAAGGGGGTGCCCTCGTGCAGATCGCCGTGCTTCTCCGCGCGGTCGAGGTCGTCGAGCACCGGAAGGAGGCCCTTGGCGGCCTCGCCCTTCGCGCGCTCGATCTCCCGCTCGCGCTGCTCCTCGGTGCGCCGGCGGTAGTTGGCATACTCCGCCTGCAGGCGCTTGAGGTCGCCCAGCAGCGCCGTTTCGAGATCCGCGAGAACGGCCTCCTGCGCCGCAGCTTCCGCGTTCTGAGGCGCGCCGAGGATGTCCTCGAGCGTCAGCTCTTCGCCCTCGGCATCCGTCCCATCCTGCGACACGCCGTCCTGCGACACGGGGCCGGAGGACTGCTCCTCCGACCCCCCTGTGTTGTCAGGATCCGTGCCGTCAGGACCGGCGCTCTGCCCCTGGGGGTTCACGTCGTCCTTGTCCGTCATGTCCTACTGCTTCTTCTCGTCTTCGTCGTCCACGACCTCGGCATCGATGACGTCCTCTTCGGGGTTCGGGACGTTTCCGGCACCGGGCTCGTTGGCCGCGGGGTCGGGGTTCTCGCCCGCCGCCTGCGAGGCCTGGTAGATGGCCTCTCCGAGCTGGGACTGGCTCTGGTTGAGCTTGTCGAATGCGGTCTTCACCGCGTCGTCGTCCTCACCCGCGAGAGCGGTCTTGAGGGCGTCGACGTCGGCCTGGACGGAGTCCTTGACCTCGGTCGGCAGCTTGTCCTCGTTCTCCTTGATGAGCTTCTCGATCGAGTACGAGAGCGTCTCGGCCTGGTTGCGGACCTCGGCCGACTCGCGCCGCTTCTTGTCCTCGGCGGCGTGCTCCTCGGCCTCGCGCACCATGCGCTCGATGTCCTCCTTGGGCAGCGACGAGCCGCCCGTGATGGTCATCGACTGCTCCTTGCCGGTGCCCTTGTCCTTGGCGGACACGTGCACGATGCCGTT
>CAYZEL010000171.1:0-4708 GCA_964477515.1 uncultured Microbacterium sp.
AGCCCGAGAACGGGCGTGATCGAGACCTCGAGGGGTTCCGCCGCGCCCGGGATCGCGAGCCCCGACACCAGGCCGAAGCCGATCGCCGCGAGGTAGAGAGCGACCTGGTGTCGTTCCCCCCACTCGATGACTTCCGGCATCCGCCCAGTCTGCCAGCGGGCCCGCCGTCTCCTTCGCGCTTGAGACGTAGGCTTTCGCGCATGAGCCAGCGCGGACATCAGCGCGTGGACCGCCCTTCCGTTCTGTATGTCGAGGACGATCCCGCGATCTCCGCCATGACGGTGGAGGTCTTGGAAGAGGCGTACGCCGTCGAACATGTCGCCGACGTCGCGAGTGCCATCGCTCATGCGCTGCGGCGGCGCTACGACGTCATGGTGGTCGATCGACGCCTGCCGGGCGGGGACGGGCTCGACGTGGTGCGCGCCGTGCGGACCGCGCGCATCACGACGCCCATCCTGCTGCTGACTGCGCTGGGCAGTGTGCACGAACGGGTCGAGGGTCTCGACGCCGGAGCGAACGACTACCTCGTCAAGCCGTTCGACTACGACGAACTGCTCGCACGCTTGCGAGCGTTGCGTCGCATCTTCCACGTCGAGGGTCGACGGCGCGAGCTCGGCGAGTGGACGTTCACGCCCGACTCGCAGTCGCTGTACGGCCCGGCGGGGGAGCGTGTCGTGCTCACCGAGACCGAGACGTCCCTGCTCGAACTGCTCAGCGCGAGCCCCGAGCATGTCTTCAGTCGCTCCGAGATTCTGGCGACGGCCTTCCGCGCGGGAGAGTCGCCCGGATCGGTCGACACGTATGTTCACTACATCCGCCGGAAGACATCGCCCGAGATCATCGAAACCGTCCGGGCCCGCGGATACCGAGCGGGGAACCCCTCGTGACGGGCGACGGATCGCTCTCGACGGACGCCGCGCGTGTTCGCGACGCGGCGCGAACCGTGGGGGTGTGGGTCGCCGTCGCATCGGCCGTCGTCATCGCGGTGGGCGTCGGGATCCTGATCCTGGTGATCGTGCTCAGTTCTCGCGCCGAGTCGTTGCGCGAAGAGATCCCGGGTCGTGGCGGCGGCGATGAGCTCGTCGTCGACGTCGACGCCGTCGTGCCGTGGGTTCTCGCGCTCGGGCTGGTCGGCGTCGCGCTCCTGGCCTTCGTGGCCTGGTTCGCCGCGCGCCGTTCGGTCGCGCCCCTCGCCGAGGCTCTGCGCCTGCAGCGCAACTTCGTCGCGGATGCCAGCCACGAATTGAGGACGCCCCTGACCACGCTCAGTAGTCGCGTGCAGATCCTGCAGCGACGACGCGCCCGCGACGAACCCATCGACGACACTGTGGCCGAGCTGCGTCGCGACATCGACGCGATGGCGGACCTGCTGACCGATCTGCTGCTGGCCGCCGAGGGGGATACCGGCGCGAGCGTCGAGGGCACCGAGGTCACCGATGCTGTCCACCGCGCGGTGGCCGCGATCCAGCCCCTCGCGGACGACGCGGTCGTGCGGGTGTCGAACGACTCCTCGCCCGGCCTCGTGGCGCTGATGCCGACGGTCACCCTGACGCGCGTGCTCGTGGCGCTGCTCGACAACGCCGTGCAGCACGCCCCCGCGGGCGGGAACGTCGGGGTCGTCGCGACCGCGGGGCCGACTGACGTCGAGATTCGCGTCCGTGATGACGGGCCGGGGATCCGGGGAATCGATCCCGAGTCGGTCTTCGAACGATTCGCGCGCGCGGAAGAGCGGGGACGTCGGCGCGGATTCGGGTTGGGGCTCGCGCTGGTCCGCGAAGCGGCCGCCCGCTACGGCGGGTCGGTCGTCGTCGAGCGCACGTCGCCGTCGGGGACGACCTTCCTGCTGCGCATCCCTCGCGTCGGCCCGGGAGTCACGCGATCATGACCGGCGTGCGAGCGGAATCCGAAACGGAAACCTCCGTCCGATCGATCCAGCGGCGGATCCTGCCGTCGGTGGCGACGAGCATCCCCCGCGTCCCCCGCCGCGCGGTGAATTGGAGGTCGTCGAATCCGCCGACGACGGCGGCCGTCGCCCACACGTCCGCCTCGGCGAGGCCGTCCGCCACGACGGTCGCACTCGCGACTCCGCGCGCCGCGCGCCCGGTGCGCGGGTCGACGATGTGCTCTCCCCGTTCGCCGGTGCCGGAGGTCGCCACCGCCCCGTTGCGCAGGTCGAGTGTCGCGAGCAGCGTTCCCGGATGCGCCGGGTCCGCGATGCCGATACGCCACGACCAGTCCGCGCCCGGGTTCGTGAAGACCTGCATGTCGCCGCCGGCGTTGACGCCGACCGCGACGATGCCCGGCTGAGCGGCGAGGGGCAGGAGCCACCGCCGGGCCGCCGTCTCGACGGCCCAGCCCTTGACGTAGCCCGTCGGGTCGAACCATCCGCGCCAGTGCGCGCTGAACCGACCGCCCGTGCGCGCGTGCGCGAGATCGCAGGCCGCCGCGACCTCGCGCACGGATGCATCGGCGCCCTCCATCGCAAGCTCACTGCGTGCGATACGAAGGATGTCGGAGTCGTGACGATAGGTCGAGAAACGTCGATCCGCCTCGCGCACGTCGGCGAATGCCGCCTCGGCGACATCGTCGATCCGTGGTCCGAGCGTCGTTCCGAGGGTGCGGTCGTGAATGATGTGGATGCTGACGGCCGTGCCCATGATCTGAGCGACCCGGACGGCGCGCACGGGACGCGCGGCTTCGCCCGCGGTCATGGCTGCGCCTGATCGATCGCGCTCTGGAGGGACCTCGTGTAGCCCTCGCTCGTGTAGGTCGCGCCCGAGACCATGTCGATCGAGGCGTCCTGCGACTGCAGCGTCTCGGAGATCAACCGGGGAATCGCGCGCTCGTTGATCTGACGGTCCCGCCCGTTGCCGTTGGGGTATTCGGGCACATCGACTGCCGTGATCGTGCCGCCCGAGACGGTGATCTTCGCCTGCACCGGGCCATACCGGGTGCCGACGGCGTCGCCCGTGTAGGTGCCGTCCTGCAGCCCGGTCGTGACGGTCGTGCCCCCGGCGCCCGGCGTGCCGGTGCCCGAGGTGTTCGTCGGCGTGGCCGCCACCGTCGTGGGTGTCACCACGTCGAGCGAGGTCTTGTAGCTGAACAGCAGGACCAGGCCGCTCACGGTCGCGAGGACCGCGTACAGGATCTTCTTCATTTCGGGGTCTCCGCTCCTAGACGGTGAACGACTCGGTATGGATGCGATCGTTTCGCACGCCGGCGGCACGCACATCGGCGACGACGGATGCCATCCAGGGCGCCGGGCCGCACACGAACACGTCGTAGGTCTCGAGGTCGGGCGCGATGTAGCGGATCAGGTCTGCCCCACGCCAGGCGCCGTACGTTGCGGGCAGCCACGAGGATGCGCCGGGCGTTCGGTGCCCGTGCAGCGGGATGTGGCGAACGCCGCGGCTGGTCGTGAGCTGCTGCACCGCGGTCGTGCGCAGGGCATCGTGTTCTGCGCTGTCGCGGGTCACGAGTGTCGCCTCGCCGATCCCGTAGGCCTCGGCTTCGAGGAGCGAGACGAGCGGGGCCACGCCCGCGCCGGCCGAGATCATCAGCAGCTTGGTTCCGCGTCGTGCGGCCCCGGTCATCCGTCCGTACGGTCCCTCGACGAGCACGCGCGTTCCCCGGGGCAGCGACGCGAGCCGCGCCGTGCCGTCGCCCACGGTCCGAGCCGAGATGACCAGCGCATCGGACGTGGGGGCAGCGGCGAGCGAGAACGGGTGACCGCGCGTCCAGCCCGCTCCGTCGAGGAACCGCCATACGAAGAACTGGCCCGGCTCGGCGCGCAGACGACCGACCGCCCGGCCCGAAATGCGCACCGAGACCCCGCGGGCTCCGTCGCGTTCGACCGCGCTGACCCGGAGTCCGTGGCGCAGCGACCGCGCCAGCGGCACGCCGAGCCGGAACACGAGGACGGATGCCGCGGCGACGGCCCACAGGGTCCACCAGTAGGCGGTCGCGGCAGGAGAGGCGAGGAAGTCGCCGCCCGTCCACAGCATGTGAGGTACGGCCAGGCCGACCCCGACGTAGGCGTACAGGTGCAGCAGATGCCAGGACTCGTACCGCAACCGGGACCGGGCGCGCCGGATCGAGGTGACGACGACGAGGACGAGGAGCGCCGTTCCCGCGGTCGCGAGCAGCATGCCGGGGTAATTCCCGACGAAGTCGCCGGTCTGCGCGATCACGTCCGTTCCGCTCTGCGCCGCATAGCCCGCGATGAGCAGCCCGATGTGGGCGAGCATGAGCCAGAAAGACCAGAACCCGGCGAAGCGATGCAGGCGTGTGATGGCGTCCCGGCCGAAGCCGCGCTCGAAGACGGGTATGCGTGCCATGAGCAGTACTTGATAGAGGAGGAGATTCGCCGCGACGAGGCCGGTGATGCGACCGAGTGACACGAGGCTCTCCGCGTTGACCGCGAGGAGATCGCCCATACCGCCGCCCGCGACCCACAGGGCCACGACGAACAGGCTCGTCAACCAGATGATCGAGGTGGCCGCCGCGTTCCACGCCGTGCGATGCGCCCGCCGGCCGGCCGTTGCGCGCCGGCCCGCGGGCATCCGCCGCGGGATACTGCGGGCTGTCGTGCGAGCGGCGTCAGAGTCTGCGACGGGTGGGACGAGAGCGGTCATGCGCTGATGTTCGCGGCACCGTTCTGAGAAAGGACCAAGAATGAGGGTCTCATCATCAACTCACAGGAACCTCA
>CAYZEL010000172.1:0-4690 GCA_964477515.1 uncultured Microbacterium sp.
GGCGGCGGGCGGGACGGCGGGCCGGGTCGTGGCGCTCCGGGCTGCGCGGATCCCGTCGACCCACGACGTCAGATCGGAACCCGGCGCGATCGCCCACGCCCGGCCGGTGGCGTGGTCGAAGGCGACCCAGGCGCGGGCGTGCATCCAGGCATCCTGATCCGCCCCACCCCGGCGGTCGTCGTTCGCGGTGCTGCGGGCCGGGGCACCCGCGCGCTCGGCCGCGGGATCGTACGCGAACCAGCCGACCCAGCCTCCTCGAAAGGGACCCGCGGGCCACCCCGCCCGATCGCCCGACGGGACACCCGCGAGCGTTACACCCCGCACCTCGGCCACGTCCGCGGGCGAACCATGCCCGACGAAGCTCCACCCCGATGCCGCCCCGGCACCGGCGTCCAACCAGAACACGTCCGGATGCACGGGCTCGAGCATCGCGAACACCGCTGCGGGCTCGACCCAATCGGTGAGGCGCTCGACGGCGAGATCCTGGGGCACTCACCCAGGGTACGGGGAGCCCGACATCGTAGGCTCGACGCGTGAACGAGTTCCTGTCGTGGCTGCTCGACTCGGTTCAGAGCGTCGATCCGGTGCTGCGCACGCTGCTGGCGGGTGCCGCGATCATGCTCGAGACGAGCATCCTGATCGGCCTGGTCGTTCCGGGTGACACGATCGTGATCGTCGCGGCGACCGCGGTGTCGTCCCCGCTCGAGGGCGTGCTGCTCGGTGTGGTCGTCGTCATCGGGGCGCTCATCGGGGAGAGCATCGGGTTCTGGATCGGCCGCTGGCTCGGCCCGCGCATCCGTGCGTCGCGCCTCGGCGCACGGATCGGCGAGGCCAACTGGGAGCGTTCGGAACGATACCTGCGCCGACGGGGCGGACCGGCGATCTTCCTCTCGCGCTTCCTGCCCGTACTGCACTCGCTCGTACCCCTGACCGTCGGCATGAGCGGATATTCCTACCGGCGTTTTCTCGCCTGGACCGCGCCCGCCTGCATCCTGTGGGCGACGCTCTACGTCTCGGTCGCCGCGGCCGCCGCCGGGACGTATCGGGAGCTCGCCGACACGGTCCACTTCGCCGGGTACATCTTCGTGGGCGTGATCGTGCTGTTCATCGTGCTCGTGTTCGTTGGCAAGAAGGTCATCGAACGTATCGAACGTCGTCATCTCCACGATGAGGATGTGCCGGAGGCCATGAAAGACTGAGGGCGATGCCCACTTCGACGCAGGCCCCCGCTCTTCCCGCCAAGATCCTCTGGTTGGCGAGACTCGAGCACCGATTCCACGCTTGGCGAGAAAAGCGTGCCCGGCGCAGGGGGCTGAGCGCGAGCATCGTCCCCTTCCCCGGTTACGGCGGCGAGGGTTGGGTTCGCGTCGTCGGGCGTGTCTTGATCGTGCGGCCCCCGCGCGACACGAAGTCGGGCGAGATCAGCAGCCTGCGCGGATGGCGCAGCTTCATCAGCATCCCGGTCGGCTACTCCGAGGTGAAGATCTCGATCGCGGGGCGCACGCACACCGTCGTCTCCGATCGCGGTGGTGTCGTGGATACGGTCGTGCAAGCCGCACTCGAGCCCGGATGGCAGACCCTCGAGCTGTCCGTCGAGGGCAGCGAACCGGTCGAGGCCCGCGTGTTCATCGTCGGTGCGGACGTCACGTTCGGCGTGGTGTCGGATGTCGATGACACCGTCATGGTCACGGCACTCCCCCGCCCGCTCATCGCCGCGTGGAACTCGTTCGTCGTCGACGAGCATGCGCGCCTACCCGTGCCCGGCATGGCCGTGCTGCTCGAACGTCTGGTGCGCAGCCATCCCGGCGCTCCGATGATCTATCTCTCCACCGGTGCGTGGAACATAGCGCCGACCCTCACGCGCTTCCTCTCTCGCCATCTCTTCCCGCCGGGCGGAATCCTGCTGACGGACTGGGGCCCGACACACGACCGCTGGTTCCGCAGCGGTCGTGTGCACAAGCTCGACAACCTCCGGCGCCTCGCGAAGGAATTCCCGCAGGTGCGGTGGCTGCTGATCGGCGACGACGGGCAGCACGACGAGTCGATCTACACCGAGTTCGCCAAGGACCATCCGGGGCAGGTCTCGGCCGTCGCCATCCGCCGCCTGTCCACCACCGAGGCCGTGCTGGCCGGTGGACGCCAGACGGTCGACGACCACTCCGACGCTCAGGCCCTCTGGGTCACGGCGTCGGATGGCGCGGGCATCCTCGATCAGCTCGAGAGTGCCGGCGTCGTCTGACGGCAGCGCTCAGAGTGCCGCGCGCCCACGGCTCCGGCCGGCGCGGGCGAACTGCGCGGGCGTGGTGCCGAGGACTCGGCGGAAGTGTCGCGTGAGATGCGCTTGGTCGTGAAAGCCCGCGATCGCGGCGACCGCGGCCGGCGGTACGCCGTCCAGCAGCAGACCCCGGGCCCGATCGATCCGTCGACCCGTGACATAGCGATGCGGGGGCAGTCCGAAGGCGCCGACGAACGCTCTGGATAGGCGGCTGGGCGTCGCCCGCAGGATCTGACTCGCCTCGGCGAGGGTGATCCCTTCCACCAGGCGCGACTCGAGCAGGTCGCGGAGTTGTGTCGACAGGGCGTCGTCTCGTCCGACGTCGAACGACTTCCCGTACGTGCGCAGCAGACGATCCGAGATCTCGATGAGCGCGGCCTCCGCGGCAGGCTCCTCGCCGGGCGTCGCCAGCGCCCGATGGACGCGGCGTGCCGGAGCGATCAGGTCGACTCGGTCCGGCCGGTCTACCGCGCGCCCCGCCAGGTCCTCCGGCAGCCAGGTGGAGTCGAGATAGGCGACCCGCTTGCGAAAGCCCGCGGCATCGGGGGCGGCGCGGCCGTCATGCGCGATACCCGGCGGCAGCAGCGTCGCCGAGCGTCCGTCCGCGATGCGTGCCCTCCCGCCGAGGTCATAGGCAACGGCCCCCTCGTCGATCAGCATGAGCGCCCAGTCGGCGTGCGTGTGTGAGGGATACGCATGGTCGGTCATGCGCGCGTGCAGCACCTCTCTCACGCCCGGTACCGCGGGGTGCCAGGCGTGCAGCCAGGTGTCGCGCTCCATGCCAAGAACGTACAAGACGGGACTCGGCCGCCGGACGGATCATCGGAGAATGACCACCGAACCCGTACGGTTTCCCACCCGCATCGCGCTCGTCCTCCGAGAGGACCTCGAACCCTGGCAGGTCGCGAACGTCGCGGCATTCCTCGCGAGCGGCATCGCCGCCGATCCGGCGCTGCTCGGCGAGACCTACGCCGACGCGGACGGCACCTCGTACCTGCCGTTGCTGGGACAACCCGTGATGATCATGCAGGGTGCACTCGACACCCTGCGGAACGTGCGCGCCAAAGCCGTGGCACGCGAGCTCCGGATCGCGGTGTACGTCGCGGGAATGTTCGCGACCGGACACGATGCGGCCAATCGCGAGATCGTCGCGGCGGCGAGAGGCAACGAGCTCGATCTGGTGGGTATCGCCATCGATGGCCCGAAGAACGTCGTCGATCGTGTGCTCAAGGGCGTGCCACGCCACCGCTGACCGATCCGCTCCGGGTCGGAGGCTCGGCGTCGGAGGCTCGGCGTCGGAGGCTCGGCGTAGGGTTTGAGGCATGTGCGGACGCTTCGTGGTGACCAGGCCCCCGGCCGACCTGACGGCCCTGCTCGACGTCGACACGGTGGCCGAGGATCTACCGGAGCCGTCCTACAACATCGCCCCGACCGACCGCGCGGCGATCGTCCTCGACTCCGCCAAGACCGACCCGCCCACCCGTCGCCTCGAGGCTGCCCGGTGGGGTCTCGTACCCAGCTGGGCGAAGGATGTCTCGATCGGGTCGCGCGCGTTCAACGCGCGCTCCGAAGAGATCGAAGACAAGCCGATGTTCCGCGGCGCGCTCGAGAAGCGCCGCGCGATCGTGCCGACCTCGGGCTACTACGAGTGGAAGACGACCGACGACGGCAAGGTGCCGCACTACATCCACCCCGCAGACGACTCTCCCCTGCTCATGGCGGGACTCTACGAGTGGTGGAAAAACCCTGCCGCAGCCGACGACGACCCCGCGCGCTGGGTTCTCAGCTTCACGATCCTGACCCGCGATGCGATCGGCGACCTGGGCTCGATCCACGACCGCATGCCGCTGTTCGTCGACATGGACCACGCCGAGGCGTGGCTCGACACCGACACCGACAACATCGGCGACGTGCTCGACGCCGCGATCGACGCCGCACCGTCCGTGGCCGCAACGCTCGAGAGCTACGTCGTCAGCCGCGCCGTGGGCAACGTCCGCAACAACGGACCCGAACTCATCGAGCGCGAGACGTCGTAGGCCGATCCGTAGTGCGAAGATGCTGGTTTCTCATCTTCTTCTCATCTGGAAAGGCCCGGTTGCGGTGCTTTTCGGGGTGGGAATGTCGGTGGTTGGTCGGATGATGGATGCATGACCGAAACCGCGTTGATCGCCCGTCTTCGGGCTGATGTGCGGATGAATCGGTTGCTGCCGCGACTGGTCGAGGTGCGGGCGGCGAAGGCGCGACTCGACGCGGAAGAAGCGCGACTGCTGGCCGAGGCGCAGGCGATCGCCGCCGACTGGACGGACGACTCCGGCGGTGGTCGATCCGGGTCGGGCCGTGTCGGGTCGGAAGCGGGATTCCCGTATCGGTCGATCGCGGCCGAGATCGGGGCGGCGTGGCGGGTCAGCGACCGCA
>CAYZEL010000173.1:0-4571 GCA_964477515.1 uncultured Microbacterium sp.
TGCCTCAGGCCACGGACGCTTCGGTGCGCGCGCGCTCGAGGTCCTGGAACAGTTCGGTGTTGAACCGATATGCCCGCAGCACCTCGTCGACGACCCGCTCGCGTTCGTCGTCGTCCCACGGCACGGCATCCAGCTGCTCGCGATAGACGTCCTTGAAGGCACGCGGGTCCGCGATGTCGTCGAAGACGTAGAAGCCGACGCCGTTGGTCTCGAAGCCGAAGCGCCGCTGCATGACGCGCCCGATGAAGAGGCCGCCCGAGAGGTCGCCGAGGTAGCGCGTGTAGTGGTGCGCGATGAATCCGCCGGGCCAGGTCGATCCGACCTCTTCGATGCGCGCGACGTATCGCTCGGTCGTGGGCAGGGGGCGGATGCTGTCGGCCCAGTCGGGGCCGATGAGAAACTCCAGATCGGCCTCGAGGGCGGGTAGGCGCGTCAGCCGGTCGGTGATGAAGGGTGCCGCCACCGGGTCCGTCGACATCCGATCCGCGGCCGCTTCGAGAGCCCGATAGATGAAGTAGTGCTGGGCGACGAGCGAGACGTAGTCGTCTCGCGTGCCCTCGCCCTTGAGCAGGCCGGACATGAAGCCCTCGCCCTCGCTCGCCGAGTGGGCGCCACTCGAGCGCTGACGGAGCAGAGTTGAGAACGGGATGACGTTCGACATGCAGACAGCATAGCGGTCCGACTTAGGATGCCCTAAGTAATTCTCAGGCGTGCGGGCGCGGATCGACCCCGAGTTCGGCGCAGGCCGCGTCGTACAGGGCGACGACCTCGCGGCGCACCTCGGGCCGCTCACTGATCGGGGCGCCGGGCCAGGGCACGCGCAACGGGGACGATGTGCCCGCGGCATCCGTCACGTCCCAGTCCGCACCGTCGCCGTCGAACCCGACCATGATCGAACCGACCGCGGACGGGCGACCGAACGCACGGGCGATCAGCAGGTTGTCGTCCGTGTGGTCGCGGTTCATGTGGCGGAGCACCCCCGCAACGGTGTCGGCGTCGAAAGCATGCGGCATCTGCACAGCTTAGGACGGCCGGGCGTGATGGAACCGTGACATCGAACCCATAAACTTCTGAGGACGACGCCGGAGGTGAGCATGGCCGCACGATCGACGCGCCGACGTGCGCTCGGAGCGGCAGCCGCACTGTTGGCCGTGACTCTGGTGGCCGCGGGATGTGCCGCCGAGGGACCGCAGGACGTCGAGCTGCCGACGCAGGCCGAGGCCGCGCTTCCGGGCGATGTGACGACGCAGCTCGACGAAGCCGTGCGCAGCGCGATGGCTGCGACCGCGTCCACCGGTGCCATCGCCGGTGTGTGGTCGCCGTGGAGCGGCAGCTGGGTTTCGGCGATCGGGACGGATGCGACGGGATCGGCGCTCACGCCCGACATGACTTTCCGTGCGGGCGACGTGACCCGCATGATGACGTGCGACGTGCTCTACGGCATGGTCGACGACGGGAGGGTCGAGCTCGACGATTCGATCGTCGAGTACGTGCAGGGCGTGCCGTCCCTCGAAGCGGTGACCCTCCTGGATCTGTGCAACGGCACGGCCGGTATCGGCGCGTACCAACCCGTCGTCGGCGAGTCGTGGATCACGAACCCGGAGCGGGTCTGGCATCCGCTCGAGATCGCCTCGTTCGGTATCGGTCAGCCGCGTTCCGCGGTCGGTACCGAGTACCGCGATTCGGACTCCGGGTACGTATTGCTCGGTCTTGCGCTGGAGCGCGCGTCGGGGGAGAAGGCTGCCCAGCTGTTCGACCGCTACATCTTCGGGCCTCTCGCACTCGACGACACCACGCTCCCGGGCGTCCGCCCGGGACTGCCCGGCACCGACCCCCTGCGCGGGTACCGCATCCTGTCGAACGCCGACGGATCCCTCGCGTGTGACGCGCCGGTAGACGTCTCGACCCTGTCGGCATCCGTGGGATTCACGGATTCGGGCGTCGTTTCCACCGTGACCGACCTCGGGCGCTACGTGCAGGCCACGGCCGTCGGAGCGCTCGCTCCGAAGTCGGCCGAGGGACGCTGGTCTGCGCCGCTGCCCGTCTTCGCGGGTGCGCCGGCGTGGTTCACCGCGACGGGCGGAGCACTCCAGGCGGGTTCGCTGATCGGCCAGTACGGCGGGATGCCCGGCTACCTGACAGCGGCGTTCGCGGATCCCGCGACGGGAATGACCGTCGTCGTCGTGCTCAACAACTCCACCGCCTCCGCTCAGGTGATCGGTGACCTCGCATTCGAACTCGCGGCGATCGCCTCGAAGGCGCCGGCCGCTTCCGGTGCGACGGCACCCGAGTTCGGGTTGCCCTGGACCGCGCAGCAGTACCACGACGTGGTCAACCAGACGAACATCTGCCGGTGATCTCAGCGCCCCTCGGCCGCTCCGGCGCCGTGGCGCTCGTCGTCGGAGGGCTGGTCTGCCAAGAGGTCGGCGCTTCGCTCGCCGTGTTGTTGTTCCCGGCGGCGGGCCCACTCGGCATGGTGATGCTGCGCCTGGTGTTCTCCGCGGTGCTGCTGTGGGCGATCGCGCGGCCGACCCTACGCGGGCGCAGCGTCGGTGCCTGGCGAGCCGTCGTGATGTTCGGGCTGGTGCTGGCGCTGATGAACGGGTTCTTCTACCTGGCGCTCGAGCGGTTGCCGCTCGGGGTCACCGTGACGATCGAGGTTCTCGGCCCCCTGACCCTGTCGGTCATCGTGGCGCGCCGCCTGTCCGCCTGGCTCTGGGCCGCGCTCGCACTCGGGGGAGTTGTGCTGCTGGCGGGTGGCGGATGGGAAGAGCTGGATCTGGTCGGGGTGCTGTTCGCGCTCGCCGCGGCGGGATGCTGGGCCGGATACATCCTGTCTTCGGCGCGGGTCGGACGCGAGTTCTCGCAACTCGACGGGCTGGCGATCGCCATGGCCATCGGCGCGGCCGTCGCGCTGCCTTTCGGCATCGCGGACGCGGGGTCGGCGCTGCTGAACCCCGTGACCCTGGGTCTCGGCGCCGCGGTCGCGGTGATGTCGTCGGCGATCCCGTACGCGCTCGAGCTGACCGCATTGCGGAGGCTGCCGGCATCCGGGTTCGCCGTCCTGATGAGTCTGGCGCCGGCGACCGCGACTCTCGCCGGGTGGATCCTGCTCGGGCAGTTCCTGACGCTCGTCGAGCTGACGGGTATCGCGCTCGTGATCGTGGCGAGTATCGGCGCGGTCCGTGCGAGCGGTCGCGCGGCGGATGCGGCGGCACAGCCGGTCGGGTGAGTGCGTGTGCGGGTCGGGCGTGGCGGTCAGGCCGGGGGAGTCGTCATGCCCGTCAGAACCTCGACCAGGTGCGGCCCCAGGGGGCGGTCGATCTCGCGCACGAAGCTCGTACGGTGGCCGTCGTGGTGAAGGTCGCCCAGGCGCTGATTGCGCAGGTCGGCGATCGTCTGCCCGCGACCCGGGCCGTCGCTCGTGTCGACCGTGATCGGAACGAGGGGTGCGCGGGTCGCCGTCACACCACCGACGGCGAGGGCGGCAGCGAGCGGGTCGTGGAGGGCACACATCCGTCGCCCGTAGGTGGGCTCGTAGAAATCGAAGTAATGGTCGAGGATGTGGCCGAGTGCCCGCGGAAACGGCGCGCCGGCCGCCAGGAGGGCTTCGCGGTCGGTCTCTTCGAGGGTGTGCTCCATCGTCACGTCGAGCGGGACCAGGGTGAGATCCCAGTCTGCCGCGAGCACCTCCGCCGCGGCCTCGGGGTCATTGGCGATGTTGGCCTCGGCGACCGCGGTGATGTTGCCCGCCGCGACGCCCGCACCACCCATGATCGTCACGGAGCGGATGCGTTCGGTCAGGGTCGGGTCGGCCCGCAGGGCGAGCGCGAGGTTCGTGAGGGGGCCTATCGCGACGACCTCGAGGTCGCCCGCGTACTCGTGCGACAGCTCGAGCAGCAGGTCGACGGCGTCCCCCTCGCGCGGCTGGCGGGTGCTGCGCGGCAGCTCGACATCCCCGATCCCGTTGTCGCCGTGCACGTGCGGTGCGCCGCCGCCGAAGCCGTGGCTCAGGTGGTCGTGGGCGCCGATCGCGACGGGCACGTCCGGCTGGTCGGCCAGTGCGAGCAGATCGAGGGCATTCCGGGCGGCCGGCGCGGAGGCCAGGTTGCCGCTCACGGTGCCGATCCCCACGAGCCTGACCGCGGGGGAGGCGAGCAGGTACCCCAGGGCGACGGCGTCGTCGACCCCCGGGTCGCAGTCCAGGTAGAGCGGGCGCGGGTTTGCGGCGATGATGATCTCCTTGCGGTGCCGAGGGCTCACTGCGTTATACCCCGCGGGGGCGGCGTCGGCAAAACGCGGTGTGCGAACGCGCGGCGCACCGTGCCCGAGGGTGGCGGCGCACCGTGCCCGAGGGTGGCGGCGCACCGTGCCCGAGGGTGATGGAATGGCGGGTATGGCCCTGCCCCCCCTTCCGTCCCTCGCCGTCCTCCGCAGCCACCATGTCGACCTGACCGCGACCGTGCCGCGCCTGCCCGGGGCGGGCGAAACCCTGCCCGGGTGCACCCCCGCGCCGCAGCCACGGCGTAAGCGGGGCGAACCACGCGCCGCCGGCGGCCAGGCGGGGGGCG
>CAYZEL010000174.1:0-4393 GCA_964477515.1 uncultured Microbacterium sp.
ATTCCTGGCTGACGGTCGTCCGACTCGGCCGCCCGTTCGTGACCGTGAAGTGGGCGCAGAGCCTCGACGGTCGCGCGGCCGCGACCGACGGTACGAGCAGGTGGATCACCGGGGCGGATGCGCGCGCCGATGTGCACCGTCGTCGTGCGGAGGCGGATGCGATCGTCGTCGGCACGGGAACGGTGCTCGCCGACGACCCCGCGCTGACCGCCCGTCTGGCGGGCGGCGAGCTCGCCCCATCCCAGCCCCTTCCCGTGGTGATCGGGACGCGCCCCGTGCCTCCGGACGCGACACTGCGAAGTCATCCGCGCGGTGTGCTCGAATCGCGCACCCACGACCTACGGGGTGTGCTCGACGACCTGCGGGAACGCGGCGTGCAGAGCGTGTTCGTCGAGGGCGGACCCACTCTCGCGAGCTCCTTCATCCGTGAGGGCCTGACCGATCGCGTATTGGCCTACGTCGCCCCGGTGCTGATCGGCGGCACGAAGTCGGCGATCGGCGACATCGGCGTCGAGACGATGTCGCAGGCCCGCCGCCTCGCCCTCACCGACGTCCAACGACTGGGTGATGACTTGCTGCTCGTCGCAGAACCCGTGCCCACCCGCACCGACGAAAGGACCCACTGACGTGTTCACCGGAATCATCGAAGAGATCGGCGCCGTCACCGCGATCGAACCGTCGGGCGACGGGGTGCGCCTCAGTGTCCGCGCGCCGCTGGCGATATCGGATGCCTCGCACGGCGACTCGATCTCGGTCAACGGGGTCTGCCTGACGGTCGTCGACAGCGACGATTCGTCGTTCACCGCGGACGTCATGCGCCAGACGCTCGACATGTCGACGCTCGCGGACCTCGCCCCCGGACGCCCGGTGAACATCGAGCGTGCGACCGCCGTCGGCACGCGGCTGGGCGGACACGTCGTTCAGGGGCACGTCGACGGCATGGGGGTCATCCTCGAGGTGCGACCGGGCGAACGCTGGCGGGTCGTCCGCGTCGCCGTCCCCGCGAACCTCGCACCCCTGGTGGTCGACAAGGGGTCGATCGCCATCGACGGCGTCTCTCTGACGGTCAGCGCCGTGAGCGACCCGAGCGCGCCCGAGCCATGGCTCGAGGTCTCCCTGATCCCCGAGACGCTCGAGGCGACCACGCTCGCCGAGCGCGTCCCCGGTGACGCCGTCAATCTCGAAACGGACATCCTCGCCCGCCATGTGCAGCGCATGCTCGCATTCACCGCAACACCCCCGAGTGAAGGAGGCTCACGATGAGCCTTTCCCCCATTTCCGCGGCCCTCGACGCACTCCGCGCCGGACGCCCGGTGATCGTCGCCGACGACGAGAACCGCGAGAACGAGGGCGATGTCGTCCTCTCGGCCGAACTCGCAACACCCGAATGGGTCGCGTGGACGGTCCGCTGGTCATCCGGCTTCATCTGCGCGCCGATGCCCGCCGAGATCGCCGACGCGCTCGATCTGCCCCCCATGGTGGCGCACAACGAGGATGCCCGGGGTACGGCGTACACCGTCAGCGTCGACGCCGCCGATCGTATCTCGACGGGGATCAGCGCGGCTGACCGCGCCCACACCCTCAATGTGTTGGCGAATCCCGACTCGACGCCGAGCAGCGTCACCCGCCCCGGGCACGTTCTGCCCCTCCGAGCCGTCGACGGCGGCGTCCGCGAGCGGGGCGGGCATACCGAGGCCGCGGTCGAGCTCATGCGGCTCGCGGGGCTGCGCCCCGTCGGTGCGATCGCCGAGATCGTCGCCGAGGATGGCAGCATGATGCGCCTGCCCGGGCTGATGGAGCTCGGCGAGCGCGACGGCGTGCCCGTCATCACGATCGAACAGCTCATCGCATACCTCGAAGAACACGAGCCTCGTCAGGTCGACGCGCAGTCGGTGCACCGCCGCCGCGTGAGTCTTCGCGCCGAGTCGCTCGTCCCGACGAGCCACGGGACGTTCCGGTTCTTGGCCTACAAGGATCGCGTCACGGGTACCGACCATCTCGCCGTCGTCTCGGGCGAGATCTCGGATGCGCCGCTCGTGCGCGTGCATTCCGAGTGCCTGACGGGCGAGGCATTCGGATCGCTCAAGTGCGAGTGCGGTCCCCAGCTGAACGCCGCCCTCGACAAGATCGACGCGCAGGGCGGGATCGTCGTCTACATGCGCGGCCACGAGGGACGCGGCATCGGACTGATCAACAAGCTGCGCGCCTACAGCCTGCAGGAGGCGGGCCTCGACACGGTCGACGCGAACCTCGCACTCGGCCTCCCCGCCGATGCACGGGACTACGCAGCCGCGGCCGGCATTCTCGCGGACCTCGGCGTCGAGCGTGTGCGGCTGATGACCAACAACCCCGACAAGGTCGATCAATTGCGCGAGTTCGGCCTCGACATCGTCGAGCAGGTTCCCCTGCTGGTCGGTGTGGGCCCCAACAACCACCAGTACCTCGAGACCAAGCGCGACCGGATGGGTCACCTGATCGCCGATCAGGAGCTCACCGACGCGTTCGCCGACATGAAGACGGGAAACGACGTATGAGCGGCAAGGGAGCGCCCGTCCTGCGGGCCGACGACAAGCCGGATGCGACGGGAATGCGGGTCGTGATCGTCGCGGGTGAGTGGCACGAGCAGATCACCGACGGGATGATCGCGGGCGCGACACGAGCGCTCGACGAAGCCGGAGCCGACCACACGCTCGTGCGCGTGCCCGGCTCGTTCGAGCTGCCGGTCGCGAGCAAGGCAGCGCTCGAGGCCGGGGCCGAGGCGGTGGTCGCCCTCGGCGTCATCATTCGCGGCGGAACCCCGCACTTCGAGTTCGTCTCGTCGGCCGCGACGGATGGTCTGACGCGTGTGGCATTGG
Organism: uncultured Microbacterium sp.; assembly: GCA_964477515.1. Lineage (GTDB taxonomy): Bacteria > Actinomycetota > Actinomycetes > Actinomycetales > Microbacteriaceae > Microbacterium. The sequence goes on from CAYZEL010000174.1 coordinate 2,856, forward strand.
ACACCGGCAAGCCGGTCGGCTTCGGCGTGCTCACGCTGGACGATGAGCAGCAGGGAATCGACCGGGCGGGGCTCCCGGGCTCGCGCGAGGACAAGGGTTACGAGGCCGCGGATGCCGCGATCCGCACGGCCCTCGTGCTGCGGGCGCTCCGCGCCTGAACCCGCGGGCACGCCCGAAACGATCGCGGCCTCCGGGGTGAGGCCCGCCTTCCTGGCGAAAAGCGACCGTCCGCCCTACCGTGGGCATCATGGAGATCCTGCGTCACATCGTCGTGTTCGTTCACCTCATCGGGTTCGCGCTGCTGTTCGGCGCCTGGGCCGCGCAGGCCTGGGGCGGGAAGCGCCAGATCACGGGCCTGATGTACGTCGGCCTCGTGATCGCGGCGGTCGCGGGGCTCGCGCTCGCCGCCCCGTGGGGCATCGAGTACGACCTGAACTACGCGAAGATCGGCGTCAAGCTCGTCGTCCTGCTGATCATCGGCGCGCTGATGGGCATCGGCCAGGCGCGGGGTCGCCGCAACGGCACCGTGCCCCCGCCGCTGTTCTGGTCGATCGGCGTGCTCACGCTCCTCAACGCGGGCATCGCCGTCATCTGGCGCTAGGCGCGCTGCTAGTCCAGGAACAGGGCGCGCAGTCGCTTGGTCGTGAAGACGAGCCCGATGGCGATCATCACGACGTAGTAGAGCACGTGCCACAGCATCCCCGGGTGCAGTGATCCCGTCGTCAGCCCGCGGACGAGTTCGACCCCGTGCCAGAGCGGTAGCGCCCGCACGATCGCCTGCACCCATTCGGGGTACACGGTGATCGGGTAGAACGTCGCCGAGAACAGGAACATCGGCAACAGCACGAAGTTGATCCAGTCCATGTGCTGGAACGCCTTCATGTAGCTCGTCACGGCCATTCCGAGGCTCGCGAAGCCGAAGGCGATCAGCATGACGGCCGGCAGGGCCAGGATCGCCGTCCACGACAGGTTGAGTCCGGCGAACTGCATGATGACGAGGAATCCCGACGCATAGAGCAGGCCGCGCAGCAGCGCGTAGAGTATCTCGCCCAGCGCGACGGCGAGCGGCCCGAGAGAGGTCGCGAGCATGCCCTCGTAGAGCTTGCCGTAGTTGAGCTTGCAGAAGACGTTCCACGTCGAGTCGTAGATCGCGCCGTTCATCGCCGACACCGCGAGCAGGGCGGGCGCGATGAAAGCGGCGTACGAGACGACGAGACCCGCGGATGTCTCGACGGTTCCGATGAGCGCGCCCAGGCCGATGCCCATCGACGCGAGGTAGAACACCGGCTCGAAGAACCCCGAGAGCACGACGACCCAGCTCGAGGATCGGGCCGCGAGCAGGCCGCGCTGCACGACCGCCCCGGGGTTGCCCGCCCAGAGCGCGCGCACTCCGCCGCCGCGGACCGGCCGCGCTTCCGTCATGGCGTCCGCGGTCATCGGGACAGCCTCCGCGTGAAGATCCGGCGGGCGAGCAGGTAGCCGCCGGCCGACAGCGCCGTGAGGTAGGCGATGTGGACCTCCATCCTGAGGACCGATTC
>CAYZEL010000175.1:0-4359 GCA_964477515.1 uncultured Microbacterium sp.
CGCTCTGCTCGACGCGCGGGAACAGAGGAGCCAGGCCGTTGACGCTGGTGCCGGGACGCAGGGCCCCCCAGGCTCCGGCCTCGCGGATCGGCTGATCGCGGAGACGCCCGATGCTCTCGGCCGCGCCGAGCGCGATCCAGAGCTTCTCGGTCGACTCGGGCGTCACGGGCGAGAGCAGAACGGCGAGCGCGCGGAGCCCCTCGGCGGCGGTATACAGCACGGTGCCGAGTCGCTCGCGCTGGGCGTCGTCCTTGGCGAGAGCCCACGGCTGGTTCTCGGTGATGTAGAGGTTCAGAGCGTCCACGATCGTCCAGATGGCGGCGATCGCCTCGTCGATGCGGAATCGGTCGATCGCGGCGTCCGCGGTGGCCGCGGCATCCGCGACGATCTTCTGCACGGCGAGGTCGGCGTCGGTGTACACCCCCGGCGGCGGAACGATCCCCTCGTAGTACTTCTCGATCATCGCGATCGAGCGCGAGGCGAGGTTGCCGAAACCGTTCGCGAGCTCGGCCTGGTAGCGCGCCGACAGGTCCTCCCACGAGAACGAGCCGTCCTGCCCGAACGCGATCGCCGAGAGGAAGTAGAACCGGTACGCATCCGATCCGAACACATCCGTGATCTCGGACGGCGCGATGCCCGTGAGCTTCGACTTCGACATCTTCTCGCCGCCGACCAGCAGCCAGCCGTGCGCGAACACTCCGCGTGGAACGTCGAGACCCGCGGCCATCAACATCGCGGGCCAGATCACGGCGTGGAAGCGCAGGATGTCTTTTCCGACCACGTGGTAAGCGGGCCAGCGTCGCTCGAACGTCTCGGGGTCCGCGCCGTAGCCGACGGCCGTGGCGTAGTTGAGCAGCGCATCGACCCATACGTAGATGACGTGCGACGAATCCCACGGCACCTCGATGCCCCAGTCGAACGTCGACCGCGAGATCGAGAGGTCCTTGAGGCCGCTCCGCACGAACGAGACGACCTCGTTGCGCGCCGATTCGGGACGCACGAAGTCGGGCTCGTCGCGGTAGAGCTCGAGCAGGCGGTCGGCGAACTCGCTGAGCTTGAAGAAGTAGTTCTTCTCCTGCAGCAGCTCGAGCGGCTTGGAGTGGATGGCGCAGACCTTCAGGCCCTCGAACGCGCCGGTGCCGTCGACGATCTCGGACTCCGGCTTGAACTCCTCGCAGCCGACGCAGTAGAGCGCTTCGTATTCGCCCGCGTAGATGTAGCCGCGGTCGTAGATCGCCTGCAGGAACGTCTGCACGCGGGTCTCGTGACGCTCCTGCGTGGTGCGGATGAAGTCGTCGTTGTCGATGTCGAGCGTCTTCAGCAGCGGGAACCACGACTCGGCGACGAGCTTGTCGACCCACTCCTGCGGCGTGGCGTTGTTCGCCGAGGCCGCGCGGATCATCTTCTGGCCGTGCTCGTCCGTTCCCGTGAGCATCCAGGTGTCATCTCCCGCCTGGCGGTGCCAGCGCGCGAGCGCGTCGACCGCCACCGTCGTGTACCCGTGCCCGATGTGGGGCACGTCGCTCGGGTAGTAGATGGGGGTGGTGATGTAGAAGGAACGGCCGGAAGTCACCCGTCGATTCTAGGCGGGACGGATGCGTCGGCTCCCCGTGTGACGAACCGCCCGAACGGGACCCGCCGTACTCGTCAGCCCGCAACAGAGGCCAGTGCGCGTTCGGCTATCGCGACGGCCGTTGTGGGGGCGACCGCCGCGACGACCGCGATCCAGACATCCTCGACGAAGACGTACACGACCTGATGCACGGCGATCTCGTCGGTGTACGACGAGGTGAACGCCCGCTCGCCGCCGACCGTGGTCTCGGTGTAGAGCGTCGAGGTGAGCAGTCCGTCGATGAGCGCCGCCTGCGCCTCGGCGGTGATGCGTGAGACGAACAGCGGCAGCGATCCCTCCCATACGTTCACGACCCACCACATGCAGTCGAGGCGCTCGTCCGCCCGCTGAGCCGTCTCGCGGGCGACCGGGCCGGGCAGCGCCTCGAGCGACGGCAGGTCCGGGGCGAGGTACTGCTCCTGTCCCGTCAGCTCGCTGAGCTCGGCATCGCTCAGCACCTCGCCGCAGTCACGGGGCACGACGACGGCGGAGGCCGCGGGGACGGATGCCTCGGGCGCGGGTGCATCGGAGGGCCCGCCGGAGGACACGGTCGAGCCCGCATCACCCGGTTCGGGCACGCATCCGGCCAACAGCAGTCCGGCGATCAGCAGGAGGGCGATTCCACCGCGGCGGCTCATGCCCGCCACGCTACTTTGCCTTCGCCGCCAGGGCCCGCTGATACAGCTCGCGCGAGGCGTGTCCGGTAGCGGCGGCGACCTCGGTGCAGGCATCCTTCAGTCGCCCGCCCGCGGCGTCGAGCTTGAGCACCTGCGCGACCGCTTCTTCGAGCGGCGGTCGGGCGTTCGACGCACCGCCGACGACGATGACGCACTCCCCACGGAGGCCCGGCTCGGCCCACGCCGCGAGTTCGGCGAGTCCACCGCGTTTGACCTCTTCATACATCTTCGTCAGCTCGCGGCACACGGCCGCGGGGCGATCGGTGCCGAAGACGGCGGCCATGTCCGCCAGGGTCGCGGCGATGCGGGACGGAGCCTCGAAGAACACCATCGTGCGGGGCTCGCGCGCCAGCGCCGTGAATGCCGAGCGGCGCTCGCCCTGCTTGCGCCCCGGGAATCCCTCGAACGTGAAGCGATCGGTCGGCAACCCCGCAACGGCGAGCGCCGTCAGCACAGCGCTCGGACCGGGCAGCGCGGTGACCGTCACACCCCGGGAGGCCGCCTCGGCCACGAGGCCGAAGCCCGGATCGCTGACCGTCGGCATCCCCGCATCGCTCAGCACGAGCACGTCCTGCTCGGCCGCGAGGTCGACGATCTCGGCGGCGCGCTGCTTCTCGTTGTGGTCGTGCAGGGCGATCAGCCGCGGGCGGTTGGTGATCCCGAGGCCCGCGAGCAGTCGCTGCGTCGTGCGGGTGTCCTCCGCGGCGATGATCGTGGCGGCTTCGAGCGCCTCGACCAGTCGGCGCGAGGCATCCCCGAGGTTTCCGATCGGGGTCGCGGCGAGGATCAGCACGCCGCCAGTCTCGCACCCTTACTCCGCACGCCCGTGCATCCGAGAGGAACGACGACCGCGAAAGCACCCGACGCACCGACCGCCGGGCTGCACGGCCCCCACGGCTCCTCTCGGATGTTCGCCGGCCGGTTCGACGGAGCTCGAGCCGCGCGCCCTAGGCTTGTCGCGTGCAGCCGGCCAGCGACCTCGACCCCGAACGCACGGGTCCCGTCAGCACGGAGTCGGTCGCTGCAGACGGCCCCGGCATCGGCACGGACACGGGCGCCGGCACCGAGCCAGACCCGGTCCCGACCGACACTCTGCTGCCCCTCGTCCGCCCCACGGCATTCGAACGCTTCGGGCTGTGGCTCCAGACCAGACCCGGGGTCGGCGGCCTCTGGCACTGGCTCGCCCCGGCCCTGGTCACGCTCCTCGCGGCGGTGCTGCGGCTCACGAACCTCGGCCATCCGCACGCCCTCGTCTTCGACGAGACGTATTACGCGAAGGATGCCTGGACCCTCGCACACCTCGGCTACGAGTCGAAGTGGCCCGACGACGCGGACAAGGCGTTCCTGTCCGGCGACACCATGTCGTTCCTGACCGAGGGCAGCTTCGTCGTGCATCCCCCGCTCGGGAAGTGGCTGATCGCCCTGGGCTACGGCGTCTTCGGCGCCGATACGGCGTGGGGATGGCGCATCGCGGCGGCGCTCGCGGGCACGGCCGCCGTCCTCGTGCTGATCCTGATCGCCCGCCGTCTGACCGGCTCGACCGTCTGGGCGTCCATCGCCGGGCTGCTGCTGGCGGTGGACGGCCTCGGAATCGTCCTCGGTCGTGTGGCGCTGCTCGACGGCTTCCTGATGCTGTTCGTGCTGCTGGCGTTCTGGTTCGTCCTGATCGATCGCGACAGGATGCAGAAGCGGATCGCGCTCGCGGCGTCGGGCGACCGCCCCTCGAGCTGGGGACCCGTGCTGTGGGCGCGCCCGGGGATCCTCGCCGCGGGCGTGGCGCTCGGCGCGGCCACCGCGGTGAAGTGGTCGGGCCTCTACGTGCTGGCGGCGCTCGGGATCTACCTGGTCGTGACCGATGCTCTCGCGCGCCGCCGCGCGGGCATCCGGCGCTGGCTTCCGGATGCCGCGATCCGCCAGGGGCCCGCGACATTCCTGCTCCTGGTGCCCGTGTCCGCCATCGTGTATCTCACCTCCTGGGCGGGATGGTTCGCCACCCAGGGCGGCTACGACCGGGGCTCCGACGCGAATCCCCTGGTCGCGCTGTGGAACTATCACCAGGCGATCTACCGC
>CAYZEL010000176.1:0-4351 GCA_964477515.1 uncultured Microbacterium sp.
CCATGAAGCCGGTCGCCCCGGCCCGCAGCGCTGCCACGAGGGAGTCGTCCCCCTCGAACGTCGTCAGGATCAGCACGCGTGTTTCGACCAGCGCCGGGTCGGCGCAGATCTCCGCGGTCGCCGCAATACCGTCGACCACCGGCATCCGAATGTCCATCAAAACGACGTCCGGACGCAGCTCGCCCGCCATCCGCGTCGCGACGGAACCATCGGATGCCTCGCCCACGACCGTGATGTCGGGCACGCTCTCGAGCAGGTCGCGCACGGCGGAGCGGATGAGGGACTGGTCATCGACGATCAGCACGGAGGTCCTCGCCCGCGCCGTGCCATCCGGTGTCTCGATCGTCATGCGGTCTCCTCCGTGGTCGCGCGCGGTTCGTTCCCGAGCGGCAGCGTCGCCGCGAGCCGGTACCCACCGGGCGTCGGACCCGCCTGCACCGAACCCCGCCCCGCCGCGACGCGCTCGCGCAGGCCAATGAGCCCGAGCCCCGCTCGTCCGTCGGCATCGGCCGTCGGTTCTTCGCCGCGGACCGGATTCGTCACGACCAGCACGAGGGTGTCGGACCCCACCTCGAACAAGAGGTGCGCGCGATGCAGGGCGCCGTGCTTGTGCGCGTTGGTCAGCCCTTCTTGCACGACGCGATACGCGATCCTCTGGATCGGCAGGGGCACCGCGGACAGATCGCCCTCGCGGCGCACGCTCACCTCGAGACCCGTCTCGTGGAAACTCGCGATCAGGTCGTCCAGCTGATCGAGCCCCGGCTGCGGGGGACGGACGGATGTCTCACCCTCACCGCCCTCGACACTCCGGAGCATCTCGAGCAGATCACCGATCTCGGCCAGGACCGCCCGCGAGGCGCGGCGGATGCTGGCCAGCGCCTCGCGCGTCTTCTCGGGACGCGTCTCGAGCGACGTCGAGGCCACGCCCGCGTTCAGGCTGATGACCGAGATCTGATGGGCGACCGCGTCGTGCAGATCGCGGGCGATGCGCAGCCGCTCTTCCGTGACCTGTCGCAGAGCCTCGGACTCGCGCGTCCGCTCCGCGCGCAGCGCACGCTCCGTCATCTCGCGGATGTACTCGCGTCGCGACCGTGTCGCATCCCCCGCCGCCGCAGCGAACGCCAGCACGAAGGCGAACTGGAACGTGCGCGGGTCGAACACGTCGCCGATCGCGGCGAGCATGCTGAGGGCGAGGATGGCCGGAACGGCCACCGCCGTGATGATGAGCGTGCGGCGCCGGGTGGAGCGGGTCGCCACGCCGTACATCGCGATCGCCGCCGCCAGCACCACGCCGGGCGCGATCGTGCCGAGCAATGCCGCGACCCCGTAGCACGCCAGGCAGGCCGCGAGGATCGGCAACGGCCACCGACGCCGGAGCGGCAGCAGGACGGCGGGCAGCAGAGCGACGACCAGCACCAGCGGGCTGTCGGCGCGGAACTCGTGCGCCGGGAAGGGCACGAATGCTCCCGCCACGACGAACAGGGCCGCGACGACGTCCCCGACCCACACCGGGGGGCGCCGATGCGGGATCGCCCACGGCCCGTCCTCCCCGATGCGACTCATCAGACCAGTGTGGCGTGCGGGGTCGCCGCGCGCGTCGTACCCACGCGGCACGGGATGTACCGCGAGGGCGCGGGGCGCATACCGCGAACGCGGTAGACGGATGCATCCGCCAGGGGGACGCGCCTCTCCCCCGCGACGACGACGCTGGGGACATGACTTCACACACCCGGAAGAACACCCGATGAGCAGCCCCCTGATCTCCGTCACCGACGTCCACAAGTCCTACGGACGGGGCGCCAATCGCTTCGACGCCCTCCGCGGCGTCAGCCTCGACATCCGCGAGGGCGAGAGCGTCGCGATCCTCGGCAAGAGCGGGTCGGGCAAGTCGACCCTCATGCATCTGCTCGCGCTGCTCGACCAGCCGACGAGTGGACGCATCGACCTCGAGGGCACCGACACCCGCACACTGCGAGGCCGGGCCCTCAACCGCACCCGCAACCGCACCTTCGGGTTCGTGTTCCAGCAGTTCTTCCTGACCTCGGGCACGACCGTGCTCGACAACGTCATGCTGCCGATGAAGATCGCCGGGGTCGGCCGCCGCGAACGCAAGCGCCGCGCGATGGCGACCCTCGCCCAGCTCGAACTCGACGACAAGGCCCGCAACAAGGCCCTCGACCTGTCGGGCGGGCAGAAGCAGCGCACCGTCATCGCCCGCGCGCTGGTCAACGATCCGCGCATCATCTTCGCCGACGAACCGACCGGCAACCTCGACTCGAACACGGGTGCGGTGGTCGAAGACATCCTGTTCGGCCTCAACCGCGAGCACGGCATCACGCTGATCGTCGTGACGCACGACGAAGACCTGGCGGCGCGCTGTGATCGGCGCATCCTGATCCGAGACGGCCTCATCGTCGAGAACGAGGCGGTGGCAGCATGAAGACCTCGGACCTGATCGGCACCGCCGTCTCGCAGACCTTCCGCTCCAAGGTGCGGACGACCCTCACGATCCTGGCGATCTTCGTCGGCGCGTTCACCCTCGTGCTCACCAACGGGCTCGGGACGGGCATCAACCGCTATATCGACGACACCGTCACCTCGATCGGCGCCACGGATGTCATGACCGTCACGCAGCCCTCCGGCGCGGGTGTCGCCGCCGGGGGCGGTCCGATCGAATACGACCCCGACGCGATCTCGGCCGGCCCGACCTCCGCGCCCGGCAGCACCGTCGTCGCACTCGACCAGACCGATCTCGACGCGCTCGCCACGATCGACGGCGTGCTGCGCGTCGAGCCGACCGTCTCGGTGAACGCCGACTACGTCCAGCACGGCGACGGGACCCCGTACGTCACGGGCGTCGGCCGGCTCGTCGCGGGTCAGACCATCCAGCTCGCGGCGGGAGCCGAACCCGACGATGCGTCGAGCACCCCCGAGGTCACCATTCCCGTGTCGCTCGTAGAACCGCTCGGTTTCGACGACGCCGCGTCGGCGATCGGCCAGACCGTCACGTTCGGGATCACGGATGCGGAACGCCAGTCGCACACCGTCGAGGCGACCGTCACGGGCGTGTCCGAGCAGACCTTCTCGGGTCCGACGACCACCGTCGCCCCGAACCAGGCGCTCACGGACGCGCTGGTCGCATTCCAGAACATCGGGGTGCCGGCCGCCGACCAGGAACATGACGCCCAGGCCAGCGTCTGGTTCGATCCGGATGCCTCGACCGCTGAGATCGACGCGCTCAAGGATCGACTCCAGGCCGAAGGCTACACGGGCACCAGTGTCGCCGACCAGCTCGGCACCTTCACCGCGATCATCGACGGCATCGTGCTGGTGCTGAACGCGTTCGCCATCATCGCGCTGCTCGCGGCGAGCTTCGGCATCGTCAACACGCTGTACATGTCGGTACAGGAGCGCACCCGCGAGATCGGGCTGATGAAGGCCATGGGCATGGGCTCGGGGCGGGTGTTCGCGCTCTTCAGCCTCGAGGCGGTGTTCATCGGCTTCCTCGGCAGCGCGATCGGTGCCGCTATCGGCATCCTCGCGGGCACGGCACTCAGTTCGGCGCTGGCGGACACGCTGCTCGCCGACCTGCCGGGCCTCACGCTGCTGGCGTTCGACCCCGTGTCGATCGCGACGGTCATCCTGATCGTGATGGGAATCGCGTTCCTGGCCGGCACCCTGCCCGCCGCTCGGGCCGCGAACGCCGACCCGGTCGAGTCGCTCCGCTACGAGTAGGCCCGGGCGGGACATCCGGTCCATTCCGGCCGCGCCGGTCCCGCCCGCGCGCCCATCCCCACCCGCCGGCACCAGACAGCGAAACACCCCTCGTGCATCGAGAAACCCGATGTCGAGGGGTGTTTCGTCGCGCGAGGGGTGTCTCGGCGCGGAAGAACGGATGCCTGAGGCTCAGGCCTCGCTCATCACGACCTTCTCGGCCTGGCCCTTCGCGGCGTAGAACGCGGCGCGCGCGGCGAGGCGGCGCGTCTGCTCGGCCTGGCCGGCGTCGAGCTCGTCCTGCGGCACCTCGAAGTTCGGCACCTGCGGCTTGCCGTTGTACTTCTCGATGTAGGCGTCGAGCTCGGGGCCCGACGTCCACGACGTGATGAGGCAGTAGCGCGGCTCGGTGCCCGGGTGGGTCGCGGCGTGCCACAGGCGCTGCGTGTCGACGATCAGCTGCGCGCCGGCGGGGAGGGCGATGCGCACCTCACCCTCGGGGTCGGTGCGGTTGTCGCGCAGCACGAAGTAGCTCGTCTTGTCGTCGGTGAGGTTGAAGAATCCGCGGACCACCCATCCCGTGCCATCCGTGTTCAGGCGGTTGTTGTCGTCCTGGTGCAGGTTGTAGAGGCAGTCG
>CAYZEL010000177.1:0-4350 GCA_964477515.1 uncultured Microbacterium sp.
CTTCGCGCTGCGCGCGGGCGACACCGAATTCGACACCGCACTCGACCTCGCCTCGGTCGGAGCCGCTGTCTTCACGATCTCGGCAGGCGCCACGGGCTACCTCACGTTCTTGAACGCCTTCAATGCGACGCCGAGCGCGGACGCCGTCTTCGGTCAACAGCTCGGCCGATTCCTGCTCGACCTGGACGTCGGCCGGGCCTGGCTCATCACGACGCTGGCCGGTGCCGTGATGACGGTTCTCGCCTTCGCGGTGCGCTCGTGGACCTCGACCCTGCTGGTCGGCCTGCTCGGTCTCGCGGCGGTCGTGCCGATGGCGACGACGAGCCACGACGGCGCGGCCGCCAACCACACGGCCGCGGTCACCACGCTGGCGCTGCACATCGTCTGTGCCGCCGTGTGGCTCGGAGGACTGGTGCTGCTCGTCGTGTTGCGTGCATCGTCGACTCCCCAGCGGATGGCACACGTGCTGCCGCGCTATTCGAGCATCGCGCTCGTCGCCTTCGTCGTCGTGGCGCTGTCCGGCTACGCGCGCGCCGCGCTCGGCCTGGGCTCCTGGGATGCCCTGCTCTCGGCCTACGGTCTGATCATCGTCGTGAAGGTCGCGGCGTTGCTGGCCATCGGACTGCTGGGCGCCCTGTACCGGCGCCGACTCATCGCGCGGATGGGAGAGACCGCCGCCGCGGGCACCTTCTGGGGCCTGATCGCTCTCGAGCTGGTGTTCATGGGAATCGCGAGCGGCGCCGCGGCCGCGCTCGCGCGGACGGCGCCGCCGATCGGCGACATCCCGATCTCCGACCCGACCCCGGCCGAGACGCTGACCGGATCGCCGCTGCCGCCCGAGCTCGGACTGACCCAGTGGTTCACCGTCTGGGATATCGATCTGCTGTGGTCGCTGGTCTGCGGTTTCGCGCTGTTCTTCTACCTCGCGGGCGTCATTCGTCTGCACCGCCGCGGTGACGCGTGGCCGATCTACCGCACGATCAGCTGGTGCGCGGGCATCCTGCTGCTGTTCTGGGTCGCCTGCGGACCCGTGGCGGCGTACGAGAACTACCTCTTCAGCATCCACATGGTCGGACACATGCTGCTGACCATGGCGATCCCGCTGCTGCTCGTGCCGGGCGCTCCGGTCACGCTCGCGGCCCGCGCGATCCGCAAGCGGGATGACGGGACCCGCGGGGGCCGCGAGTGGATCCTCTGGGCTGTGCACACGCCCGTTGCCCGGGTGCTCACCAACCCCCTGATCGCGGCGGCGCTGTTCATCGGCTCTCTCTGGGTGTTCTACTACACCGACATCTTCCGCTGGGCCCTGAACGACCACCTGGGCCACCTGTGGATGATCGCCCACTTCGTGATCACGGGGTACCTGTTCGTCCAGTCGCTGATCGGCATCGATCCGGTGCCGTATCGATTGCCGTACGCGTTCCGGCTGATCCTCTTGATCGGCATCATGGCGATGCACGCGTTCTTCGGCATCTCGATCATGATGCAGTCCGGGCTGATGGTCGCCGACTGGTTCGGCTCGATGGGGCGGACCTGGGGGCCCACGCCCCTCGAGGATCAGTACATCGGGGGAGGCGTGGCCTGGTCGGTCGGAGAGATCCCCACATTGATCCTTGCCATCGCCGTCGCGATCCAGTGGAGCCGCAACGACGACCGCGCCCAGCGCCGACGGGACCGCCACGTCGACCGGGTCGGGGACGACGAGCTCGATGCGTACAACGCGCGGCTCTCGGCGCTCGCCGACCAGGATGCTCGGGCCGAAGCCCGCGAGGCGGCTACTCGCCCTCCGGCGACCCCACGAGGATAGAAGCCGAACCATCGGGCAGGACCGTGATCTCCGCGTCCAGACCGAACGTCACGTCCTCTTCGACCGTCCGCACGGAGCCATCGAACAACGAGCGGATGTCGACGCTGATGTGGGCGACGGCTTCGACCGGCGGTACGGCCCATCCCGCCCCATCCGGCACGAGTGTGACGACGGGGTAGCTCGCGATCGACCAGGTCGGCAGGTTCGCGATGCGGTTCTGGACCACGAAGCCGAAGGGGCATGCGGTGGGCTGCAAGACCTGCTGCGTCGCGCAGTCGTCGAGGAACGAATCCACGCGTTCTTGCACGACGCTCACGAACTCCTCGGTCGGCTCGGCCTGCAGATCGAGCGGTACGCGGGCGAGCGGGGCGTCGGCGAGTACGTCGGCGCCGGGCGTCTCGGCGATCGCCGTGTCGACCGCCACGCGGTAGAGGCCGGGCGAGAAGACCAGAAGCGCGACCGGATCCAGCGGGGGAGCGTCGACCCCGAGGGGCGACACCTGCCTCTTGTCGAGCCTGAATCCGTTGACGTCGAAGGCCATCGAGCCGCGGACGGTGACGTCGATCACCGCGAGCGGGCTCTCGGCGAAGCGCCACGACGGAAGGATGCCCGTCCACCCGTCTTGCTCGACCGTGAAGGTCGATGAGCCATCATTGCCGCCCGCGCGGAACCCGATCGTCACCGCGACTCCGCCATCGACCGGGCGCTCGCCGAGGAGGTGGACGTCGGTGAGGGCGCTGAGGGCGTCGCGTCGCAACAGGGCGTCCGAGGCGCTTTCGGGAAGGCCCGCGTCGGCGAGGTGCGTCGAATCGACCGCGACCCCGGGTACCGCGAGCGCGTCGGCGGCGCGCCCCGCGGCGAGCATCGAGACGTAGCGCTCGACGAAGGCGCTGGGTCCCCAGAACTGCTGGTACAGGCTGGCCCAACCGGCGGCGAACGCCGCGATCAGCAGGACGCCGACGATCGCGAGGATGGTGAGATCGGTGGAAAGCCGGGACCGTCTCGCCGGGCGGGACGCGCGAGAGGCGCGTCGCTCGCTGCGCTTGGCCACGACTGCGCCGTCGGCCCCGTTGATCACCGCCCCCTGGTCCACCTGGCCAGTTTATGCGGCGGTCTCACCGACTCCGGTCCGTGCGGGCGGGGGAGCGCCGCGGTCCGAATAGCATGATGCAGTGACCACGCCGCCCCTCTCTTCGGAACAGGAGGCGTTGTTTCGGCGCATCGAGGACACGAACGACCACGTCTTCGTCACCGGTAGGGCCGGCACCGGGAAATCCACCCTGCTGCAGCACTTCGCGGCGAACACGGCGAAGCAGATCGCCGTATGCGCCCCCACCGGTGTCGCGGCGCTGAACGTCGAGGGCCAGACGATCCACTCGCTGTTCCGACTGCCGATCGGACTGATCGCCGATCAGGATCTCGACCAGCCCGACGCCACGCGCAAGATCCTGGGCGCGATCGACACCCTCGTGATCGACGAGATCTCGATGGTCAACGCGGACGTGATGGATGGGATCGACCGCTCCCTCCGGCAGGCTCGTGCCCGACGCTCCGAGCCGTTCGGCGGGGTGCAGGTCGTCATGTTCGGCGACCCGTACCAGCTCGCGCCCGTGCCGCCCCGGGGCGATGAGCTCGCCTACATCCGCGACCACTACCGCTCTTTCTGGTTCTTCGACGCACACGTCTGGGCCGGCGCGGATGCCGGGGCCGGGGCGGGGACAGCGCTCGCCGGATTCGGCGACCTCGGTCGCTACGGGGCCGAGCTGGGTGTCCACGAACTCGTCGACATCCACCGGCAGTCCGACGCCGCGTTCAAGGCGATGCTGAACGCGGTGCGCTACGGACGCGTCACGGCAGACATCGCGGGTGTGCTCAACGACGTGGGCGCGCGCACGCCGCCGGCACCCGAGGCATCCGAAGCCCCCACGATCACGCTCGCTACGCGGAACGATCGCGTGGCGGCCATCAACCGCAAGCACCTCGAGGCGCTGCCGGGGCGGTCGCAGACCGCGATGGCCGAGATCACGGGCGATTTCGGTCGCGGCGAGGGCGCGTACCCCGCCGACGTGGAACTGCAGATCAAGGTGGGCGCGCAGGTGATGTTCTTGCGCAACGACACCGCGTCGTTCGGCGAGGCTCCCCGTTGGGTGAATGGCACCATCGGCACGGTGACGCGCATCACGGGCGGGACGGTGCGTGTCGATGTCGACGGTCGGGAGCACGACGTCGAACCCGCCGTGTGGGAGAAGTACCGCTACAGCTACTCGCCGCTGACCAAGCGCATCTCACGCGAGATCGTCGCGGAGTTCCACCAGTTCCCCCTGCGTCTGGCATGGGCCGTCACGATCCACAAATCGCAGGGCAAGACGTATGACCGGGCCGTGATCGACCTGGGTCAGGGTGCGTTCGCGCCCGGGCAGACCTATGTCGCGCTCAGTCGGTTGACGTCGCTCGAGGGCCTCTACCTGTCGCGGCCCCTCCGGCCGAGCGACATCCGTGTCGATCCCGACGTCGAGCGCTTCATGCGGTCGGTTCGCCGCTGA
>CAYZEL010000178.1:0-4335 GCA_964477515.1 uncultured Microbacterium sp.
GACGAGTGCGTGGACTGCGGCGCCTGTGAGCCCGTGTGCCCCGTCGAGGCCATCTACTACGAAGACGATCTGCCCGCCGAGTGGAGCGACTACTACAAGGCGAACGTCGAGTTCTTCGACGACATCGGGTCTCCGGGCGGCGCGGCCAAGGTCGGCGTGATCCACAAGGACCACCCCGTCATCGAGGCGCTTCCCCCGCAGGAGCACTGAGCGTGGGGGTCCTGGGACTCCCCGACTACCCGTGGGACCAGGTCGAGCCCTACGCGGCTCGGGCGCGCATGCACCCGGATGGCATCGCCGATCTGTCGATCGGATCGCCGGTCGATCCGACTCCCGACATCATCCGTCGCGCGCTGTCCGAAGCGACCGACGCTCACGCTTACCCGCAGACCGTGGGCACCCCGGCGCTTCGTGAGGCGATCGTCGACTGGTTCGCCCGTCGCCGAGACGTCGTCGGTCTCGAGGCGCGGAACGTGCTGCCGACGATCGGCTCGAAAGAGCTCGTCGCGTTGCTGCCCACCCTGCTGGGGCTCCGCGAGGGCGACGTCGTGGTGCATCCCCGCGCGGCTTACCCGACCTACGAGATCGGGGCGCGCGTCGCCGGTGCGATGCCGTTCGCGGCCGACGCCCCCGAAGAGTGGCCGGCCGCGACACGCCTCGTCTGGCTCAACTCGCCCGGGAATCCCGACGGGGGAGTCCTGGACGTCGATCAGCTCGCTCGCGCCGTCGCCCGGGCTCGCGAGCTCGGTGCCGTCATCGCGGGCGACGAGTGCTACGCCGAACTGGGCTGGGAGGGGCCGTGGGCGAGCGAACCGATCCCGAGCATCCTCGATCCGCGCGTGACGGGCGGAGACCCCACGGGTGTTCTCGCCGTCTACTCCCTCAGCAAACAGTCGAACCTCGCCGGGTATCGCGCGGCGTTCCTGGCCGGTGACGCCGACCTGATCGCCCGGCTCGCGAACGTGCGCAAGCACCTCGGTCTGATGTTGCCCGGTCCGGTGCAGGCGGCGATGATCGTGGCTCTCGGCGACGATGCCCACGTCGCCGCGCAGAAGGAGCTGTACCGCGCGCGCCGCGCCGAGGTGAAGCCCGCGCTCGAGGCCGCCGGATTCACCGTGGACCGCAGTGAAGCGGGTCTGTACCTGTGGGCGACGGAGGGTCGCGATTGCTGGGACAGCATGGCTCGGCTCGCCGAGTTGGGGATCCTCGCGGGGCCGGGCGTCTTCTACGGAGAGCACTTCCCGCAGCACGTTCGGCTCTCGCTCACGGCCACCGACGAACGCATCGCGAGCGCTGCCGCACGCCTGCGAGCATCCGTTTCGTAGACATCCACCATCGAATTCGCGAGCGCTTTGGCCGGTTCGATAGTAGGCGCGATGGCCCACTAGGCTGTAACGACGCGGATGTCTGGGGCCGATCAGCCCTCGGCGCCGCCGCTCCGGTCGGCGCACCAACGGCTCCGCACCGAGCGAACGCCGCCCCGGGCGGCAGAACCCCCAGACGACGACAATCGCAAGGAGGCGCCGTGAGCAACGATGTCAATGAAGACGCCACGCAGAACGACTCGGGCAACGGACCGGCTGCCCCGCAGCCGACGAAGGCGTTCTTGACCATCGCTGATCGGACGGCGGAATTCCCCATCCTGCCGGGGAGCGACGGCACCCCGAGTATCGACATCTCGAGCTTCACACGCCAGACCGGGCACACCACGCTGGACTACGGATTCGTCAACACCTCGGCGACCAAGTCGGCGATCACGTTCATCGACGGCGACAAGGGAATCCTGCGCTACCGCGGGTACCCGATCGAGCAGATCGCGCAGCACTCCAGCTATCTCGAGGTCGCCTGGCTGCTCATCTACGGCGAGTTGCCGAGCGCCGACGAGCTCGCGGCGTTCGATGACCGCATCCGTCACCACACCCTGCTGCACGAGGATCTCAAGCGGTTCTTCTCGGCCCTGCCGCACACGGCGCACCCGATGTCGGTGCTGTCGTCGGCCGTGTCGGCTCTCTCGACCTACTACGAGGGCGAGTCCGACCCGAACAACCCCGAGCACATCGAGCTCAACACCATCCGGATGCTCGCCAAGCTCCCCGTGATCGCGGCCTACGCGCACAAGAAGAGCGTCGGGCAGGCGTTCCTGTACCCGGACAACTCCCTGAGCTTCGTCGACAACTTCCTCAAGCTCAACTTCGGTGTCCTCAGCGAGATCTACGAGCCGAATCCCGTCATGTCCCGGGCGCTCGAGCGTCTGCTGATCCTGCACGAGGATCACGAGCAGAACGCATCGACCTCGACGGTCCGGCTCGTCGGATCGACCGGAGCCAACCAGTTCTCGTCGATCTCGGCCGGCATCAACGCCCTCTACGGCCCGCTGCACGGCGGGGCCAACGAGGCCGTGCTCGACATGCTCGCGCGCATCCGCGACTCGGGTGAGAGCGTCGCGCGGTTCGTCGAGCGGGTCAAGAACAAGGAAGACGGGGTCAAGCTCATGGGCTTCGGTCACCGCGTCTACAAGAACTACGATCCGCGCGCCAAGCTCGTGAAGGAGTCGGCCGACGAGGTGCTCGAGGCGCTCGGCGTCAGCGACCCGCTGCTCGACCTCGCGAAGGAGCTCGAAGAGCTCGCGCTGAGCGACGACTACTTCAAGGAGCGTCGCCTGTACCCGAACGTGGATTTCTACACGGGCGTGATCTACAAGGCGATGGGCTTCCCGACGCGCATGTTCACGGTGCTCTTCGCCATCGGTCGGCTGCCCGGCTGGTTGGCGCACTGGCGCGAGATGCAGCTCGACCCGCAGACCAAGATCGGGCGCCCGCAGCAGCTCTACACGGGTGCGCGCGAGCGCAACTACCCCGGCGTCTGATCAGCTCAAGCGGGCGATGACCTCCGCGGCGAAGTCGGGCACGGCATTGTCGTCGTCGCGCGGCGGGCGCTCGTAGCCGCCCGAGGCCGGGCGCTCCGGGATCACGATGTTCTCGCGCGTGACGGGCTCGGACGGAATCTGCGACAACAGGTGCGCGATCATGTTCACGCGACCGCGCCGCTTGTCTTCGTTGTCGACCTCGAACCACGGCGACTCGGGGATGTCGGTGTGCACGAACATCGTGTCCTTGGCCCGGGAGTAGTCCTCCCATTTCGTGATCGACGTGACATCGTTCGGGCTGAGCTTCCAGCGGCGCATCGGATCACTCGCCCGGTCGTGGAAGCGGCGCTCCTGCTCGACGTCCGACACCGAGAACCAGTACTTGAGCAGGATGATGCCATCTTCCACCAGCATCCGCTCGAAGATGGGCGCCTGGTGCAGGAACCGGTGATACTCGGCGCTGGTGCAGTAGCCCATGACGTGCTCGACGCCCGCGCGGTTGTACCAGGACCGATCCATCAGGACGATCTCGCCCGCGGCAGGAAGGTGCGGGACGTAACGCTGGAAGTACCAGCGTGTCTTGTCCCGCTCGCTCGGCGTCGGCAGCGCCACGATGCGCGTGACCCGCGGATTGAGGTATTCGGAGACGCGTTTGATCGTCGAGCCCTTACCCGCGGCATCCCGCCCCTCGAAGATGACGACGATGCGGGCGCCGGAGGCCTGCACCCACGCCTGCATGTCGACGAGACGTGCCTGCAGGGCTTTCAGCTCGGCCTTGTAGAGGTCTTTGGGCATTCGCTTGCTCATGGCGCCACCCTACGCGGGCCGGTCGCACTACGGCACGGCCGAGGCGTGTCGGCGGTGCGTGTCCGCCCCGCGGGGCATCACCCGTCGTAGCGCGAATCCACGCCCAGGTACTCCTCCAGAGAGAGTCCGCTCGAGTAGACCGCGGTGGCCGCCTCGACCCCCAGGTAGCGAAGATGCCATGGCTCCCAGACGTAGCCGGTGACGGCTTCCTTGCCCGGCGGGTAGCGCACGATGAACCCGAACCGATGGGCATTGTCGCGGACCCAGGTCCCCTCGGGCGAGTACCCGAACGCCTCGCTGACGGAGTTGAGATCAAAGGCCAGTCCCGACTGGTGTTCGCTGTGACCGGGGCGCGCGGAGTGCCGGTCGGCGCCCGCCGTCCCTTCCCGAGCTGCGAATCGTCCGTAGAGGGACTGCTGGGTCCCGTAGGAGCGGTAGCCGCTCGAGATGACGAGTCGGAGACCGAGCCCGGCGGCCTCGGCACGCATCGCCTCGAAGGCGTCACGGGTCGCGGTCGTCAGACCGCCTCCGAAGCACGGGGGGATGGCATGGGACTTGTTGACGACGAGGATCCCGCCCACATAGGTCGGCGCGGGACCGTCGGTGCACGCCGCGCGCGGCGCGCTCCCGCGTGCGGCCGCGGCTGCGCGTGCCGCCGCTGC
>CAYZEL010000179.1:0-4304 GCA_964477515.1 uncultured Microbacterium sp.
CCGTCTATTCCCGCTCGGCCATCGCGCAGGCGGAGCTCAAAGCCCGCGACCAGCCCGCCGCGTACCTTCGGTTCGCGTTCCACAAGCCCGATGGCGACGACGTGTTCATCGAGACGACCCGCCCCGAGCTGCTCGCCGCGTGCGTCGCGCTCGTGGCCCACCCGGATGACGAGCGATACCAGCCGCTGTTCGGCACGACGGTCACGAGCCCGCTGTTCGGCGTCGAGGTGCCGGTTCTCGCGCATCCGCTCGCCCAGCAGGACAAGGGCTCGGGCATCGCGATGATCTGTACGTTCGGCGACGTGACCGACATCATCTGGTGGCGCGAGCTCGATCTGCCCAACCGCACGATCATCGGTCGGGACGGACGCATCATCGCCGAAGCCCCCGAGGCGCTCCAGACGGATGCCGCGAAGGCGGCCTACGCGGAGCTCGCGGGCAAGACCGTGTTCAGCGCCAAGAAACGGATCGTCGAGCTGCTCGCCGAGTCCGGCGAGATGATCGGCGACCCGAAGCCTTTCACGCACGCGGTGAAGTTCTTCGAGAAGGGCGACCGTCCCCTCGAGATCGTCTCGACGCGCCAATGGAACCTGCGCAACGGCGCCCGCGACGCCGACCTGCGCGACCGGCTACTCGCGCTCGGCAACGAGATCGCGTGGCACCCCGACTTCATGCGCGTGCGCTACGAGAACTGGGTGAACGGCCTCACGGGCGACTGGCTCGTCTCGCGCCAGCGCTTCTTCGGCGTGCCGATCCCCGTCTGGTACCCGCTCGACGAGAACGGTGAGCGCGACCACGACCGTGTGCTGACGCCGGATGCCTCGCAGCTTCCGGTCGATCCCTCCACCGACGTGCCGCCGGGGTACACGGCCGACCAGCGCGACGTACCGGGCGGCTTCACCCCCGAACTCGACATCTTCGACACCTGGGCGACCTCGTCCCTGACCCCGCAGCTCGCGGGCGGCTGGGAGCGCGACCCGGAACTCTGGAACCTCGTCGCCCCGTTCGACCTGCGCCCCCAGGGCCAGGACATCATCCGCACCTGGCTCTTCTCGACCCTCTTGCGGAGCGCCCTGCAGGACGGCCGCGCGCCGTGGACGGATGCGGCGATCTCGGGCTTCATCGTCGACCCCGACCGCAAGAAGATGTCGAAGTCGAAGGGCAACGTCGTCACGCCCGCCGACATCCTCGAGCAGCACGGTTCGGACGCCGTCCGCTATTGGGCCGCCTCGAGCCGCCTCGGCACGGACGCCGCGTTCGATCCGCAGAACCCGACGCAGATCAAGATCGGTCGTCGTCTGGCGATCAAGGTGCTGAACGCGGCCAAGTTCGTGCTGTCGTTCCCCGTGCCCGAGGACGCCGAGGTGACGCACGCAGTGGATGCCTCGATGCTCGCGACCCTCGACGGTGTCGTCCGCGACGCGACGAAGGCGCTCGAGTCCTACGACCACGCCCGCGCGCTCGAGCTGACCGAGTCGTTCTTCTGGACCTTCTGCGACGACTACCTCGAACTGGTCAAGGAACGCGCGTACGACCGCACGAACGAGGGGCAGGCATCCGCCGCGCTCGCCCTGCGCATCGCGCTCGAGACGATGCTCGCGCTGCTCGCACCGGTTCTCGTGTTCGCAGCCGAGGAGGCGTGGTCGTGGTTCCACGACGACTCGGTGCACACGAGCGCGTGGCCGGCCGTGCAGGACCGCCCCGGTGACCCCGCCGTGCTGGTCGCCGCGAGCGAGGCGCTGATCGGCATCCGTCGCGCCAAGACCGAGGCGAAGGCATCGCAGAAGACCCCCGTCGCCCACGCGACGATCGAGGGAACGGATGCGACCATCGCCGCCCTGCGGCTCGTCGAGGGCGACCTGCGCGCCGTCGGACGCATCACGAACATCGAGTTCGTGGCGGGCGAATCCACTCGCGTCTCTTCCATCGAACTGGCACCGGAGGCCTGACATGCAACTCGGAACCCGCTGGACCGCGGGAGAGCAGCCGCCCGCGGCCGTTCCCGCCGCGCTTCGACCCGCGATCACCGAGGTCGAAGAGGCGAGCCCCGGCGACATGCCCGGTCAGCCGAAGCCGCGCTGGACGCTGACCTGGCTCGAGGGGCGCCCGATCGCCGAACTCGACACGGGCGTCATCGTCGAGCTGAACGCGGACGGCGAAGCCGTGGTGCGGCACGACCCGGACGACGAGTTCGGCTGACCCGCCCTCCCACCCGGGCGAGGCCTCCGGGATACGCTGGTTGGATGCTCTCCGACGTGTCGAATCCCCTGCTCTCCCCCAGCACCCTGCCCTACGAGCTGCCCGACTACGCGGCCATCCTGCCCGAGCACTATCTGCCCGCCTTCGAGCAGGGTTTCGCGGCTCAGCGCGCCGAGATCGACGCCATCACGGCGGATGCCGACGAGCCCAGTTTCGAGAACACGCTGATCGCGCTGGAGCAGAGCGGAGAGTTGCTCGGCCGGGTCGCTCAGACGTTCTATACGGTGTCGTCCGCGGACGCCACGCCCGAGATTCAAGAGATCGAAGAGACGCTCGCGCCGCTGATGGCCGCCCATCAGGACGCGATCCAGCTCGATGGCACGCTCTTCGCACGCATCTCGGCCATCCTCGAGCAGATCGACGACCTCGACCTGAATGCCGAGCAGAGGTTCCTCGTCGAGCGTCATCACCGCGAGATGAGACACGCGGGAGCGGGACTGGATGCCGAGGCCAAGGCACGACTGACGGCGCTCAACCAGCGCCTGTCGGTACTGACCACGACGTTCGAGAAGAACCTGCTCGCCGACACCAACGACCTCGCCGTCATCTTCGAAGACCCGGCCGAGCTCGACGGCCTCAGCGAGGGCGAGATCTCGGCCGCGGCACAGGCGGCAGCCGACCGCGGGCGCGAGGGGGCGTACGCGATCACATTGACGCTGTTCACGGGACATCCGTACCTCTCGGTCCTGACCAACCGCGAGAGCCGTCGCCGGATCATGGATGCCTCGCGCTCGCGCGGAAACCGCGGAAACGCGAATGACAACGGCGCCGTCCTGACCGAGATCGTGCGCCTGCGGGCCGAGCGCGCGGCCGTCCTCGGGTATGAGTCACATGCTGCCTACGTCACCGCCGACGAGACGGCCGGGTCGCCCGAGGCCGTGCACGAGTTGCTGCGTCGCCTCGCGGTCCCGGCCGCGCGCAACGCCGAACGCGAGCGTGCCGAACTGCAGGCGCTCGCAGATGCCGAAGAAGAACCTTTCGCGATCGAAGCCCACGACTGGGCGTTCTATACCGAGAAGGTCCGGACGGCGAACTTCGACATCGACACCGCGGCGCTCCGCCCCTGGTTCGAGGCAGAGCGTGTGCTGCAGGACGGGGTGTTCTACGCCGCCGAGCAGCTCTACGGCGTGCGCTTCGTCGAGCGCTCCGACCTGCACGCGTATCACCCCGAAGCCCGGGTGTTCGAGGTCTTCAACGCCGACGACTCCCCCGTCGGGCTCTTCGTGCTCGACCTCTATACGCGTGACTCCAAGCGCGGCGGGGCGTGGATGAACTCGATCGTGTCGCAGTCCGCCCTGCGCGGCACGCGCGCGGTCGTCGTGAACAACCTCAACGTGTCGAAGCCCGGCGCGGGTCTGCCGACCCTCCTGACGCTGGACGAGGTCACGACCCTCTTCCACGAGTTCGGGCACGCGCTTCACGGCCTGTTCGCGACCGTGACCTACCCGCATTTCGCGGGCACCAACGTTCACCGCGACTTCGTGGAGTTCCCGAGCCAGGTCAACGAGATGTGGATCCTCTGGCCCGAAGTTCTGCGCAACTACGCGCGGCACGTCGAAACGGGCGAACCGCTGCCGGAAGACATCGTCGACCGGCTCCGCTCGACCGAGACGTTCAACCAGGGGTTCGCGACGAGCGAGTACCTCGCGGCGTCCTGGCTCGACCAGGCCTGGCATTCGCTGTCCGAGAGCGCCGCGGAATCCGTGACGTCCGTCGCCGACTTCGAGCGCGAGGCGCTGGCCAACATCGGGCTCGACCTGCCCGCGGTGCCTCCGCGCTACGCCTCGACGTACTTCGCCCACGTCTTCTCGGGCGGCTACAGCGCCGGCTACTACTCCTACATCTGGAGCGAGGTGCTGGACGCCGACACGGTGCAGTGGTTCCGCACGCACGGCGGACTGCGCCGCGACAACGGTGAGCGTTTCCGCCAGCGCCTGCTCGGCGTTGGCGGGTCGACGGATCCGCTCGAGGCCTACCGCGACTTCCGGGGCCGGGATGCCGACATCCAGCCGCTGCTCTCGCGACGCGGCCTCGACGCCTGACGC
>CAYZEL010000180.1:0-4244 GCA_964477515.1 uncultured Microbacterium sp.
CAGGCCAGGTGCGTCAGGCGGCCCGCGATCATCGTCGCGGCGACGCGCATGCCGCGCAGTCCCGCTGCGTCCGCGGTGCGCGGGTCCGACTCGCACAGGGCGAGATCGGCGGCGGCCCCGGGTTCGATGCCCACGGCATCCGCGCCCGACCCCCGCTCGGTCGACGCGGCGCGCGCGAGATCGAACGGCACGGACTGCTCGGGATGCCACGCGGTCCGGTCATCGTTCGTGCGGTAGAGGGCGGCCGCGATCGCGGTCCAGGGGTCGAGCGGCGAGACGGGAGCATCCGATCCGAATCTCAGCTCGGCGCCCGCATCGGCCAACGCGCGCAGCGGGTACGCCAGCGCCGTCTGTGCGGACCACTCGTGATCGGCGATGTCGCGGTCGTCGACCGCGTGCGCGGGCTGCACGCTCGCGGCGACGCCGAGCCGAGCGAAGCGGTGCAGGTCGGCGTGCGCCACCAGTTGGGCGTGCTCGATCGTGCCGACCGCGCCCGTCCGGGCGAAGGCGTCCAGCGCGTGCGAGTTGGCGACGTCGCCGATAGCGTGCACCGCGGACTCCAGTCCCCCGGCCGTCGCGTTCGTCATCAACTCCAACAACTCTTCGGGCGGCACGGTCATCACGCCGTGGTCGCCGTGCGTCCCGGGGTACGGATGGGAGCACGCCGCCGTACGCGTGCCGAGCGATCCGTCCGTGATGACCTTGAACGGACCGACGCGCACGAGATCGGATGCGGCACCTCGGACCGCGTCGCCGGTGCGGAGCCCCTCGGCGAGGGCCCGCGGCAGGTCGGCCGGGTAGATGCCGAAGCGCACCCGCAGCGTGTCGAACCCGGCCGCGAGACGGCGCGCCCAGGCATCCTCATTCCATGCCATGTCGAGGTCGACGAGCCCGACGATGCCGCGCTCCGCGGCACCCCGCGCGGCCGCGGCCACGAGGACGTCACCGCGATCCGCATCTATCGCGTTGAGGCGCCGCGAGATCTCGAAGGCGGGCAGTTCGCGCAGCACGCCCGAGCCGAACGGGTCGTGGCCCTCGCGACGGAGCGCCGCGGTGTTGAGCCACACGGAATGCACGTCGGCGTTGATCAGATAGGTCGGCACGTCACCCGTCGCAGCATCGAGCAGCAGGCGTGCGGGCTCGTCGGCCCAGAGCGCGTCGCGATACCCCGTGCCCACCCGGCGTCCATCGGGAAGCACCGGAGCCGACGACATGATCCGCGCCGCCTCGGTCGCGGACCGCGCGTGGTCGAGCGGCTCTCGCGCGGCCCGGAGCGCCCACTGGGTGAGATGCACGTGGTGATCCCAGAGGCCGGGCATGAGCCATCCGCCGTCCGCGTCGAGCACGACCGCAGAAGCCGGATGCCGGAGCGCCCCGGCCGGGGCGATGTCGACGATGCGGCCGCCCTCGAGGATGACGTCGTGGGGCTCGTCGCCCACGGGGAGCGGCATCGCGGCGCCGACGATGCGCGCGTTCGCGATGATCCCGACCGTGTCGCCGATGTTCACGGCCGAGATTTCCCATCCGCCGGATTCGCCGCCGCCGCGTTCGCAGCAGCAGCAGACACGGCTGTCGCCGCGATCTGGGCGTCCCGCGCGCGCCGCATCTCCGCAGCGAGGGCGGGGTTCGGGTGCGCGCCGTCCGCCGACAGCTCGGCGATGATCGTCTCGACGACCTCACCCGGGCGGTTCTGGCTGAGCTTGCGTTTCGCCACGACGCGCGTGGGCGTCAGGCGGAATCCGACGGTGCCGCGCTCGAGTCGTTCGATGAACGCGGCGTCGTTCGGAGCCTGCCACATGCCGCGGGGCTCCGGCATCCGCGATTCGAAGCGCTCGACGAGCGCGTCGAGCACCCGCAGGTTCTCGTCCGTGCCGAGCAGTTCCGGGACGCCGCTCAGGTGCGCCGAGACGAAGTTCCAGGTCGGAACGCTCGCGACAGGTCCTGAGGAAACACTGCCGTACCACGAGGGCGAGATGTACCCGTGGGGCCCCTGCACGACGACGAGCAGCTCGCGCTCCCCCAGACCGTGGATCAGGTCGTCGGGCTTGCCGACGTGGCCCACGATCGTCAGGTCGTCACGTGCCGGATCGAGCATCACGGCGTAGTGCGACGCGACCAGCCCGTCCGGGGTATCGCTGACGAGCGTGACCCAGGGATTGTGCTCGATCAGTCGGCGCAACTCGCCGATATCCGTCATCGCGAAGGAAGGATTCTGGCGCACCCGCCCAGCCTACGATCAAGCGCTACGGATGACGTCAGCGCTGGTCTTTCGGACACCAGTAGAGCTTGCGTCCCCCGACCTCTTCCAGCACGATCTCGGTGCCGCACAGCCGACACGGCAGGCCGGCCCGGTGGTACACCCAGTGCCGGTCGTCGCGATGGGCCATCGCGCGGCGGTAACTCTCGGGGTCGAGGTCGTCCATCGTCATCATCTGGCCGGTCTCGACGCCGATCGCGAGGAGGTGCGTCCAGTCACGCCAGAGCTCCCGCACGATCTCTTCGGGCACGTCGCGCCCGGGCGTGTGCGGGTTCAGACGAGCACGAAAGAGCAGTTCGGCCCGGTACACGTTGCCGATTCCACTGACGATCGACTGGTCCATCAGCAGCAGACCGATCGGCGTGGGCTTCCGGCGGACCGCGGCGACGAAGCGCTCCTCACCCTCGCCCAGATCGTCCACGAGGGGATCGGGGCCGAGCTTCGCGATCGTCGCCGCGACCTCGTCGGGCGTCTGCAGCGCACACGTCGTCGGGCCACGCAGGTCCGCGCAGGTGGTCGCGGTGAGAAGGCGAAGTCGAACCTGCCCCACGACGGGCGGTGGCCACTCCGAACCGTCATCCGCGAGACCCGTGGTCTGCTCCGACATGCGAACGTGCACGCGGGCACGACGCGGAGCTCCGATCGAGGTCAGCGAGTTCTCACCGGCAGTGTCGTAGACGGGAGCGTCCAGCACCGGCGCATCGAGGTCGGTTCCCCGCTGATTCGTCTGCCCCATCCGACCGTTCGCCGCGGCGATCGTCGGGTCGACGACGATCTCTCCCGCGAAGTCCCATGCTCCGTACATTCCGAGGTGCACTCGCAGCCACACGTCGTCCTCGAAATCGAGGAACATCTGCTTGCCCACCGCCCGCACATCCGTCGCGGTCCGCCCATCCAGCACCGCGGCTCCCTCGACGAAACGGCCCTGCGGGCTCGACGCCGAAACGCGCTGACCGACGAAGTTCCGCTCGAACTGGCGTGCGATGCGATGGACGGAGTGCCCCTCGGGCATCAGCCCGCCTCGGGATCGAACGCGTCGACGTCCTCGCCCCCGTGGCCCACGGCGCGCTCGTCTTCGTGCGGGGTCGCGCGCGGGTCGGGCAGCAGCGACCCATCCGCCTCGTAGGCCGCGATCTGGCCGATGCGCCGCACGTGCCGCTCTTCGAAGGTGAAGGGGGTGGCGATGAAGATGTCGATGAACTTCGCAGCCTCGTCGAACGTGTGCTGGCGCGCACCGATCGCGATGACATTGGCGTCGTTGTGTTCGCGGGCCAGCTCCGCGGTCGCGACGTTCCAGACCAGCGCGGCCCGGATGCCCTGCACCTTGTTCGCCGCGATCTGCTCACCGTTTCCGGAGCCACCGAACACGATGCCGAGCGTCTCGACGCCGGCCGCCTGGTCGCGCACGACGGCCTGCGCCGCCCGGATGCAGAACGCCGGGTAGTCGTCGAGCGCGTCGTATTCGAGCGGCCCGTGGTCCACGACCTCGTGGCCCTGGTCGCTCAGGTGGTGCTGCAAGCGGGTGGAGAACTCCAGGCCGGCGTGATCGGTGGCGATGTGGATGCGCATGGGCTCAATCCTAGGGACGGGTCAGGACACGCTCGCGATGATCGGGGCACGCGGCGGGTATGCGGGACAAGCGCGGCTGAGTCAGGGCGCGATTCCGGATGCCGCGGGCTTGAAACCCGCGCGCACGTTCTCGCAGCAGCCCGGACGACAGACGTCGAACCAGGGCCCGAGTTTCGTGACGTGCGGGCGATCTTCCGTCGGCGTGCCCTTCAGCCGCTCCTCGATGAGGTCGACGAGCCCCGCGACGTACGCGGGATCGATCCCGGGGGTCGGGGTCCGGACCGCGGCGAGACCCGACCGTGCCGCGGCATCCCTTGCCTCGGTGTCGAGGTCCCAGAGCACCTCCATGTGTCCGCTCACGAAGCCGCGCGTGACGATCGCCACGGCACGGGCACCCACCGCGGGAAGCCCCTCGATG
>CAYZEL010000181.1:0-4228 GCA_964477515.1 uncultured Microbacterium sp.
CAGGGGCGGGCGGGCTTGTGCTTGGTGCGGGACGCCCTTCACCAGGAACGGCCCGCCCCACTGCTCGCGAAGCCAGGCGCCGTCTTCCCATCTCGGCGGCGGAGTGGTCCTCCACCCGCCGTACGCGCCGAAGAAAGTCGGTGCCTTCCCCGATCCGACGGCCAGGTTCGGGGCGGTGAGGTCGGGAACCCGACCCGAGCGCAGGAATTCCGCCAGCCACTGCGGCCGGACGAGCGCGTGCGGCGCGAAGCGGGCTGCCGCGCGCAGGGTGAGCTTCTCGGGGATCTCGGGGCTGCCCCAGTCGCGCCCGTGCGAGAACGACCAGTCGAGCGTCGCGATGAGCGCCTTCGCTCCCGCCGCACGCGCCCGGTCGAGGCGCTCGAGCATCGTGTCGCGCGTACCCTGCCAGTAGACCTGGTAGAGCAGGTTCTCGTTGGCGGCCGCGACCTCTTCGACGCTCTTGCTCGCGAACGAGCTGAGGCCGATCGGGATCCCGCGGTTGGCGGCGGCGCGGGCGACCGCGACCTCGCCATCGGGATGCACGGCCTGCACACCGGTCGGAGAGATCAGCACGGGCATCGAGACATCGATGCCGAGGACCGTGCTCGAGAGCCGTCGTTGGGCCTGGTGACCCGCCACCTTTGGTGCGAAGGCGAGCTCGCCGAAGGCGGCCATGTTGTCCTTGTAGGACAGCCCGCGCTCCGAACCCGCGATCAGCGCACCGTAGACGGGCGCGGGCAGCCGCTTCTTCGCGCGTCGCTGCGCCTCGGCAACCGACTCGAACCACGGATTGGCCATATTCGTCTCCTGAAGGGGGCTATCTCGAAAAGTGTCGTGCGTCGGCTCAGGCCGTCGGCGGCACGAATCCGGCGAGCGGGCTCGCGGCACACGCGCTCACGGGCATCGCCTCGATGTCGTCGCGGCGACGTAGGGTCAGAGGCACGGGCTTGTTGGTCCGCGGGCGCGGCGGCGACGTGCGGTGCGAGTGATCGCCGCTCGGGCGCGGCGATCCTGCGGGATCCTGACGGTCCGCCAGAAGCTGCTCGCCATAGCCCTGAACGCACTCGGGGTCGGGTCCGTCGAGCGGCAAGCCCGTGAAGAACTTCGCCGCCATGCATCCGCCCTTGCACGTGTCGAAGAATGCGCAGGATGCGCAGGCTCCGCCGGTCTGCGGTGCCCGCAGCTCCTGGAACAACGCGGACTCGCGCCAGACATCGGTGAAACCGCCGGGCGCGCGCACGTTGCCGGCCAGGAAATCGTCGTGGATCGCGAACGGGCACGCGTACACGTCACCGATCGGGTCGATCAGGCAGACCACGCGGCCGGCACCGCACAGGTTCAGTCCGGGCAGGGACTGGCCGTACGCCGAGAGGTGGAAGAACGAGTCGCCCGTGAGCACCTCATCGGCGTGCGCGAGCAGCCAGTTGTACAGTTCGCGCTGCTGCTCCTGTGTGGGATGCAGTTCGTCCCAGACGTCCGCGCCGCGTCCCGAGGGGCGCAGGCGCGTGAGGCGCAGCTGCGCGCCGTACTCGTCGGCGATCCTCTTGAACTCGTCGAGCTGCGGGATGTTGGTGCGTGTGCACACGACCGAGAGCTTGAAGTTCTTCATGCCGGCGTCGCGGAGGTTGCGCATCGCGGTGATCGCGGTCTCGTACGAGCGGGGACCGCGGATGTCGTCGTTCACCTCGGGGGTCGCGCCGTCGAGCGAGATCTGCACGTCGACGTAGTCGTTGGCCGCGAGCTGCGCCGCGCGGTCCGGTGTGAGCTTCACGCCGTTCGTCGAAAACTTGACCCCGACGTGGTGTCGCGTGGCGTAGTCGAGCAGTTCCCAGAAGTCCGAGCGCACGGTCGGCTCGCCGCCGCCGATGTTGACGTAGAAGACCTGCATCCGCTCGAGCTCGTCGATGACGGCCTTGCACTCCTCGGTCGAGAGCTCGCGCGGGTCGCGACGACCCGAGCTCGACAGGCAGTGCACGCACGAGAGGTTGCACGCGTAGGTCAGCTCCCACGTGAGACAGATCGGCGCGTCGAGCCCGCGCTCGAACAGGTCGACGAGGCGTTCCGGACGGGGTGTCGCCGCGCGCGGCGGATCCAGTGTGATGCTCATGCGGCGTGCTCCTCGATACGTCGTCGTTCGATCATCCGGGAGTCGGCGAGGGTGCCGAGTGCCCGGAAATAGCGTGGTTGATCTTCGTCGGCGACTCCGACCGCGGCGCACGCGGCCCGTGCGCTGGGGGAGTCGGACAGAGACGTGACGATGCTCAGCAGCGTGCGGTCCTTCAAGAAGGACAGCTTGCGCGTGCCGAAATGGTAGAGCAGAGCTCCGAACGGCTCGGGGCGAACCGAGACCTGCTCGCTCAAGCTCCACCCCGCATCGGGGTCGAACACGTCAGTACACGCCGCACATGCCGTCGATGGACACTTCCTCGACGAGGCTGTCGGCTTCGACGGCGTCGTTCGACGTGGCGGGCTTCACGGTTTGCGGATCCATGGGATGCTCCTTCACAACGCCACGGCTCCTTCGCCGTGCGCGATACGCTCGACTCTAATGGCACCGAGTGCCGAATGGAAGACAGAAGGCGAACAACACGCCGTGACGACACCCTCACGCATCGGTCGCGCTCCGGCAACGACGCACGGAGAGCTCAGCGCGATCGCGCTCGAACTCTTCCTCGAGCACGGCTACGAAGAGACGACCGTCGACGACATCGCCGCCGCCGCGGGCATCGGTCGCCGCACGCTGTTTCGTTACTTCCCGTCGAAGAACGACCTGCCCTGGGGAGATTTCGACGCACTGCTCGCGATGATGCGCGCCCACCTCAGCGATCTGCGACCCGACCTGCCGGTCATGGAGGCGTTGCGCGAGGCGATCATCGAGTTCAACCGCTTTCCGCCCGAGCAGATCGCACTGCACCGTGAACGGATGCACCTTCTGCTCGAGGTGCCCGCGCTCGTCGCGCATTCCTCGCTGCGCTACCGGGACTGGCGCACCGCGGTCGCCGAGTACGTCGCACGCCGCATCGGCGGTGACGTGAACGATCTCGAACCGCAGGCGGTCGCGTGGGCGTGCCTCGGCCTGTGCCTCTCGGCCTATCAGGAGTGGTTGCACCACGACGGCGAAGACCTGCTGGTGCTGATCGACCGCGCCTTCCGCCACCTGGAAGCCTCGTTCGAGTCCGCCGGGGAGGGGACGGCAGGATGACGCGGCCCGAGGTCGACGTCATCGTCGTCGGCGCGGGCGGGGCGGGAGCGCCGCTGGCCGCCCGGCTGAGCGAAGACCCGGCGCGGCGCGTGCTGGTGCTCGAGGCAGGCCCCGTGCCCCGCACGCAGCGTGACTACCCGCCCGAACTCCTCGACGCGTCCACCGTGCAGGGCGCGATGCCGGGCTATCCCTACAACTGGGCGTACCTCGGTCATCTCACTCCCGAGCTGCCCTATCTCGTCGCGCGCGGACGGATCCTGGGCGGTTCCACGGCCCTCAACGGCGCGTACTTCGTGCGGGCGACGCCCGATGATTTCGCCGCGTGGGCCGAGGTCGGCGGGCCCGACTGGGGCTACGAGGCCGTCCTGCCGGCGATGCGCCGGCTCGAGGACGATCACGCCTTCGGCGACGACCCCCGCCACGGTGATTCCGGGCCGATCCCCATCGAGCGCTCGACGCTGACCGACCGGCTCGCCGCCGCCTTCCGCGCGGCGGCGATCGAGAGCGGCTACCCCGACGAAGCCGACAAGAACGTGCCCGGCCCGCCCGGCGTCGGCCCTGTTCCCTCCAATCTCCACCGCGGCAGACGCTGGAACACCGGCATCGCCTACCTGCAGCCGGTCTTCGACCGCCCGAATCTCGAGGTGCGCGGCGATGCGCGCGTCGCTCGGGTGCTGATCGAGCGGGGGCGGGCGGTCGGGGTCGAACTCGCGGGCGGCGAACGTCTCCGCGCACGCGAGGTCGTGCTGGCCGCGGGCGCCATCGCGAGTCCCCACCTGCTGCTGCTGTCGGGGATCGGACCGCGCGATCAGCTCGAGAGCGTCGGCATCTCCGTCGTCGCGGACCTGCCCGTGGGTGTCGCGTTCTCCGACCACCCCGACATCGCGGTCGGATGGCGCCCGCGAACGCCGCTCGGCAGCCCGGGCGATCGGGTCGCCTTCCCCGCCTGCCTCAATTTCGCCTCGGAGGCGGGGACCGGCCGGGCTGATCTGGAGATCCTGCTGTCGGTGAAGTCGCTCGGATACC
>CAYZEL010000182.1:0-4154 GCA_964477515.1 uncultured Microbacterium sp.
GAGGGGCGGCAGTAGGAAGCTGGGAGGGGGGGACGCGGCGACCGCGTCGAGCGCGTCAGCCGGGATGTCGGATGCCGCCCCGTCGGGCGCGAGGGAATGCACCGCCAGTCCGGCGGCGACGGTCAGCAGCAGCAAACCCGCCGCGGTCAGTCGGCGGACACGGTGGCGCCGCCTGAGAGCCGTCGTCGAGGCATCCGTCGTTCCCGCGTCATCCGACATGCCCCCACCGTATGCGGCGGCGACGCAATTTCACGGCGCTGTGGCCTACCCACGGTCGCTCGACGGGAGCAGGCTGACAGCGAGGGCCGCCGCCCGGGTGGATTCACCCTCACCGAGGAAGGCAGGAACACCATGTCTCGGACCTATGTCATCACGGGGTCGGCGAGCGGAATCGGAGCGGCCACGGCCCAGCTGCTGGGCGAGCGCGGCCATCGAGTGGTCGGGGTCGACATCCGCGGTGCCGACGTCAACGTCGACCTGACCACGGCCGAGGGCCGCGAGCGGATGGTTACCGAGGTCGCCGCGGCTACCGACGGGCGAATCGACGCCATCATCGCCAACGCGGGATTGGCGAGCCCCACCGCAGCGACCGTGGCGGTGAACTACTTCGGCACGGTCGCGACGCTCGAGGGCTTGCGCCCCCTGCTGGCCGGCTCCTCCGCGCCGCGCGCCGTCGCCACGGCCTCGATGGCATCGCTCTTCCCACCCGACGACGCGCTTCTCGAGGCACTCTTGGCGGGCGACGAGGATGCGGCTCTCACGCGGGGCGCCGAGCTCGAGGCATCCGCTCCCGAGATCGCGAATCTGATCTACGGGACGACGAAGCGTGCACTCGCGCGGTGGATCCGTCGCAATGCGCCGACCCCCGCCTGGGCGGGCGCGGGCATCCCACTGAACGCCGTCGGCCCGGGTGTGGTCGCGACGCCGATGACGGCGGACCTGACCGCCACGGCGGAGGCGCGCGAGGCACTGCTGCAGATGGTGCCGATGCCCCTCAACGGCATCTTCGAGCCCCGCGACGTCGCCTACCTGCTCGTGTGGTTGACGAGCGAGGAGAACGCGCACCTGTGCGGCCAGGTGGTCTTCATCGACGGCGGGTCGGACGCGATCATCCGGGGCGACTCCACCTGGTGAGCACCCGCGTTCGCACCAGAACAGGACAGCGCACCAGAACAGGAGAGCGCACCGGAACAGGAGAATCTGGGCCGAATCGTCCTGTTCTCGTCGAATCTCCTGTTCCGGTGTGCGCCGCACGATAGGCGCAGGACGAACCCGGCGGTGCCGGATGCCTCGGCCGCGCCCCGCACCCTGCCCTAGCCTGAGACGGTGAGCGAAGACATCCCCCGCGCGACCGCGGCGACCGCCCCGACCGCCCCGACCGACGATGACCGTGCCGAGACGAGCATCGCCGCCGCGATCGGCCGGGCCGTGGCATTCGCCCGCGCCGATCGGAAGCTGTCGATGCGGGCGCTCGCGACCGAGGCCGGCATCAGCCAGCCGTTCCTCAGTCAGATCGAGAACGGCCACACACTCCCCTCCATGCTGACCCTCTACCGGCTGGCCGGGGCGCTCGCCCTGCGGGCGGCCGAGCTCAGGCCGGCGGGGGTCGGGCCCGCGTCGATCCACGTCCGGCGACGCGAGGACGCACGGCGGGTGCCGGTCACCGAGTCCGCGAACGCGGGGATCGGACGCATCCTGACCGCCTCGGGTCGTCGCGTCGTCGCGACCGAGTACATCGTCGGCGCGGACGACGACATGGGCGACTGGTTCCAGTCGGACGGCGAGCTACTCGTGTACGTCGCGGACGGACGGATCGTCGTCACGATCGAGGGTCAGGGTGAGTGGGAGCTCGGCACGGGCGACGCCATGACCTATCCCGGAGAGCTGCGGAACGTGTGGCGCGTGGTCGGACCGGATAGCGCAACCATCCTGCTCGTGCACTCCCCCGATTCCTGACGCGCGGGCAGCGACGGATCCGCGCGCGGGCGCGTAACAAGATATTTACACGAGCAATCATTGATTGCTCTGTATTATCAAACGCATGAGCGAATCCTTCGATGTCCCGATCGTCGACATCTCCGCGTACGTGACCGATGCGAGCGACGAGAGCAAGGCGGCCGTCGCTCGCGCCCTCGACGAGGCCTGCCGCACGGTCGGCTTCATCCAGATCGTCGGGCACGGCGTGCCGACGGCGGTGACAGACGGTCTGGCCCAGGCGATGGACGACTTCTTCGGCCAGGAACTCGAGGCGAAGAAGGCGTGGAAGCGACCCGCCAAGGAGAACCGGGGATACAGCCCGCCCAAGAGCGAGTCGCTCAGCTACTCCCTGGGCGTCGACCCCGTCACGCGCATGAACGACTTCTTCGAGGCGTTCAACATCGGCAGTTCGGAGGCCGACTTCCCGGGCTTCGTCGACGCGACCGGCGACTACGCCGCCAACACCTGGCCCGACACCCCCGGGTTCGAGCAGCGCGTCTCGACCTATTTCGCCGAGGCCCGTCGCGTCGCGTTCACGCTGCAGGATGCCTTCGCCGACGCGCTCGGCGTCGATCGGGCGGTGTTCGGCGCCGTGTCGGATCATCCGATCAACGTCCTGCGCATGAACAACTACGCACTGCCCCCGGGCAGCATCGAACTCGGCGCCGACCTCACGGGGATGGGCGAGCACACCGACTACGGCATGGTGACCGTCCTCTGGGCCGATCGCGTCGAGGGCCTGCAGGTGTTGGGACGCGACGGGCGCTGGCACGATGTCATGCCCGCAGAGGGCGCCCTGCTGATCAATCTCGGCGACATCGCCGCACGGGTCACGAACGACGAGTGGATGTCGACACTGCACCGCGTCAAGCCGCCGATCGTGAACGGCACGATCAAGCGCCGCCGCTCGGCCGCGTTCTTCCACGACTGGAACGCGGATGCGACGATCCGCACCCTCCCGTCGATCCTGGAGCACTCCGAGCCGCTGTACGCTCCCGTGACCGTGGCGGAGCACGTGCAGGCCAAGCTCCGCGGATCGCGTGCGGGTGTGAAGAACACCGCGGCCGAGCGCGAGCAGGCGCGCGTGACGTCGTCCGCGCTGTGATGACTCCGCTCGCGCCCGCGTCGTCGTCCACGATTCCGAAGGCCGAGTTGCACATGCACCTCGAGGGCGCACTGGAATCCGAGCTTCTCGTGAGGCTCGCGCGCCGGAACGGCGTCGCGCTGCCGACGTACGATCCCGCCGTACTCGACGCTCGCTATCGCTTCGGCGAGCTGCAGGACTTCCTCGACGTCTACTTCGACAACCTCGCGGTCATGCGCACGGCCGAGGACTTCTACGACCTCGCGGCGCTCTACCTGCGACGCGCGCGCGAGAACGGCGTTACCCGAGCCGAGTCGTTCTTCAACCCGATGACGCACGTGCAGGCCGGCGTGCCGCTCGCCGCGGTCATGGAGGGCTACGGCGCCGCGTTCGCCGAGGCCCGGCGCGAGGGGCTGTCGTGCGACATGATCCTCGACTTCACGCGCGATCTCGGGGCGGAGGCCGCCGACCAGATGCTGACCGACTTCGCCCCCTTCCGCGACATGATCATCGGCGTGGGACTCGATTCGACCGAGGTCGGCTACCCGCCCGTGCTGTTTCGCGCTGTGTTCGCCCGCGCCGCGGCGGACGGCCTGCACCGCACGTGTCACGCGGGCGAGGAAGGCGACCCCGAGTACGTTCGCCAGGCGCTGGACGACCTTCGCGTCGAGCGGATCGACCACGGCTTGCGCGCGGTCGAAGATCCGGAGCTGCTCCAGCGAATCGCCGACGAGCGGATTCCCGTCAACGTGTGCCCCCTGTCGAACGTCGCTTTGCGCGCCGTGGACCGGATGGAGCACCACCCCCTTTTCGCGATGCTCGATGCAGGGATACCCGCGACCATCTCCAGCGATGATCCCGCGTATTTCGGGGGTCAGATCGGGGCCAACTTCGCGGCCCTCGAGAACATCGGAACACCCCGAGACGTCCTGATCGGATGCATCGAGAACTCGTTCGAGGCGGCGTTCATCGATGGCGCCGAACGCGAGCGGCATCTGGCCACGTTGCGCGCCGCGGTGGCCTCGTGAGGGTGCCCGTTCGCTGATCAGTCCGCCCGCGTGAGATGTGAAAACTCTCATCTGTCGCGCTCTGA
>CAYZEL010000183.1:0-4142 GCA_964477515.1 uncultured Microbacterium sp.
GGGCAACCCGATCCGGAGCCGGGAGCGCCGCATCGGCGCCGACGTCACGGACGGCGGGACGAACGCGACGATCCCGCGCGGCGAGAGCGTCGAAGACGTCGACTTCGAGCGCGCCGTGCAGATCCTCGCCGACAAGCGCGCCAAGGGTCCCGCGCCCAAGCGCACCGCGCGCAAGCCGGCCGCCCGCAAGGCTCCGGCCAAGAAGAAGTGATGACGGATGCCGTGGCCCCGGCCGGAACGTCGCGCCCCGGCCTCTGGGTGACGCTGGAGGGCGGCGACGGCGCGGGCAAGACGACTCAGGCGGCCCTGCTGCAGGAGTGGCTCGAGGCAGCCGGTCGCACCGTCGTGCGCACGCGCGAGCCGGGCGGCACCGAGGTCGGTGTGCTGATCCGCGACATCGTGCTGCACCATCGGGGCGAGGTCGCACCGCGCGCCGAGGCGCTGCTGTACGCGGCCGACCGGGCTCAGCACGTCGAGACCTTCGTGCGTCCGGCGCTCGAGCGCGGCGACGTGGTCGTGCAGGACCGCTACCTCGATTCATCCGTCGCCTATCAGGGGGCCGGACGCGTGCTCGACGCGACCGAGGTGCGCGATCTGTCGCTCTGGGCGACGGGCGGAGCGCTGCCCGACCTGACGGTGTTGTTGGATCTGGACCCCGCCGCGGCCCGTGCCCGGCTCGATGCCGACGACAAGCCCTTCGATCGGCTCGAGGCCGAGCGCGAGGACTTCCACGCGCGGGTCCGCACAGCCTTCCTCGACCTCGCGTCGGCCGAGCCCGGCCGCTTTCTGGTGCTCGACGCGACCCTTCCGGCGTCCGAGCTCGCCGCCCGCGTCCGGGCGCGCGTCGAGCCTCTCCTGTAGGCCGGCCGGCCTCGGGTGCATCGCGGGCCGGACAACATTCCGGACCGATCGCCGCGTCGGTGCCTCAATCGCCCTCACCGACCGATGTCATGCACATTGATCCGGAATATTGTGCGCAAACCGGCCGCGTCTGACGCCCCGGCTAGTCTGGGGGAGTGTCATCGCCCGCTCTCGCCGCCCTCCCGTGGGGCGCCGTGTGGGGGCAGGACGCCGCCGTCGCGTCGCTGTCGGCGGCTGCGCGCGGCGACGCCGAGGGGATGACCCACGCCTGGCTTCTGACGGGCCCCCCTGGTTCGG
The DNA here is from genome assembly GCA_964477515.1 of uncultured Microbacterium sp. GTDB lineage: Bacteria > Actinomycetota > Actinomycetes > Actinomycetales > Microbacteriaceae > Microbacterium. Next base: position 1,159 of record CAYZEL010000183.1, read on the forward strand.
GGCGCTCCACTCTCGCCTACGCCTTCGCGGCAGCGCTCATCGCGATGGACGAGCACGACGAGAACACCATGCGCCAGGTACTGGCTGGCACCCACCCCGATCTCACGGCGCTCCGCACCGAGCGAGTCATCATCACGATCGACGAGGCGCGAAGGCTCGTCGAGCGCGCCGCCTATTCTCCGTCGCTCGGGCGTCACCGCGTGATCGTCGTTGAAGACGCGGACCGCATGACCGAGCGCACCTCGAACGTTCTGCTCAAGTCGCTCGAAGAGCCGCCCGAGCGCACTGTCTGGATCCTGTGCGCTCCGAGCGAGGCCGATCTGCTGCCGACGATCCGCTCGCGCGTCCGCTCGGTTCGGCTGCGCGAGCCCGGGGTGGCCGACGTCGCGCGCCTGGTCGCCGAACGCACCGGGGCGTCCCCCGAGATCGCCGAGCAAGCCGCACGGCACGCGCAGCGGCACATCGGCATGGCTCAGCGCATCGCCACCGACGAGGGCGCCCGCGCCCGCCGCGACGAGACACTGCGCGCCGTGCTTGCCGTCCGCAACGTCGGCGATGTCGTGGCCGTCGCGGCCCGCATCGTCGAGGTCGCGACCGACGACGCCAAGGCACTCACCGCCGAGCGCGACGCGACCGAGCGTGCCGAGTTCCTCCGCACCATCGGAGTGACCGAGGGTCAGGCGGTGCCGCCCGCGGTTCGTTCGCAGCTGAGCGCCCTCGACGAGGATCAGAAGCGCCGGGCGACCCGGAGCCTCCGCGACGGGATCGACCGGGTTCTCACCGACCTGCAGTCGATGTTCCGCGACATCGTGATGCTGCAGTACGGTCGCGACACCGACCTCGTGAACGTCGAGCTCGAGCCCGAGCTACGCGGCGCCGCCTCGGCATGGACGCCCCAGCGGACGCTCGACGTGCTCGATCAGTTGCAGGTCACCCGTCGTAACCTTGAACAGAATGCCGCGCCCGCTCTCGCTCTGGAGAGCATGCTCGTGACCGCGGCGACCGGAAGGATCTCGTGACCCGCACCGAACGCCGTGGCCCGGTACGTCCCGCACGCCGCGCCTCACGCCATGCAGACCGCATCCTGCGGGCCTCGATCGCCCTCGTGGCGGCGTCCGTCATGTTGAGCGGATGCCTCTACGCGGCCATCCCCGAGAACGCCACCCCGTCCGTGCCCACGATCGACGACCCGACCAGCCTCGACGCTTTCTACGCGCAAGAGGTTTCGTGGAGCACCTGCGGTAGCTTCGAGTGCGCCATGGTCGCCGCCCCGCTGGACTGGGAAGACCCCTCGGCCGGATCGATCGGGCTTTCGGTGATCCGCTCGGTGGCCACCGGGCCCGACCGCAGCGGTCCGTGGCTGACGACCCCCGGGGGACCCGGGGCGAGCGGGGCCGCCCTCGGGCGCGCCCCCCTCGATTTCGCCGTCGGCTCGGCCCTGCAGGAGTCCTACGACCTCATCGGTTTCGACCCGCGCGGGGTGGGAGAGTCGACCGCCGTCCGTTGTTTCGACGCGGCCGACATGGACGCCTATCTTTACGACCTGCCCGCCAATCCGCGCGGTTCGGCGGAGTGGGAGGCTGAACTCGCCGACCGCAACACCGCATTCGCCGAGGCGTGCGAGGCCAACAGCCAGGGCATCCTGCCCTTCATCACGACGATCAACGCGGCGCGCGACATGGATCTTCTGCGCGCCGTCCTCGGCGACGACGAGATGCACTACCTCGGCTACTCGTACGGCACGTTCCTCGGCGCGACGTATGCCGAGCTGTACCCCGAGAACGTGGGCGCATGGTGCTGGACGGCGCGATCGATCCGTCCATCTCGGGGCTCGATGTCGGCACCGAGCAGGCGATCGGTTTCGAGAACGCCCTCCGCGCGTACATGACGGATTGCCTGACGACGCAGGAATGCCCGTTCCGGGGGTCCGTGGATCAGGCGATGGCCGACCTCGGTGCGCTGCTCGCGAGTGTCGATCGCACGCCGCTGCCCGCGAGTGATGGGCGCGAACTCGGCGCGGACAGCCTGGTCACGGGCATCATCGCCGCGTTGTACTCGCAGGCCAACTGGCCGATTCTGACGCAGGCGCTCAGCGAGGCGCTGCAGGGCGATCCCGAGACGGCGTTCCGTCTCGCCGACTTCTACAACGGTCGCGACGGCGGCGTCTACGCCGACAACTCGGCCGAGGCGTTCCGTGCGTACAACTGCATGGACTACCCGGTTGACGGCTCGCAGGCGGATCAGGATGCATCGGATGCCCGGATCGCCGCCGAGGCGCCCACGATCGCGCCGTACTGGGCGGGCCCCGACGTGTGCGAGGTCTGGCCGTACGAACCGACCGGCACCCGCGGACCGATAGCCGCGGCCGGTGCCGCACCCATCCTCGTCGTGGGCACGACCGGCGACCCCGCGACGCCGTACGCCTGGTCGGTCGCACTGGCGGAGCAGCTCGAGTCCGGCACTCTCGTCACGAACGTCGGCGAAGGACACACGGGCTACAACAAGGGCAACGCGTGCGTGGATGACGCGGTCGAGGCGTACCTGATCGACGGCACGGTGCCGCCGGACGACCTCTGCAGCTGACGCCGGGCCCCGCACCTGAGCCGCGCCGCCCGGCCGCCCGTGCCGCCGCGCCTCCTGCGTCGTCGTGCCTCGCCGAGCGAGCCGCTCATTGCCGAGACCGCCGATTGCTCCCCGCGAACAACCGGCGCACTCGGTGTGAACCGGCGGACTCGGCGACTGGCCTCACCGAGTGGCCGAGCAGACGCGCGACAGAGCGCGGCGCGCAGTTCACGACGGGGCCCGGCAGCCTGTAAGATCGTTGCTTGTGCATCGCGCAAGCGGCGCGCGCCACCTTAGCTCAGACGGCAGAGCGATTCACTCGTAATGAATAGGTCAAGGGTTCGATTCCCTTAGGTGGCTCCACAAAAACCCAGATCAACGGGAATCACTCCGACCTATCCCGTTCTATGCGCACGCATTAT
>CAYZEL010000184.1:0-4108 GCA_964477515.1 uncultured Microbacterium sp.
GGGCCGTGGGTTCGGGGAAGGCACCGACTTTTTTCGGCGCGTACGGCGGGTGGATGACCCCTCCGCCGCCGAGCTGGGAAGACGTCGCCTGGCTTCGCGAGCAGTGGGGCGGACCGTTCCTGTTGAAGGGCGTCTCGCGCATAGACGATGCGCTCCGCGCCGTGGACGCCGGTGTCTCGGCGATCTCGGTGTCGAACCACGGCGGCAACAACCTCGACTCCACCCCCGCACCGATCCGGATGCTCCCGGGTATCGCCGAGGCGGTCGGCTCGCAGATCGAGGTGCTGCTCGATGGCGGCGTGCGCCGCGGCGGTGACGTGGCCAAGGCCCTCGCGCTCGGCGCCGATGCGGTCATGATCGGCCGGGCCTACCTGTGGGGCCTCGCGGCGAACGGCCAGGCGGGCGTCGAGAACGTGCTCGACATCCTGCGGGGTGGCCTGGATTCGGCCGTGCTCGGTCTCGGCCACGCATCGATCGACGAGCTGAGCCGCGCCGACCTCTGGATTCCCCCGAGCTTCGAACGCCGGCTGGGGGTTCCGTCGACCCCGAGCAGCTGATGCCCGCCGACCCCCACCGGGCCGACGCCCCTCGGCGCGGGACCCGCGACCCGGACGATAGCCCGCCCGACGCACATCCGCTGGATGATGCGGTGCGGCTCGTCGACCGGACCTGGCCGACGGTCGGGGCACCCCTCGTCCTCGTGCCGCTCGGCGCCACCGAGCAGCACGGGCCGCATCTTCCTCTCGACGTCGATGCCACCATCGCGGTCACCATCGCCGACACACTCGCCGCACGCGTGCGCGACAGCGGCGGCGACGCCGTCGTCGCGCCCGAGATCGCTTACGGCTCGAGCGGCGAACACCAGGACTTCCCCGGCACGATGTCCATCGGCACGGCGGCCCTGCAACTCCTTCTGGTCGAACTCGGGCGGTCGGCGACCGTCTGGGCACCGCGCATCGTTTTCGTCAACGCGCACGGCGGAAACCTCGAGGCCCTGGTCGCCGCGGTCCGGGTGCTGCGCTCCGAGGGCCGCGACGTCGCCTGGCTGCCCTGCTCCCCCGAGGGCGGGGCGCCGCACGACGCCCACGCGGGCTACGACGAGACCTCCATGCTCGCCCGGGTCCGAGCCTCCGCCATCCGCTTCGAACGCATCGAGCCCGGCGCCACGGCGCCGATCGGCGAGCTCCTCCCCCGTCTCCGTGCCGAGGGCGTGCGCGCGGTGTCTCCGAACGGAGTCCTCGGCGACCCTCGAGGCGCTTCGGCCTCCGCGGGCGAGCGACTTCTCGCCGCGATCGCCGAAGCGGCATGGCGACGCTTGACGGGCGAGGTCGCGCACGACGGTCGACTCGTGGCGCGCGCCGGGACCCCAGACGCGCACGGCGAGCCGGACGAACGGGACCACGCAGATGGACCACGCCGTTGACTGACCCGACGTTCCCGACGGACGGCACGGTCGTGCGGCTCAACGCCCACACGCGGCGTTCGGGCCGGACCGCGAGCGGTGCCGGGCGGGTACTGGTGGGTGGTGCCCCCATCCGCGTCTCGCGCATCAGCGCCGCAGCCGCCGAGCACCTGGACGGTCGCGACCTCACCGTCGGTGACGAAACGAGCCGCGCGCTCGCCCGGTACCTGCTCGCGACCGGCATGGGCGAGCTCGTGGCGACCTCCCTCCCCGAGGTTTCGCGCGCCCTGCTCACGGTCGTGATCCCCGTACGGGATCGACCGTCCCAGCTGGCGCGTCTTCTCGCGAGCGTTCCCGAGGGCGTCGCCGAGATCGTCGTCGTGGACGACGGCTCGCTCCACCCTCCGGACGTTGCGAGGGTGGCCGCGACCCGCGGCGCGCGAATCGTCGCCCTGCCGGAGAATCTCGGCCCCGCCGCCGCCCGCAACGCCGGCCTCGCCGTCGTACAGACGCCGTTCGTCGCCTTCGTCGACTCGGACGTGGTCCTCGACGACGACGCCCTCGATACCCTGCTGCGCCATCTCGTCGACCCCGACGTCGCGCTGGTCGCGCCCGCCGTGCGCGGGCTCCGTCGCGAGAACGAGAGTTGGCTCGAACGGTACGAAGACGCACGGTCCTCGCTCGATCTGGGTCCGGATGCCTCGACGGTCCGGCCGCGCAGCCGCGTGTCGTGGGTCTCGAGCACGTGCCTCGTCGCCCGTGTTTCGGCGCTCGGGAGCGGATTCGACGCCGACCTCCGCGTCGGTGAGGACGTCGACCTGGTGTGGCGCCTCGTCGCGGACGGGCACCGCGTGACGTACGACCCCACGGGGATCGTCCGACACGAGCATCGCGCGACTCTCGGGGCCTGGATGCGACGGAAGTTCGAATACGGAACCGGGGCGTACGGGCTCGGAGTCCGGCATCCCCGCGACATCGCTCCGGTCGCCCTTCCGCCCTGGAGCATCGCCCTGCTCGCGACCACGCTCGCACAGCGCCGCTGGTCACTTCCGGTCGGCGTGGGCATCGTCGCGGTGTTCGCCGCTCGTATCGCTCGGAGCATCTCGCACATCCCGCACCGGCGTCGCCTCGCGGCACTGCTCGCCGCGCAGGGCACCATCACGACACTGGTGCAGGGTTCCGCGCTTCTCGTGCGGCACTGGTGGCCGCTCACGATCGTGCTCTCCGTGGGTTCGCGACGCGTACGGCGAGCCGCACTCGTCGCGGCGCTCGCCGACGCGGCCATCGAGTACGTGCGTCTGCGGCCGCGGCTGGATCCCGTGCGATTCACCCTCGCGCGTCGTCTCGACGACGTCGCCTACGGCGCCGGGGTGTGGTGGTCATCCATCCGAGGCCGGTCCGCCGCCGCGCTCCGACCGAGGGTCGTGCGCGGCGGCGAGTAGTCCGACCGGGCGCATCCGTCTCCGTCCGCGGATGCGCCGTCAAGCCACCTACGCGGTCGTGTTGCGCAGGCCGTAGACCGACTCGTGCCACGGGATGAAGAAGCGCTTCAGCTCGTTGACGATCAGGTACAGCGCGAGCCCGAGGAGCGACAGCCACAGGATCAGCGCGAACGTGAGTGCGGCGTCGAGCTGGTTCATGCTCGAGACGACGAGGAACCCGAGTCCCTGGCTACCGGCGATGTACTCACCGACGATCGCACCCGTCGTCGCGAGGACGATGCCGACCTCCATGCCGGCGAACAGGTAGGGCTGGACGCTGCGCATCTCGAGCTGGAAGAGGGTCTGCGTGCGCGTGGCGTTGAGGCTCTTCATGACCTCGCGCTGTCCCTGCTCGACCGAGCGAACACCGAGGAGCATGTTCAGCATGATCGGGAAGAACGCCAGCAGGGCCGACAGCCAGATCTTCGATGTGATGCCGAACCCGAACCAGATCACGAACAGCGGGATGAACGCGACCTTCGGCGCCACCTGGGTGATGACGATGAGGGGCCGCACGCTCGCCTCGAGCCAGGGCAGCTTGCCGAGCAGGACACCGACGACGACACCGGTGACGACCGCGATCGCGAATCCGATCAGGATCTCGGACAGCGTGGTCAGAGTGTGACCCCAGATTCCCGGGGTGGAGAAGAGTCCGATGAACTTCTCGCCGACCGCGGCAGGCGGCGGGAACAGGAACGGGTTCACCTGCCCGATCGTGACGACGAGCTGCCAGATCACGATGATCACGACGACGAGGACCGGCGTCACGACCCAGGGCAGGATCCGCATGACCTTCTGACGGTTCATCAGTTCTCCTCGTCGATGTCGTGGCGGAGCTTCCGCACGATCTCGTTGAATTCGGCGGTCGTCGTCGTGTCGATCGTGCGGGGCTTCGGCTCGGCGACCGGCAGGATCTGTCGCACGCGTCCCGGCCGCGGCGTCATGTGCACGACGCGGTCGGCCAGGAACACCGCCTCGTCGATGTCGTGGGTGACGAACACGACGGTCGATGTCGTCTCGAGCACGATGCGCTGCAGTTCGAGGTTCATGCGCTCACGGGTGAGAGCATCGAGCGCTCCGAAGGGCTCGTCCATGAGGAGGAGTTCCGGCTCGGTCGACAGCGCACGCGCGATCGCGGCACGCTGACGCATCCCGCCGGAAAGCTCACGTGGGTAGGACTTCTCGAATCCGCTGAGGCCGCCGGACCCCGGCCGCCCCCGGGCGC
>CAYZEL010000185.1:0-4078 GCA_964477515.1 uncultured Microbacterium sp.
GGAACACCGCGTCCACCTCATCGGAATAGTTAGGCACATACCTAACTATTCCGAATTCCGACGAATGCGTCAATCGTGCGCCGCGAACCGGGCGAGGTCGTCCGGCCCGTCCGTCAGTCCGGGTGCTCGCCGACCGTGGAGCCCGCGTCATCCGCTCGCTCGTCCTGCGGTTCGCCCCGCTTGCGCGGATTGAGCTCACTGACGACCGCGCCCGCGACGATGAACGCCGCACCGATGATCGCGATCGCGGGCAGCCGCTCCCCCGCCATCCGCCCGACGATCCCGGCCCACACGGGCTCGCCGGCGTAGATGATCGTGGCCCGGGTCGGAGAAACAGAGCGTTGCGCCCAGTTCATCGTGAGCTGGATGATGCAGCTCGCGGCGCCCAGGGCAAGGGCGGCGCTCAGCCAGACCCAGGAGAAGGCGGGCGGCTGCTCGCCGACGACCGGCATGGTCGCAAGCCCCAGCAGCCCCGCGACGAGAAGCTGCACCACCGTCACCCGACCCAGGTCGACCCGGCCCGCGAAGACACTGATGAGGATGATCTCGGCCGCGATCGGGAGGGTGCTCACGAGGGTCGCGATCTCGCCCGCACCGAAGGCGAAGCCGACGCTGGTCGGGTCTGCCACGAGAATCAACCCGACGAATGCGAGTGCCACCCCGATCCAGGTGAGCAGTCGCGGCGGCTTGCGGAACACGATCCACTGCAGAACGGGAACGAGCGGGACGTACAGGGCCGTGATGAATGCCGACGTGCTGCTGTCGATCGTCTGAAGCCCGACGGTCTGCAGGCCGTAGCCGAGGAAGATCATCACGCCGATCGCGGACCCGGCTCCGATCTCTCTCCAGCGCATGCCCGGCAGAACGCGCGCGAAAATGACCGCGCTGATCACCCCGGCGGTCAGGAATCGCATGCCGACGAAGAACCACGGGCCGCTGTACTGGACGGCGACGTGGACGATCAGGAACGTCGAGCCCCACACGGCGGTGATCAGAACGAGAGCGAGTTCCTGCCGCGAGAACGGTCGCCAGCGCGACCCGAGTTTTGGCACGCTTCACACCCTAGGGGGCGGGCGGCCACCGCACAGATCCCGGGTACGTGCGGGCGATGCCGGACATCCGAGAGGAGACGTGGTGCCTGTGGCGCCGCGTGAGCTCGGATCCCGGCCCGTGGACGCGGTCGCTCCTCTCGCATGTTCGGCACGGGTGGCGACAGGCCCGTGCGGAGGCTAGGCGGCGACGCCCGGGACGTCCTCGAGGGCTGTGTACACCGGCAGGCCGCGTTCGCGGGCGATCGCGACGTCCTGATCAGCGCCGCGCGACTCCCCGGGCAGGCGCAACACGGCATCGCAGTGCTGCAGGAGACGATGCGCGACTGGGTACATCACATCGGCGGCCAGGGGGTCCGTCGGCCCGGCTGCTCCGGCGCTGCTCAGGACGGGCAGCGCGACCCACTCGCCGATCATGGGGATGTGGCCGGCCTGGAACAGCGGCCATGCCGCCTCCTCCAGTCGATCGAGGTTCTGGCGCATGAGCACGGGGTCGCCATCGGTGCCGGATGCGTAGGGCCCGGCGATCAGAATCATCAAAGGCTTGGTCATAGTGGCAAGATAGTACAACAACGTGCAAGAACGTGAAGGAGTGTGCAAGTGCTCGCGGCATCTCGGAAAGACCTCCTGCTCGCCCGCCTGCGTTCGGACGGGCGCATCGTGGCGAAGGAGCTCGCGGTCGAACTCGGCCTCTCGGAAGACAGCATCCGCCGTGATCTGCGTGAGCTCGACGCCGCCGGCCTGGTGACCCGCGTCTACGGTGGAGCGCTGCCGGCCTCGCCTGCCGTTGTCGACTACGCCGCGCGGAAGGGCGTCGCAACCGACAGCAAGCAGCGGGTCGGGCGCTACGCCGCGAGCCTGATCGAACCCGGCAGCACCGTCATCATCGACGGCGGCACGACGGCCCTCGCAACGGTGCGTGCCCTCAGCCCGACGCTCGCGTGCACCATCATCACGCACAGCCCCACCATCGCGGCCGCCCTGCTCGACCACGCGGCGGACGTCATCATCCTGGGCGGCCGCCTGTTCAAACACTCCGCCGTCGCAAGCGGAGCCGCCGCGGTCGAGGCGGCTCAGTCGATCAGCGCGGATCGGTTCCTGCTCGGGGTGACGGGCATCCACGAGACCGCCGAACTCACCACGGGCGACGCGGACGAGGCGGCGATGAAGCGGGCGCTCGCCGCGCGGGCCGGTGAGACCTTCGTCTTGGGAAGTGCCGAGAAGATCGGGACCGTGTCGCGCTACCGCGTCCTGCCCCTGGGCGAAATCGCGGGGGTCATCGTCGACGGTGCGGATGAGGCATCCGCTCCCACCCTGGACGCTCTGGCGGAACGCGATGTTCGACTGATGCGCGCGGGCTGACGGAGCCCTAGCGAACGCGACGGACGTCGAGAGTACCCGGCACGCTCACGCGCTCCCCGAGGTCTTCGCCCCGCGCGAACCGTCCCCAGACGGCGCGCACGCGGCGACCGGATGCGGCGATATCCGTCCACGGGGTGCCCGCGACGAGGTCGGCGGTGCGCCAGGCCTCCGCGTCCCCGAACAGCAGCGGCAGGTCGACCGTGTGCGCCGAGCCCCAGCCGCTGCCCGGCGCCGACCAGCTGATGACGTAGTGGTGCGCGCGTCCGCCGGCCCGGGCATGACGGCGCGCGAATCGTCGACTGTCCCGCGCGTACACGAGACGGGTGACGAGGGCGACCACCGCCCGCCCGACGAGTGTGCCGAGCACCGGAACGCGCAGCACGCCCTGCAAGCTCGGCAAGCGGGGCAGGAACAGAGCGGCCTCTCGTGCCGTGTGTCCGATCAGGATGTCGATGCTCGGCGCCGCGGCATCCCAGACGGCATCCACGTCGGTCTCGTCGGGCAGCGGTGTCTGCCCGTACTGCGTGCCGAACGCCATGCCGCTCTTCAGCCCGAAGCGTGAGGCGGCCTGGTCGACGGCCGGTTGCATCGCGAGGATGTCTGCGGCCGAGGCATCCGCACCCGTCCGCGCGAGCGACTCGCCGAAGGCATCGTTCATCGCTGCCGACATCGCCGATCGACCGCGGGCCAGGCCGAGCGGTGCGCTCTGGATGATCGCGCGCGCGAAGAGTCCCGCCGCGCCCGGGGTCGCCATGAGGTGCGCGACCGCGTCGCCACCCGCCGACTGCCCGAACGCCGTGACCCGGCGCGGATCGCCGCCGAAGGCCGCGATGTTGCGCTGCACCCACGCGAACGCGGCGAGCTGGTCGAGCAGGCCGAGGTTGGCGGGGCGTCCCGGCACTCCCCCGAGGAAGCCGAACAGCCCCAGGCGGTAGGTGACGGTGACGACGATCACGTGCTGTTCCGCGACGAGAGCGGCGGGGTCCATGATCGGCAGGTCGCCCGCGCCCGAAACGTACGAGCCGCCGTGGATCCAGACCATGACGGGCAGGTCGTCGCCCGGCGCTGTTCCCGCGGGCATCGTGATCGACAGGTGCTGGCAGTTCTCGTCGAGCGGCCGCTGGTCGAGGGTGCTGCCGAGGACGCGGTCCAGAAACGGCATCGGGCGCTGTGGGCAGGCCGGTGACCAGTCCGTGGCGGCCAGGGGCTCGATCCCGTCGGGGACGGCGGATGGCTCGGCGAACCGCGCCGCGGACGCGTAGGGGATACCGGTCGCGCGAACGACCGGCCCGTCGGCCCAGCCCCGAACCGGCCCGCACGGCGGTGCGAACTCCGGGGCGAACGCGGGCTCAGCGTCGGGGTCGGCGGTCACAACCAGCGTTTCTTGCGGAACACGACGTACAGCGTGATGCTCGTCGCGGCCATGAGCCCGAGCGCCATCGGGTAGCCGTAGGTCCAGTGCAGCTCGGGCATGTCGTCGAAGTTCATGCCGTAGATCGTGCCGACGAGGGTCGGACCGAACAGGATGGCGGCCCATCCCGAGATCTTCTTGACCTGCTCATTCTGTACGAGCGCGGTCTCGGTGTGGCGTTCGCTGACGAGGGTCGAGTTGACGGTGAGCGCGTTGTCGAGCAGGGAGCGGAAGGTGGCGAGCCGGTCGTTCGTCG
>CAYZEL010000186.1:0-4046 GCA_964477515.1 uncultured Microbacterium sp.
GCGCTCGTGGGCGCGATCGATCAGCTGCCCGCGACGGACAGCAACAAGCGCACCGTCGTGATCTGCGAGACCGTCAAGGGCAAGGGCGTCGACTTCATGGAGCGCAACCTCGCCTGGCACGCCGGATCCCTCGGCGCCGCCGACCTCGAACGCGCGATGGCCGCGCTTTCCGCCACCCGTGTCAAGGAGTCCGTCTGATGCCCGTCACCTTCACCTTCGGAGAATTCCTCGGCGCCCGTTCCGTCATCGGCACGACTCTCGCCGAACTCGGCGACGAGTACCCGAACCTCTGGGTCCTGACCCCCGACATCGGGGCGACGCTCGTGGAGTTCCGCGACAAGTTCCCGGAGCGCTTCCTCGACGTCGGACTCTCGGAACAGGCCTGTGTCGGCGTCTCGGCCGGCCTTGCGTACGACGGCAACATCCCCGTCGTGTCGGGCATGCTCCCGTTCCTCTCCATGCGCGCGCTCGAGCAGATCCGCACGGACGTCTGCTACCCGAATCTGCCGGTGAAGATCATCGGTACTCACGGCGGGCTCGTCGGCAACGGCGGCTCCACCCACTACGCCGTCGAAGACCTCACCCTGATGGGCGCGCTCACGAACATGACCGTGACGTCGATCGGTGACCCGCTGATGGTCGGTGAGGTCCTGCGTCAGTCCATGTCGATGACGGGCCCGCTGTACATCCGCCTGGCCGTCGGCAAGAAGGACAAGGTCCTCTACGAACCCGGCACCCACGACATCCGCATCGGCAAGGGGATCATCGCCCGCGAGGGCAGCGACGCGACGATCTTCACCCACGGCACGACCGTCGCCCAGGCGCTCGACGCGGCCGACGAGCTCGCGAAGGACGGCCGGTCCATCCGTGTCGTCGACATGTGGACGCTGAAGCCGATCGACCAGGAGCTCATCATCCGCTCCGCCGCCGAGACGGACGGCCGGTTCGTGGTCCTCGAGGATCACCTGGCGTACGGTGGGCTGGCCACGCGGATCGCCGACGTCGTCACCGACAACGGCGTGCACCTGAAGGCGTTCGAGCGTCTCGGGATCCCGCAGGTCTACGCCGGGTTCGGCGAGGACGAGCAGCTGCGCGACAAGTACGGTTACGGCCTCGAAGCCACGATCGCCGCGATCCGTCGGGTCATCGCCGCGCAGCCCTGATCGTTCGCGTCGGCAGTCGCCCACTCGCGAGAGCACTGCCCGCACCGAAACCCGCCGCTTGCCCCGCACGAACTCAACGGAGAGTCATGAGAACAGTAGCCGTCACGAAGGTGGGAAGCCTGCGCGATCCCGACGAGACCGCGCGCGGCGTCATCGACGTCGTGGACTTCCCCGAGCAGCCCCTCGGCCCCGAGGACGTGCGGATCCGCGTCGCGTACGCCGCGATCTGCGGATCCGACCCCCACCTCGCCGAAGGATTCTTCGGCACCGACGTGCCGATCGGCCTCGGGCACGAGATCTCGGGCGTCGTCGAGGCGCTCGGCGACGCCGCCCACCGCAACGGCCTGCGCGTCGGGGACCGGGTCGCGGGCAACTTCCTGCGGTTCTGCGGCACGTGCCGCCCCTGTCAGGAGGGTCGTCAGCAGTTCTGCGAGCACATCCAGGACTACAACCGCCCCGGCATGGCCGAGACGGTGACCTGGCACGAGTCGCAGGTCTACCGCCTGCCCGAAGACGTCTCGCTTCTGAAGGGATGCCTGCTCGAGCCGACGTCCGTCGCCGTGCGCATCGCCGACAAGACCCGCATCCGCGTCGGCGACCGCGTCGCGGTCTGCGGCGGCGGGCCCATCGGCCAGCTGACGCTGCAGGTCATGAAGATGTACGGGGCGACCTCCCTCACGATGATCGAGCCGATCGCGGACCGCCGCGACATGGCTCTCCGACACGGCGCCGAATACGTCATCGACCCGATTGCCGAGAACCAGTTCGAGCGTGCGGACGAGATCACCTCCGGACGCGGTTACGACATCGTGATCGACGCCTCGGGCTCGCCCCGGGCCGTCCAGGGGCTTCTCGACATCGCCGCGAAGGGCGGGACGGTGATCTACGGCGCGATGTATCCGCACGACTTCGCGATGCCCCTGAACCTGTCGGACTACCTCTACCTGAAGGAGCTGACGCTCACGGGCATCTTCGTCTCGCCCTACGCGTTCCCGCGGGCCCTGCAGGTCCTCCCGCACCTCGATGTCGACGAGATGACGGCGGCCGTGTTCGATCTCGAGGACGCCGCGGCGGCCTTCGCCGCTCATATGAGCGGCGCTCATCCGAAGGTCGTCATCCGCTGCAACGACCTCGACGACTCATCGGTCGTGGCGTCATGACGATCACCGCAAAAGAGTCCGTCGCCACCGACGTCGTTCCGGCGATCGAGGCCATCGACATCGTCAAGAGCTTCGACGGCGTCCACGCCCTCAAGGGCGTGGGGTTGTCGGTACGACCCGGCGAGATCCACGCGCTACTGGGCGAGAACGGCGCCGGAAAGTCGACGCTCATCAAGGTCATCACGGGCCTGTACGCCCCCGATTCCGGCCAGATCCGCCGCGAGGGCGAGGATGTCGAGTTCGCCAACGTCCGGGCCGCGCACAAGGCCGGCATCGTGGCGCTCTACCAGGAGCTCTCGATCGTGCCGACCACCTCGGTCGCCGAGAACGTCCTGCTGGGTGAACAGCTGCCGAGCCGTGCGGGGATCGTGAACGGTCGTGCGCTGCGTCGCGAGGCGCGGGCGCAGCTCGAACGCCTCAACCAGAAGATCTCGATGCGCAAGCTCGCCGGCGACCTCTCGCCGGTGCAGCAGACGATGGTCGCGGTCGCACGCGCGCTGGCCACCGATGCGCGTGTTCTGATCCTCGACGAGCCGACGGCCTCGCTCACCGACACCGAGATCCGCGAGGTATTCGCGGTGCTCCGTTCCCTCCGCGACGAGGGAGTCGCCATCGTCTACGTCTCGCACCGTCTCGAGGAGGTCTTCGAACTGTGCGATCGCCTCACGATCATGCGCAACGGCGAGACGATCACCACGAAGAATGTCGCCGACACGACCATCGGCGAGGTCATCTCGACGATGGTGGGCCGAAACGCCGATTCGCTCTACCCCGAGCGGGGGAAGACCTCGACCGAGGTCACTCTCGTCGTGGAAGGGCTGGACGGCCGGCGGGTCACGGATGTCTCCTTCACCGCGCACAAGGGCGAGGTACTGGGGATCGGAGGGCTGGCCGGCTCCGGTCGGAGCGAACTGCTCCGCATCCTCGCGGGCGCACAGGGCTCCAAAGCCGGAACGGTCACCGTCGCGGGCCAGGTCATCCCCCGTCGCTCGGGCGTGGGACGTGCGCTGGCATCCGGTGTCGCGCTGGTCCCGGAGGAACGACGAAGCCAGGGCGTCCTGCTCGGCTCGTCGATCCAAGACAACATCGCCCTCGCGAACATCCCCGCCGTCAGTCGGGTGGGGTTGGTCTCGCGCGGACGCATCGCCAAGATGGCCGAGCGCGGCATGGCCGATCTGCAGATCAAGGCCCGCAGCCCGCGTCAGCCCGTCGGCGAGCTCTCCGGAGGAAACCAGCAGAAGGTCGTGCTGGCGAAGATGCTCGCCCGGCGACCGAAGGTCCTGTTGATGGACGAGCCCACCCGCGGCATCGACGTCGGCACCAAGGCCGAGATCTACCGTCTCATCCGCGAACTCGCGGCGACCGGCACCACCGTCATCGCGGTGAGTTCCGAACTGCCCGAGCTGATCGGCATGTGCGACCGGATCCTGATCATGCACGAAGGTTCGATCGCCGGAGACGTGCCCGCCGAAGGCGCCGACGACGAACTGCTCCTCTCTTACGCCTACGGAAGGTCCACATCATGACAGTTCAGAAGGAGCCGACGCGCACCGGGACCATCATGGCCCAGCAGTCGCGCACCGCGGGACGGGTGCTCGTGCAGAGTGGCACGGTCGTCGCCCTCATCCTGCTCATCATCTTCTTCTTCGCGATGCGTCCCGACACGTTCCTGTCGTTCGTGAACATCCGCAACATCCTGTACCAGATCTCGATCCTGGCGATC
>CAYZEL010000187.1:0-4046 GCA_964477515.1 uncultured Microbacterium sp.
CCGCGGGCGCGGCCGGGGCCGGCGCGGGCAGGCCGCTGCCCGGGTAATTCGCGAAGACCTGCACGGCCCAGTGGTCCCGTTCGCCTCGATGAGCGCCGTGCTGATGTCGGTGAAGTTGCCGAGGATGTTGGCACGGTGCCCCGCCGATGCCATCCATCCGTCGTGGAAGCCCGCGCCGCTCCCGTAACCCTGGGCGACATTCTCGCCCGCGGCGCGCCACCCTCCCGGGATCTGCGAGCCGTAGGCGGGGTTGTGCGAGATCGAGCCGTTCGCGGCCATCTGGTTCGCCCAGTTCAGGGCGACGGCATCGAGCGAGCCGTTGCGCACCAGCCCGCCGAGCCCGTTCTGTGCTCGCGCCTCGTTCGCGAGTGCGACGATCGTGCCCTCGTCATAGGCGACGGCAGGGGTCGCTATCCCGGCCGCTCCCAACCCGAGAACGAGCGCCGCGGTCAGGAGGAGTCGGGCCAGAACGTCCCTCGCCCGAAGGGGAGCGCGGTTCGCGTCGCGATAGCGGAAGCTCATTCACCCACGGTAGGCGACGCACGACCGGGCGACCGGGAACCGCTCAGCGCGCCGACATGGTCACGGCCGACGTCTGCACGGCCTTGTCGAACTGGAACGACAGGCGCACCGAGAAGTCGTCGTCAGTGGCGGTGTACCGATTCTGCAACCCGTGATCGAGGATGCGCCAGGGACGGGCATTCGATCCGGACGTGTCGTGCCCGTTGTCGGCCACGGCCTGTTCGTAGTCGTAGGGGAAGCTCGCGTGCTCACCAAGCGTCGCCGAGAACGTGTCCACCTGGACGGTTCCGCCCGCCAGATCGATCTGCAGCAGGCGTTGAAAGCCCGTCGCGCGCTCGCCCGTGTGCGTGCGGAACTCCTGGTAGTCGGCAAGAAGCTCGGTCACGGCGTGCCCCGCGATGCCACCGGCATCCGCGGTGTCGATGCGTGAGAGACCGTGGAAGTGACCGGCGAGGACGAGCACGACGTTCCGGTTGGGAGCGACGACCCGCGTCCAGAGCTCATCGGCCCGCGACAGCCAGCGCGAGCTGGTCGAACGAGAGGGCGGGTTGTCCTCGCCCATCGCCGACAGGTGCTCGTGCGTCGCCACGATGACGTTGCGATCCGGATGCTGCGACACGACCTCTTCCGCCCACGCGAGTTCACGCTCCGCGTAGCCGTAGGGCAGGGAGAGCACCAGGAAGCGGGCGCCCGCCCGCTCGAACAGCGTGAAGTTGGCGCTGTTGTCGTCGGGAGCGATCGATCCGCCGTACCAGGGCGATTCGGCATATCGGCTCGGTCCGAAGTACTCGTTGAACAGGTCGTTCGTCACGCCGCGCTTGTTGTCGTGGTTGCCCGGCAGCACGCTGTTCGCGATACCCGCGGCATCGAGCGTCGCCTGCGTCGTCGATGCCACCTCGTACTCGCGCCGGGCGCGGGGCTGCTGCTGGTCGGGGTCGACCCAGTTCTGAATCAGGTCACCGGTGTGCGCGACGAACGAGATCTTGCGCGCTTCTCGGGAAGCCCGGATCCACGCCAGCTGCTCGGCGTACACCTCGGGGTACGCCTCCGACAGGTACTGCGTGTCGGTGATGTGGCTGACCGCCAGGTCGTAGTCGCCCGGGTCGGCGAAACCCGTGCGGTCGGCCGCGGCGCGCGCCGGGACGACCTGCACGAGCACCTCGGCGACGCCGCCCGGCGCCTCTCCCGCCCGGAGCGCGCCCGACAGGACGGCGTCGTGCGTCATGCCCTCGTCCGCCGCCGCGGCCTCGTCGAGCGCCCGCCACGTCCCGCGATCCGGGGTCCACACCGAAAGCCGGACGGGTGCGGCACCCGTGGCCGAGCCAGCCCACGAAACGACAGCGGATGCCTCGGGCACCGCGACCCGCAGACGCACATACGGGTAGCCCCAGGCGTCGTCGCGGCCGGCCGCGAGTGCCGGGTCGACGACGCGCCGCTCGTTGGGCGCGCTCCGCTGCGTCAGCGGGCCGTCTTCGCTCGATCCGGCGAATGCCTCGATAATCGTCGCCGCGTCGCCCGTGAGGGCGCTCGGCGCGACGCGGTCCGCGGCACGGGACGAGACGGCCGCGATGCGCGTCTCGGTCCGCACGGCGGCGATCCGCCCGGCGGCGGCGGGCGTGAGCTCGCCCGTCTCGATCCAGGGACGCTCGTCGAGCGAGCCGGGCGTCGCACCGGCGTGGACGAAGTCGTCGGCGTCCGCGCCGGTGAAACGGGCCCGCTGCCACGTCTCTCCGGCGAGCCGGTCGACCGCGAACGTCGAGAGAGGCAGGCCCTTCGTGCATGGGCTGTACCGCTCGATCGAGTGGTCCATCTCGTTGGCGTGGAAGATCCCGACGCTGTCGACGCGCGCACCCGAGGCATCCTCGACCCAGATTCCCGCCCCGCGGAAGTCCAGCTCGGCGGCGACGCGCGCCTGGGCGCTGCCCGCGGCATCCGTGCCCTCGAGCGCCGCGACCCACGTCCCACCCGGCTCGATGCGGGTACCCGGCGCGATCACGACCAGGTCGTCGGGTTCACGAAAGCCGTCGTCGCCGCACGCCACCAGGCGCCACCCGCCGATGTCGACGGCACGGCTTCCGTAGTTGCCGAGTTCGACGAAGTGGTGCCGTGTCGCCTCGGCTCCCGCGGCATCGGCGCCGGCGGGGTCGATCACCGGATCGGTCGCGATCTCGCTGATGGCAACGGACGGTATCGCCGGGTAGGTCACGGTCTGACCGGCGAGGCGCGTGTCCGTCCGCGCGTTGGCGTGTCCCGGGGTGCGCGGGGCGATCAGCCACTCCCCGGTCGCGGGGTGGCGTTGCCAGCTTTCGCCGCCGCGGTAGTCCAGCACGGATGCCAGTTTCTCGTCGCCCGTCTGGCAGGCGGTGTCCGGATGATTCGAGACCGAGACGCCGTCGACGCGCCGACCCGAGCTATCCACCAGCAATGCTCCGGAAACCGTGTCCGCGAGCGACGTCCGAGAGGTGAAGTCCGCGGCCGCGTCGCCCTCGCCCCGGCTGCTCACGACCAGCCGCTCCCCCGCCGCGAGCGTCGTGCGTGCGGGGAAGGCCACCTGGGCGGTGGCCGCCGAGAGTGTCCCATCGCGCGCGCAGCGATACAGCGTCCACCCCGCGAGGTCGACGCTCTCCGCTCCCGTGTTGCGCAGCTCGATCAGGTCGTCGTCGGACCCCGTCGGTCCGGCCGCGGCGATCTCGTCGATCACCACGATCCCGGTCGGGCTCGTCACGCGACCGAGGTCCGCCCTACCCGGTGTCGCGGCGGCGCGCACGAAATCGACGGCGACATCACCGGTGTCGCGCACCCTCTGCCACGACTCGTCGAGCGCGAACGCGAGGGCTGCGGGGACGTTGCCGCGCACGCTGCACTCGCTCTCGGTCGGCCACGGCCGGCTCGGATAGACCGCGATGGCGTCGGCCGTGCCGCCCGAGGCGTCCGTGAGGATCAGCCCGAACCCGGTCTGCGCGTACGGCTGGGTGAAGAGCCCGTCGGGTTGCGCTCCCCCGAGCTCCACGCCGATGCGTGTGACGGTCGCGATGGCCCCGGGCTCGAGCACGATCCCCGTGAGGTCGGATTCGGGTCGCGAGTAGTTGGACCGCAGACCCTGTGCCGAACAGCGGAACACCTGCCAACCGGTCAGGTCGATCGCGTGATCGTCGATGTTGCGCAGCTCGAAGAAGCTGTCCGCGTCGGACCGTGACGAACCCGCCGCGACCTCGGAGATGACGATGCGACCCTCGGATGGCGCGGGTGCCGGTACGGCGGATGCTTCCCGAGCCGACGCCGCGGGAGTGACCGCCCCCACCGACAGAGTCAGAACGCCGAGACCGAGGACGAGAGCGGACAGATGAGCGGAGCGGCGTTTCGCCAGGCGGAGCACGCCCCGAGCGTGGCGGTTGCGGCTGAACGCCCCGCATCCGTCCGGTACGCCCCGCGTGAACAGCGCATTGCGGGTTCCGGCTCTGCCGAAGCGACCAGCACCACCCGCCGCACCCACGAAAGAGGCCCGGCCGCCGCACCCCGGGTTG
>CAYZEL010000188.1:0-3982 GCA_964477515.1 uncultured Microbacterium sp.
GGGGCGGTGATGGCGGTGTACAACTGGTCCACGGAATCGGAGCGCTATCGCCGGGTCAAGCGGTTCGTCGATGCCTTCTTTTCCGACTTCAACAAGTTCCTGGAGGCGCCGCGCCATCCGAAATGGAAGGAAGTGAACCTTGCCGCGCAGGTTCCGGGCTGGCAACGCTTCGCCGCCGCGGACCAGTGGCTCAAGGCCACCGCCGGGCGCGAAACGGCTGCTGTGCCCGAAGAGCAGCTCCGCCAGGAGCCGGATCAGCCATGACTTGCCGCCGCCGGAGTTCGCCTGAATCAGGAGGCGTGTCCGTAGGAGGACCTCGAGAGCGAAAGAGATGACTCCGTGACGCGACCGGCCGATGACGATTCGCTTGGACATTCCCCGTCTCCTTCTTCTTCCCCCCGTTGAGCCGCGGCACACCGCCCCTTCCTCCCGTCCCTGCTCTGCCCCGCCGGTTTCCCCCTGCTGCCCGCGGCCGTTCAGTCGGCGGCCCTCATTGCCGCGACGTTCAGCGCGTTCGTCATGGTGCAGGGCGTCGTCTGCGCGGGACTGCTCTGGCGACGACGCGGCGGCGCTCACGCCACGACGGTCGGTGCGCGGCCGCTTCGCGGATCCTGATCGACGGTGCCGAGTTCGGATGCCGCCGCGCGACCGGCCTCGATCAACCAGCGCCGGGGATCAGCGATCGCCGCCCGCGCCGATCCGGCGAGGTCCGCGAGAGCGACATGCCAGCAGGGCGGTGGCTCGGCGGCCGCGCCGACGATCGCGCCGGCGGTGATCGAGCGCTCGCGCGCGGCGGACAGGATGCTGCCCACGACCTTGCCCGTGAGCGACTGGTGATCGAACCGACCCTCACCGGTGAGCAGGACGTCGCATCCGTCCATCAGCGTGGAGAGGTGCGTTGCCTCGGCGATGAAAGCGGCCCCGCTCGTGAGCGTCGCGCCCCACGTGCTGAGGGCGAACCCCACGCCACCCGCCGCACCTGCCCCCGGTTCGTCCGGGTCGCCTCCGAGCCGCACAGCGGCCCGACGCAGCCGCTCATCGAGCACGGCGACGTCTCGCGCGGAAGCGCCCTTCTGCGGACCGAACACGGCGGCCGCGCCGCGCGGCCCGAGCAGGGGAGCGGTCACGTCGGTCAGGACGAGTGCTCCGTCGGGCGGGGGCATCCGGTCGCCGATCGCGTCGAGCATGGGCACTCCGGCGTCGGTGGACGCCGAACCGCCGATGCCGATCAGCAGGCGCCGGGCGCCACTGTCGATTGCCGCGCGAATCACCTCGCCGAGTCCGCGCGACGTGGCGCCGAGAGCATCGAGCGTCTGCATCAGCGGAAGGCCAGCCATCTGCGCCATCTCGACGACCGCCGTGCCGTCCGCGAGCTCGAGCCATTCGCCGGGTACGAGCCGCCCGTCCGGTCCCGTCACCGGCCCCGCGCTGCGACGGACGCTTCCCGGGTTCGACGCCTCCAACGCGTCGAGCGTGCCCTCGCCGCCGTCCGCCTGCGGCGCCAGGACGAGGTCGTCGTCGGCCCGAATGGCCCGCCATCCGTCCGCGATCGCGCTCGCCGCTTCCTGCGCCGTCGCCGATCCCTTGAACGAATCGGGAGCGATGACGACGCGCCGTGTCCGGGACCGGGTCATCGACCCGACCGGCGCAGTGCGGTGCGCAGACTGCGCAGGAGCAGCAGCAGGCCCCCGAGAGCCACGATGCTGCCCAGGAATCCGAACGTGGGGACGTCCCCGGTCAGCATCGGGCCGCCGTCGTCGACGCTCAGGCTGATGCCCGCGACCACCAGCGCGATGCCGATCGCCGTCATGGTGATGCGCCCGAGCAGGCCGTCCACCCACGAGCGCTCATCCGGGCTCTCGAACGTCCGCAGTCGCACCGACAGGGTGCCCTCGTCGAGCGACTGCGTCAGGTTCTCGAGTCGGCGCGGCAGCCTGCGCGACTGCTCGATGAGCAGCGCCGACCACGTCTGCGCGCTGAGCAGCGCCTTCGTCGGCGAGAGAAGCGACCGCGCCAGGCGCGGCGCGATGTGCAGGGCGCGTCCCACCATGTCGTAGTCCGGCACGAGTTTGCGCAGCGTGCCCTCCAGCGAGGCGAGCGTGCGGAACACGAGAAGGAGCGACGGTGGCAGAGCCATCCGGTTTCGGCGCAGCACGTCGAGCAGGAGTCGGAACACGTTCTCGTCGGCGCGCGCGCTGTGCAGCCGGGTCAGGATGACCCCGATATCGCGCTGCAGCGCCACCGCGTCGAAGTCCCCGGAGGGTCGTCCGCACATCAAGAGGGCGATGTCGGTCACCGCGACGTCGTCCTCGTTGGCCATGCCGACCAGCATCGGCACGAGCAGCCGACGCATGCTGCTCTCGACGATGCCGACCGACCCGAAGTCGATCAGGGTGATCGTGGCCGCACCGTATGCGTCCGGCTCGTCATCGAGGATGAGGTTGCCGGGGTGGAGGTCGGCGTGGAAGATCCCGCGTACCGCGATCTGGTCGACGACGGCATCCACCAGGTCATCGGCGATCCCGACGGCGAGGTCGTGGGGGAGCACGCCGGGGTGGAGTCGGCTGAACGGGGTGCCGCCCACGAACTCCTGCACGATCATGCGATCCGTGCAGTACTCGCTGAAGACCAGCGGGATGCGCAGGCGTGAATCATGGCCCCCGGTGATCGCTGCCCGCAGCATCTCGCCGTTCGCAACCTCGGTGCGATAGTCGAGTTCTTCGCGCAGCCCGCGCGCGAACTCTGTGACGAGCGCGTGCAGGCCGTAGTCCTTCGCCCAGTCCGTACGGGCCTCGGCGTCCGCCGCGAGCCGATCCAGGATGTCGAGATCTGTCGTCACCTGTGCCCGAGCCCGCGGGCGCTGGATCTTGACGATGACGTGTTCGCCGCTGACCAGCCGCGCGGCGTGGACCTGGGCGACGGATGCTGCGGCGAGAGGTTCCGGGTCGATCTCGGCGAACACCTGCTCGAGCGGCACGCCGAGCTGGTCGATGATCGCCGCCCGGGCCTCGGCCCACGGGATCGGCGACGAGTCCATCTGCAGCGTCGAGAGCGCGTCGATGAACGCGGGGGGAAGCACGTCCTCCCGGGACGACAGCACCTGACCGAGTTTGACGAACGTGACCCCCGCCTCGTTCATCGCCGAAACCAGCGCCGTGGGGAGTTCGCCGTCCGCGTCGCCGCGCCGTCTGCTCTCGTAGAACGTCAGCCCATGGCGGGACCCGATAGCCACGATCTGGGCGTAGCGCCGCGCTCGGTCGCGTCGACGGATGGCATCGCGCACCACACTGATCGGGTTGCGCATGCGGTGCGAGGGCCACAGGAATTCGAGTGTCAGCACCGCGATCACGACCACGGCGAACATCCACCCGACCGTCACCGCGATGAAGCCGACGGCGACCGCCCCCGGCGCGACGAACGTTCCGTCGGCGTAGACCTCCGCCTCGCTCAGCGTCCAGATGGCGATCGGAGATGCGAGCAGGAAGACGACGAGCGCCGTCAGGAACGCGCGCAGCCACCCGACCTCCACGTCGAGTAAGCGGCGGACGATCCACGCCGCGACGAGCGAGAAGAGGACGATGACGATAACGAAGATGAGCCAGCTCGGCATGAGCCGATTCTGTCAGCCGATGCGACCGCGCGGGAGCTTCTGCGCCGACGGCGCGCGCGTCCTCCACAGGCGCCGGACGCGAGTCCCCCGGAGCCCTATCATCGGTACGGGTCGTCAGGGCGACGGTCGAGAACGGCAGGCGCGGCATGACGGGACTCCGAGGCGAGCAACGACGATCGACGAATCGTTCCCGAAAACGCCGTCGTGTTACCACGATCGTCGTGTCGGCGACGATCGTCGCGCTGGTCGCGGCCGGTGCGATCATCTGGTTCCCGTGGCGGGCCTCCCAGGCGACCTCGCCTACGGGCACGCACCCCACGGTTTCGCCGACGCGACGCACCCACACGCCCACCCCGACACCCCTCACCCCGG
>CAYZEL010000189.1:0-3965 GCA_964477515.1 uncultured Microbacterium sp.
TGAGGTCGTGGGCGAGAGCCAGCTCGAGGCGCGGCGGCACGTAGTCCGTCAGATGGTCCTGATCGAAAGACACCACGGGCCGTCGGGCCCGGTAATCCAGCAGCGCGTCGTTCGAGAACGTTGCGACGGGCGTGTTGTCGACGCCGTCTCGCAGCACGTCGATCGACTGGGCGACGGCACTTCCCGCGTCTGTGAAGCCCGTCAGCGCGACCACCAGAGGCAAGCCGCGCGGCACCTCCGGCACGTCAGGAGACGTCGCGTAAAGAGGTCCGAACGGTGGCATACGTCCACTCTACGAGCCGCCGGCGGGTCGGGCCGCGTTGAGACGTCGCGCTCACAGCGAACACCGCGACGCCCCGCGCGGGGCATCGGCCCCGGCCCGGAGGCCGACCTAGGATGGTCCATATGCCGACGCCGCAGATCTCGTATCTTCCCGCCTCAGCGACAGACCTCGATGCGGATGTCTCGCTTCTCATCCTTCCGCCGTTGACCGAAGAGGGCCCCGACCTTTCCGGTTGGCCCGGGCTCGCCGATGCGCTCCGCTCGGTCGAGTTCTCGGGAGCTCCCGGCTCATTCGTCCGGGTTCCCCTGGCGGGCGGTTCGGTCGCCGTCGTGGGTATCGGCGCCGCAGCGCAGAACGGCGCATACCGGGATGCGGCGGGCGCGGGTATTCGCGCGCTCGGTCAGGTCGAAACGGTCGCCGTGCACGCACCGGGCGCTCCCGAAGGCACGTGGCGGGCGATCGCCGAGGGCGCCGGCCTCGGCGGGTACACGTTCGCGTCCTACAAGAAGGGCGGCGGCAAGCGCCGCGCCGCGCGCGTGATCGTCGTCTCGTCCGAAGAGGTGCGGGACGCGGACCTGCGCGCCGCCCAGGTGGTCGTCGACGCGGTGGCGCTCGTCAAGGATCTCGTCGCGATTCCCGCAGACCGCCTCGGACCCGCGCATCTCGCGGCCCGAGCGGTGTCAGAGGTTGCACACCTGCCCGTCGAGGTCACGGTGCTCGACGAAGAGGCTCTCGAGACGGAAGGTTTCGGCGCGATCCTCGGGGTGGGCAGGGGCTCGGATCGCCCCCCGCGTTTCGTCCGGATGGACTACGCGCCCGCCGACGCGTCGCGACACGTCGCGGTGGTCGGCAAGGGCATCACGTTCGATACCGGCGGTCTGTCGCTCAAGCCCGCCGGATCCATGGTCGGGATGAAGTACGACATGTGCGGCGCAGCCGTCGCACTCTCGGTCGTCCGAGCAGCGGCCGAGCTCGCCCTGCCCGTTCGTGTGACGAGTTATCTCTGCATCGCCGACAACATGCCGTCGGGCCGCGCGACTCGCCCGGGCGATGTGCTCACCGCGCTCGACGGGACGACGATCGAAGTCCTGAACACGGACGCCGAGGGTCGCCTGGTCCTGGCGGATGGCCTCGTCGCGGCCTCGCGGGAGCACCCGGACGTCATCGTCGATGTGGCGACGCTCACGGGTGCCATCAGCGTTGCACTCGGAACCCGCTACGCCGGCGTCATGGGCGACGACGCACCCGTCGCCGAATACCTCGCGGCCGCTGAACGCGCCGGTGAACTCGCCTGGCGGCTGCCCCTGCCCGCCCATATGCGCGACGATCTCGACTCCCCCATCGCCGACCTGGTGAACGCGAAGATCGGCGACCCCGCGGGCGGTTCGCTCTTCGCCGGGCTGTTCCTGCAGCACTTCATCGGGCCGGTATCGGATGACGAGGGAGCGCCGACGATACCGTGGGTACACCTCGACATCGCCGGCGTCGGCATGAACAAGGGCGGGCCGTACGGCGCCACCGACAAGGGCCCCACGGGGGCCAGCGTCAGCTCCCTGATCGAGTTCGTCGCGAGAGGAGCCCGCTGATGGCCGAGCACGCATTCGACCTGGTCGTCCTCGGCGGCGGCAGCGGCGGTTACTCCGCGGCGATCCGCGCATCCGAACTCGGGGCGAAGGTCGCCATCATCGAGCGCGACAAGCTCGGCGGCACCTGCCTGCATCGCGGCTGCATCCCCACGAAGGCGCTTCTCCACGCCGCCGAAGTCGCCGACGCGGTGCGGTCGGCGAGCGAGATCGGCGTCGAGGCCTCCCTCACCGGAATCGACGCGAACGGGCTGCGCTCGTACCGCGAGAAGATCGTCGCGAAGAAGTTCGCCGGGCTCAAGGGCCTGATTTCGGCGCGCGGGATCACCGTGATCGACGGCGAGGGCCACCTGCAGGACGACCGCGGCGTACGCGTCGGTGCGGACGTGTACCGCGGCAAGAACGTGCTCATCGCCACGGGGTCGTATTCCAAGACGCTCCCGGGGCTCGAGATCGGCGGCCGGATCCTCACGAGCGAGCACGCGCTCGAGCTATCCGAGATCCCCCGCCGCGTCATCATCCTCGGTGGCGGCGTCATCGGCGTCGAGTTCGCGAGCCTCTGGCGCTCGTTCGGTGTCGACGTGACGATCGTCGAGGCGCTTCCTCGGCTGGTGCCGCAAGAGGACGAGGCGATGAGCAAGGGACTCGAGCGCGCCTTCCGCAAGCGCGGGATCGAGATGCGCCTGGGCACGCGGTTCGCTTCGGCGGCGCAGAGCGATGATGCGGTGAGCGTGCGCCTGGAGGACGGCACCGAGCTCGAGGCCGACCACCTGCTCGTGGCGATCGGACGCGGCCCGAGCACGGCGGGCCTCGGGCTGGAAGAGGCCGGCGTCACGCTCGAGGAAGGCTTCGTCGTCGTGGACGACGATCTGCAGACATCCGTTCCCGGCGTATGGGCGGTCGGAGACATCGTCCGAGGGCTGCAGTTGGCGCACCGCAGTTTCGCGCAGGGCATCTTCGCCGCCGAACGGATGGCCGGGCTTCCCGCCGTCGCCGTGCCCGAGCGCCACATCCCCCGCATCACGTACAGCGATCCCGAGGTCGCGTCGGTCGGGTCGACCCTCGCCGAAGCGATCGCCGAGCTGGGGGCCGAGAAGGTCACCTCGTTCGACTACAACCTGGCGGGCAACGCGCGCAGTGAGATCATCGGCACGGGCGGACTCGTTCGCGTCGTGCGAGCGATCGACGGGCCCGTCATCGGCGTGCACCTGATCGGCGCGCGTGTCGGCGAGCTGATCGCCGAGGCGCAGCTCGTCGTCGGATGGGAAGCACACCCGGACGACATCGCGCCGTACCTGCATGCCCATCCCACGCAGAGCGAAGCGCTCGGCGAAGCATTCCTCGCACTCGCGGGCCGACCCTTGCACGCGCTTTAGCAATGCCGGTCCGCGGCCTCACTAAGCTAGACCACGACAGTTTCGTCCTTAAGGAGACATCGTCATGAGCACATCCGTCGTCCTCCCCGCTCTCGGCGAGAGCGTTACCGAGGGTACGGTCACCCGCTGGCTGAAGCAGGTGGGAGACGAGGTCAAGGCCGATGAGGGCTTGCTCGAGATCTCGACCGACAAGGTCGACACCGAGATCCCCTCCCCCGTGAGCGGCATTCTCGAAGAGATCCTGGTCCAGGAAGACGAGACCGTCGAGGTCGGCGGCCTGCTCGCCAAGATCGGCGACGGCAGCGCCCAGCCTTCCGGCGACGCAGCACCGGAGGCGTCCGCGCCCGCTGCCGACGAGACCGTTGCGGCTGAGCCCGAGCCCGAGGCTGCTGCCGAGCCCGAGGCGCCCGCACCTGCTCCCGAGGCCGCGGCCCCCGCAGCTCCGGCCCCCGCTGCCTCCGACGACTCGAGCACGTCCGTCGTGCTCCCCGAACTCGGCGAGTCCGTGACGGAGGGTACGGTCACGCGCTGGCTCAAGAGCGTCGGCGACGAGGTCGCTGTCGACGAGCCGCTGCTCGAGATCTCGACAGACAAGGTCGACACCGAGATCCCGTCCCCCGTTGCCGGCGTCCTCCAGGAGATCGTCGCCGCCCAGGACGAGACCATCCCGGTGGGCGCCGTTCTGGCGAAGATCGGCAGTGGGTCTCCCGCCGCCGCCGCCCC
>CAYZEL010000190.1:0-3878 GCA_964477515.1 uncultured Microbacterium sp.
AGCCCGGGCCGAGCGGCAGCGTCGCCTCGGCGATCACCCCGAGGCCGGCGAGTCGTACTTCCTCGATCACGCACCCGCCCCGCGGTGGGTGTCGGGGTCGAAATCGGATTCTGCTCCGGTCTCGGTGGGTTCGTGCGTCGCCCAGGTCTCGGGTTCGGCGGCGATGGGCCCGCGCCATCCGTCGACCGGCAACCGGAACTTGCGCACGAGGCGGTCGGTGAACGCGGCGGGGTGCAGCCGCGCGAGGCGGACGGGCTCGGGCGAGCGTCGCACCATCACGCGGGCTCCCGGCGGCAGGTCGTGCGAGCGGCGGCCGTCGCACCACAGGATGCCCGTGCCGTTCGTGCGCTCGAGCACCTCGATCGCGATCGTGGCCTCGGGGCCGACGACGAGGGGCTTGGCGAAGAGGGCGTGCGCGGACAGCGGCACCACCGCAATGGCCTCGACGGTCGGCCAGATCACGGGCCCGCCGGCCGAGAAGTTGTAGGCGGTCGAACCGGTGGGGGTCGAGACGACCATGCCGTCGCAGCCGAAGCTCGACAGGGGGCGGCCATCCACCTCGAGCACGACCTCGAGCATCCGTTCGCGGCTCGCCTTCTCGACCGTCGCCTCGTTCAGCGCCCACGTCTCGTAGATGAGCGAGTCGTCGGAGGCCTGCACGCGCACGGCGAGCGCCAGGCGCTCTTCGACCCGGTAGTCGCCGAGGATGGCACGGTGCACCGCTTCGTCCAGTTCGTCCCGCTCGATCTCGGCGAGGAATCCGACGTGCCCCATGTTGATGCCGAGCACCGGGGCCGTGCCCCCGCGCACCAGCTCCGCCGCACGCAGGATCGTGCCGTCGCCGCCGAGCACGATGGCCAGCTCGATCTCGTCGACGGGAACGTCGATGCCGAGCGTGCCCGTGTTGTCGAAGTCCTGGATCGCCTTGCCCAGCTGGGCGCGGTCGTCGGCCGAGAAGACGGCGCGGGCGCCCGCGACGTGCAGGGCCGCCGTCACGCGGCGCGCGGCGGCGACCGTATCGTCGCGCAGCGCATGCGCAACGACCAGGATGTTTCGCGTGCTCGTCATGCCGCTCCCGCCGATTGGTTCGCCTCACCCATTCTGTCGGATGCCTCCCGTTCGCCGGGTCGCCCGCGCGCTGTGGAGGACATCTGTGGATTTCCCTCCCCGCCGGCGCGTTCGGTATTCAGTCCATTCGCGCTCAGCAGGCGCACAAAACCGCACGATTCTGTGGACGAGCGGGCGGCGTGTGCGCGCCGAGACTGAATTGCGAACACGAATCCCCGACGAACAGGGGATTGCACGCGCCGGATGCCTCAGCGCTGCGTGAGCTCGTTCACCAGGGCGAGCCACGCACTCGGGTTCGCGGCATCCGCGTCACCGTCGGCGCCCGACGCATCGCGCCCCCGCAGCCACGCCACGAACTCGTGGTTGCCGTGCGTGCCGGGCAGCGGCGACGCGATCACACCGTGCGTGCCGAGACCCGCGTCCCACGCCGCCCACAAAACTCCCGCAACCGCGTCTGCACGCGATGCCGGGTCGGTCACCAGCCCACCGCGCACGGCCGTGCGACCCACCTCGAACTGCGGTTTGATGAGCAGCACGGCATCGCCACCCGGGGCCATCGTCGCGCGCACGGCCGGAAGCACCAACGCCAGGGAGATGAAGGACAGGTCGCCCGTCACCAACGATGGCGCGCGATCCACGCCGCTCACGGCGGCGAGCGACTTCGGTGTCATGTCACGGACGTTGTACCCCTCGACCGCCACGACACCCGGGTCATCCCGAATCCGCTCCGACAGCTGACCGTGGCCGACGTCGACCGCGATCACCGGATCGGCGCCGCGCTCGCGCAGCACCTGCGTGAATCCGCCCGTCGACGCACCCATGTCGAGTGCCACACGCCCCTCGACCTCGATCGGGAACGCGTCGAGCGCCGCGATGAGCTTGTGGGCCGCACGGCTCACGTAGTGATCGAACTCGGCGACCTCGATCACCGACGACTCCTCGACCCGTGCCGACGACTTCACGACGGGACGACCGTCGACCGTCACGAGCCCGTCGGCGATCAGGCCCGCGGCGTGCGTGCGGGAACGCGCGAGACCGCGCGCCGCGAGCGCGGCATCCAGCCGCTCACTCATCGGTCGCCGGATGCCGAGGCACGCGGGTCCGCGAGCCCGCCCACACCCTCGAGCTCACGCGACAGTTCGTCGTACATCGCGTCGAACGCGGCCGCGCGGGCCGCGAGGGGTTGCTCCTCGACCACCCGCAGGCGCGACACCAGGCTGTCGTCGAAGGCTCCCTCGGGCGTGTTGCTCACCGTCCCAGGATACGACGAAGGATGACGGATGCCCCGGTGCCCCGCGACGACGACGGCCCCCGCGTCAGCGTGCAGCGCGGAACGGGTCTTCGTAGAGCCGCTCGGGCACCCGCAGCCCGTAGATCGCGCGCCCGGAATCCCAGATCGCTCGGGCCGCGGCGCGCAGCAGGTCGATCTGCGCCGAACCGTCCGCGACGATCTCGACGTCGTTGCCCGAGATGCGCACGGTGGCGTCGCCGACCGTGACCGCGCCGTCCCTTCCGCGTGTCTTCGCGGTCGGATACGGCTGCGACAGCTCGCGCAGATCGCCGAGGATGAAGTCCGGACGCGACCCTGCTGGCGCGGCGAGGACGTGCTTCGGACGGTCGATGCCCGTCAACACGAGGGCCGACGCGATCCCGGCGCGCTGCGCACCCAGGATGTCGGTGTCGAGACGGTCGCCGATGAACAGCGGGTGCTTCGATCCGAACCGCGCGATCGCCTCGAGGAAGATCGGCGTCTCGGGCTTTCCCGCGACGGTCGCGAGCCGACCGACCGCGGTGTGCACGGCCGACACGAGCGTGCCGTTTCCCGGCGCGATACCGCGCGCCTGCGGGATCGTCCAGTCCGTGTTCGTGGCGACCCACGGGATGCCGCCCTTGTCCTCGGGCAGGGCGAGCGCGTACGCGGCCTCGGCAAGATCGCGCCAGGCGACATCCGGCGAGAAGCCCTGCACCACGGCGGCGGGAGCATCCTCGGCGCTGCGGGTCACGACGAAGCCGGCCTTCTCGACCTCGACGGTCAGGCCCTCTCCCCCGACGACCAGCACACGCGACCCCTCGGGGAGCATGTCCCGCAACAACCGCATGGCGGCCTGCGGACTCGTGATGACGTCTTCCGGCTGCACGGCGAGCCCGAGTTCACGCAACTGCCCGGCGACGGTCGCATCCGTCCGAGAGGCGTTGTTGGTGATGTAGCCGAGCCTCCGCGTCTGACCCGCGGCGTTCAACGCCTCGACGGCGTGCGGAATCGCCTGATGTCCGGCATAGACGACCCCGTCGAGATCGGCAAGAACCGCATCCACCCCATCCAGCGGCGACGGGCTCACTCTCCCGAGCAGGGCCATCAGTCGGATGCCTCGGTCTTGTCTGTCTCCTCGCCCTCAGTGGGCTCGGCGGTGGATTCGGAGTCCGCTACGGCGTCGACGTCCGGGACACCGTCGAGAACCGCATCCTCGTCGAGATCACCGTCATCGAGAACCTCATCGGCGTCCTCGAGGTCATCAACGGCGTCCTCGAGGTCATCAACGGCGTCGGTACCATCAGCATCGTCGAGGTCGATGTCGAGCTCTTCGATCTCGTCGATCTCGAGCACGTCGTCGGACCCATCGCCGTCGAGAGCCGCCTCGGCCACCTCGGCCAGACGGGTCCACCGCTCGGCCTCGTCCATACGCCCGAGCCCTTCGAGCACGGTTGCCCCCGCGGCGAAGAGTCCGGGGCTCCACGGGAACGCGTAGTCGGGATCCAGCTCGGGGATGTCCAGCGCGCGCAGGGCACGCGCGGACTCCCCCAGACCGCGT
>CAYZEL010000191.1:0-3831 GCA_964477515.1 uncultured Microbacterium sp.
AGCCCTTGTCGAAGCGCATGCCCTCGACGAAGTCGAGCTCGATGCCGAAGGTCTGCGACTCCTCGACGGTGACGACGCCTTCCTTGCCGACCTTGTCGATCGCCTCGGCGATCAGGTCACCGATGGTGGTGTCGGCGGCGGAGATCGACGCGGTGGCGGCGATCTCTTCCTTGGTCTCGACCTCTTTGGCGCTCTTGAGCAGCTCGGCCGAGATGGCCGCGACGGCCTTCTCGATGCCGCGCTTGAGCGAGATCGGGTCGGCGCCGGCCGCGACGTTGCGCAGGCCTTCCTTGACGAGCGCCTGAGCCAGAACCGTGGCGGTGGTGGTGCCGTCACCCGCGACGTCGTCGGTCTTCTTGGCGACCTCCTTGACGAGCTCCGCGCCGATCTTCTCGTACGGGTCGTCGAGTTCGATCTCCTTGGCGATCGAGACGCCGTCGTTCGTGATCGTGGGGGCGCCCCACTTCTTCTCGAGCACGACGTTGCGACCGCGGGGGCCGAGCGTCACCTTGACGGCGTCGGCGAGGATGTTCAGGCCGCGCTCGAGGCCGCGTCGGGCCTCTTCGTCGAAAGCGATGATCTTTGCCATGTGTGTGTCGTCCCTCCCGGACGTAGGTATTGGTTTAGCACTCCGGTAAGGCGAGTGCTAACGCCCATTCTGGCACTCACCCCCACCGAGTGCAAGCCGCGGGGAGTCCGGATGGTTCGGGTCAGACGACGGCGATGCTTCCGCCGCGCGCGTTGGGAACCAGTTCGACCCAGGTGTTCCCCGGGGCCAGATACACCGGGGTCCCGTACTGATTGGTCAGCTGGATCGGGGCGTCCCGCGAAGTCTTGGTCCACGTGATCTGCACGACCTTGCCACCCGTTGCGACCCACGCCGGGCCGCTGCCGACCATCACGGTCTTCGGAATGTCCCCGTAGGTCCAGTCGATGCCGACCGAGAGAGCCACCACGTTCGTGGCGGCGAGCTGCCCGCCCGCCGAGTCCATGTCGGGCGCTCCGTTCTGCGACCGCAGGTAGCGACCGGAGCCCGCATCCCACCGCCACGTGCGCCCCTCCTTCGCCGAGAAGAACAGGTCGAGCCCCGCCGCGGGGTTGCCGTAGGCGGCGGCAGACGCGGTCTGCGGGCGCTGCGAATAGGCGAACTGCTGCGCCGGCGGCGGGATGTCGGCATATGCCGCCCGCAGCTCGGGCGCGCGGACGATGACGTTGTGCGGTGCGGCCTTCGACCGGGTGCGGTACATGAACTGATCGTCCGCGCCACCGTGGATCGCGTTGTGCACCGGCGCGTTCAGCATCATGTCGACGAACCGCTGCTGGCCGCCCGAATAGGCGATCAGCCCGCCGAACGGCGAGACGATGTCGGGATCCATGGGACGGATGCTCCGCACCGGACCGATCTCGGCGGGCACATCCGAGAACCAGACCGCGACGTAGCGGGTCAGGCCGCCCTCCACGAGCTCTTCGAACACGATGTCGGTGTGATCGAGGCCCACCTGCGGCCGGGCTCCGACGTGGTTGTCGATCTTCGCGGCGAGTGCCGGTCCCGCGATGGCCTCGGGTGAGACCTGCGTTCCGCGGAGGGGCTGGACGGCCATCGGCGGCGCCTCGGCGGTGACCGTCGGCGAGGGCTCGGACGACACCGTTGGCCCCGGCGTCGCCGACGGGGACCCGGCACCCGTCGATTCCGCGGCACACGCGCCCAGCACCAGCGCGGACACGAGCACACCGACGGTCGCAGACAGTCGCACCGAACGCGGGAGCGCGCGGGCCCGCGCAGGCGTCGTCATGCGCGCCACACTAGGACGCGCGCGACGACTCGCACCGCCGACACGACGAGCGAGAGGGAAGCCGGCGCGTCAGGAAACGACGCGAACGGACTCGGCCTGGGGGCCCTTCTGGCCCGCCCCGACCGTGAACTCGACGAGTTGCCCCTCTTCGAGGACGCGGAATCCCGTCATGTCGATGTTCGAGTAGTGGACGAAGACGTCCTGACCACCGTCGACCACGGTGATGAAACCGAATCCCTTCTCGGCGTTGAACCATTTGACGGTGCCCTGGGTCATGCGTGAACTCCTGTGCTGCGTGGGTGAGACAGGGTCATGCTAGCCAGCGCGATCGGCTCAGAAGAGCCCCGAGCACAACTATTGACACGGGGGCCGCCAACTCGTAACTCCGCCGAAACATGCGGGCGAATGGGCCGTCGAATGCGTCCCGGGCCGAGAGATCCGGCGCGGGGCCGAAGCATTCGGCGCGATCCGGCGGACGACGGGTTATCCGGCGGGCGTCTCGGTGGCGGCGGGTTCGATCCGGTCGAGTCCGAGCACCACGGTCAGCTGCGTCGCGGGTGTGCCGGGAAGCGGATACTCGGGGTCGAGCGCGACCTCGGTGGCACCGATCAGACCGGCCAGACCACGGGCGGCCCCATCGGCCTAGGGCGCCGCGTAGTAGACCGTCGTCAGGGGGAAGGCGCGGTCGCCGGCGTTGCCCGCCAGTACGTTCGCCTCCGGCCATCCGTTCGCCACAAGCTCGTCCTTCGCCAGGGTCGCCTGCCCCTCTTCGGGCGTGCCGTTCAGCACCAGGACGGTGTACGACGTGTCGACGACGGGCTCGGCCGTCGGGATGACCGAGATCGAGGGAGCGGGCGTCGGGAACAGCACGATCTTGCCCTGCCAGATCATGCTCGCGAAGATCCCCACCACGACCAGCACGACGGTTGCGGCAAGCGCCCACGCGAGCGTGGTCCAGCCCCGCACACGGGGGTTCTCGGCCCGATGGGCTCCGACGCGGCCGGGGGACGCAGAGATGTCGTCGAATCGATCGCGTGAGGGCGTGGGCACCACAGAATGCTACCGGCGGTCGCGTGTGCGGACCCTCAACGCCGCGGCCGGGCGTCGCTCGCGGCCCCGAGAGCTACAGGCCCAGTGCACCCTCGCGCGTGGCCCGTTCGGCCTCGCGCTGGTCGCGCACGCGCCGCAGCCGCTTGACGAGCATCGGGTCGTAGGCGAGAGCCGCCTCGGTCTCGATCAGCCGGCCGAGCAGCTGGTAGTAGCGCGCGGGTGCGAGGTCGAGTTCGGCGCGGATCGCCTCTTCCTTCGCGCCCGCATGGCGCCGCCACTCGCCCTCGAAGTCGAGCATCGCGCGCTCGTCCGCGGTGAGGGCATCGCTCGGGGACTCGGGCATGCCCCCAGGGTAGGTCGCGCGAGCGCGTCAGCCCGCGCGCCACTCCAGCCACGCGCCAAGCGGATCGGCCGCGGCGAGCACGCGACCGTTCAGGCCGAGAACGAACCCCGGCCATCCGTTCGCGTCCACGGGTGTCGTCCAGCGGTCGTGCAGGGCAGGAGGGTCGAGTGAAATCCAGTCGACCCCGCGCCCATCCCTATCGCGCAGGGCTGCCAGCGTTTCGAACAGGCGCTCGCGACCGGCCCGGGGCACGTGCGGGAGCAGGCCAGGGGTGGTCACTACGATCGTCGTGCCGGACGGCGCCGAATCCACCAACTGTGCGAGCGCCGCGGGATCGGTCGCGTCGCCCGCAGCTATGCGCAGGTCCTCGCCCGAAGCGATCTCGAGCGCCGCCTGGATGCGCGCGGCGCGTCCCGTCTCGCCCGGCCACACGAGCGCGGTCGCGAACCGACGGTCGGCCGGATCGGACGAATCGAGCGGGCGCAGATCGAGCCCCGCCCGCCAGACGATCTCGGGCATCCGCAGGTCGGGTACGCGAACGCCGCGCAGGGCGCACGAGAGCACGACCGAGGAAGTCCCGCCCGCCGGATCGAGCCGCACGTCCGCGGCGCCGCCCGAACGGTACGAAATGCGGTCCGGCCAGAG
>CAYZEL010000192.1:0-3802 GCA_964477515.1 uncultured Microbacterium sp.
GGTCGCGAGCCGACCACGAGCCGCGCCGCGCCCTCTGGCAGCGGGGCGGCAAGCGTGAAGGCGATCAGCACCGCGCCTTGCGGCTGCGCGCCGCCCTCGGCTTTGATCCTGAACCCCGGGAAGAGCACGCCGTCCTCACCCGGCTTGAGCGGCGTGAACGTGACGTCGGTGCCCTCCGCGAACGACTTCGGCAGGACGATCACCGCCGCGGTGCCCTCAGCGCTCACGGTGCCGAAGGCCACCCCCCGCTTCGCCGTGACCGTCTTCACCTCGGACGCGCCCGGCGCGTCAACGAAGCCCGCCCCGCCTCCGCCGGCGGCACCCCCGCCGGTGCGAGACGCTCCGCACCCGCAGAGCGACGACAAGACCAGCGACAGGAGCACCAGCCCGACGATCCGACGGCCCACCATGATGTCCCCCGATCGACGCCACCACTGGGAATAATGTGCGGCATGCCGCCTCGCGGGACAACAGGCGTGCGCGGCGACGCGCGCACGCCGAGAGCCGGCGGCGGCGAAGAGAACGCCCGCCCCTCGGGTCCGAGGAGCGGGCGTCATCATGTCCTTCTGGCGGAGAGGGGGGGATTCGAACCCCCGTAACGCTCGCGCGCTAAACGGTTTTCGAGACCGCCGCATTCAACCACTCTGCCACCTCTCCGCAAGGTGGTTCGCGCGGACGCGGACTGGGCGCCCGGCCGCGAGACGGTAGTGTACGACACCGCGGCGGGCACGGCCAACCTCGCGCCCGACTCGTGTCCGACGATCAGTCGCCCGATCCCACGGGCCTGAGCCCGACGCACATGATCGCCACGTCATCGCGCAACCGGCCGTCGGCGAATTCGAGGACCTCGGCCAGCAGCCGGCCGGGCAGGTCGGCGACGGGCGTCCCCGCGAGTCCTTCGAGTCGCGCGCTCAGCCCCTCCTCGCCGAACAGCTGCGTGTCGTGGCGCGCCTCCGTCACCCCGTCGGTCACGAGCACGAGCACTTCGTCTGGCGCCAGGGTGTCTCGGCGCGACTGGAACCGGGTCTGCTCGAGCGCGCCGATGAGACCCGCCGGCGGGTCCAGCAGACGCACACCCCTCGGGCCGACGACCGCGGGCGGCGGATGCCCGCCGCCGGAGTACACCAGCGCGCCTGTCGCGCGATCGAGCACTCCCAAGAATGCGGTCGCGAACTTCTCCGGAGCCGTGAATCGGCAGGTCATGGAGTTGAGGCGCGTCATCACATCGCCGGGATCGCACTTCTCGTGCAGGTACGCCCGCGAGCCGTCGCGCACGAGCGTGGTCAGCTGCGCGGCTTCGATCCCCTTCCCGGAAACGTCGCCGATCAGGAGGGCCACCCGCCCGTCGCCCAGGTCGAGCACGTCGTAGAAGTCGCCGCCGACGTCGGCCGCGGAGGAAGCCGGGTGGTAGAGACATGCGACGTCGAGGCCGTCGATGTCATCGGGAAGAGCCAGGATCGCCTGCTGAAGCGTCTGTGCGATCCGGTGCTCGCGCTCGTACATGCGCGCGTTCTGGAGTGCGACCGATGCCTGGGCGGCGATGCTGTCCACGATGCGGATCTGTTCCGGTGTGAACGCGTAGCGCTCGCCGGGCTGGTCCAGCGCGACATGCCCGATGATCTCGCCTCGATGGACGAGCGGTACGAAGAGGACGAGCCGGGCACGGTTCGACTGTGCGATCGCCCGGTCCGCAGCGGGCGTGTCCTGGGACTCGTAGTCGAGCAGGGTCGTCTTCTTGCCGGCGATGGCGTCGAGAGAGATGCTGCTCAACCGTTCGAACGGGATCGTGGAGCCCCGGGGCTCGACCAGGCCGCCGGTGGCGACCTTCGGAATGAGGACCCTGGAGGACTGGTCGATCAGGTTCACGAACACCCTGTCGATCCCGGTCGCCTCGAGAACCACGCTCGCGAGGCGAAGCGACAGCTCATCGGTGTCGGTCGCCGACGTGAGCTCGTCCGACGCCTTCAGAAGGACCCGCGTGCGCTGCAGCTCCAGCTCGAGCCTGCGCTCGGCATCCTGCGCGTCCACGCGGGCGGCCTCGGCACTCGCGAAGAGTCGCGCGTTCTCGATCGCCAGCGCCACCGATGCGGCCATGCGCCGCGCGAAGTCGATCTCCCCCTGCGAGAACACTCGCGGTCCGCTGCGCATCCACGCGAGCAGGCAACCGACTATCTCGCCTCGCGAGACCAGCGGTATTCCCAGAGTCGCGCGCAGACCGTGCTCACGGGGAAAGCCCCGCCAGAGATCGGGACGCTGCGCGACGTCCGGAATCGCCACCGGCTCGCGGCTGCGGGTGGCCTCGACGGCGACGGGCGCGTCCTCGACCGCGAGACGAAGCCCCACGACGCCCTCGTCGAGACCGCACTGGTAGCTGACCACCCAGTGCTCCCCGTCGCGGACCTTGATGTCCCCGGCCTCGGCGCCGAGCGCGCCGACGAATCCGTCGAGCGCGGACTGCATGATCTCGTCCACGCCCAGGTTGGAGTGGACGCGCGCGTCGATGTCGTTCAGCGCGGTGCTGAGCCTGTTCCGTTCCCTGAGGTCGCTCATCCCCCGAGTCACCCCGTCGGATCGCTCGCGCGGATCGTACTGATCACACGCCGCCGGACAGCCGGCACGATGCCACGAGTCTAGCGCACGGCAGCGGCCGAACGCACCATGCGAGGCGCGCCCCCTCATCGCCCGGGACCGGCGCTGGCACCCGCGAAACATGCGGAGTACGCTCGGCGGGTAGACGCCGGTCGCCTGGCGTGCGCTCACGGCTGGAAGGGGCCTGCCGTGGCCCTGACGTTGGTCCTCAACATCGCGCTCCTGGTCGCGCTGAGCGTCCTCCATCAGTGGGCGGTCCGACGCTGGAGCGAGTGGACCTTCACCCGGCAGGTGGCCTCCGGCCTGCTCTTCGGCGCGATCACCGTGATCGGCATGATGACGCCCTTCCGGGCGGCGGCGGGCATCCAATACGACGGGCGCTCGATCATCATCGCCGTCGCGGGGATCTTCGGCGGACCGCTGGTGGCCGCCGTCGCCGCGGCCATCGCAGCTGCGTACCGCATCTGGCTGGGCGGAGCGGGCGCAGTAGCGGGCGTGGCGGTCATCGTCGAGTCGGCCGCCCTGGGCGTCGCCTATCACTACATGCGACAGCGGACGGAGAAGGCGAACCGATTGTCGCGGTTGTACTCGGTCGCCTTGGCGGTACACGCGATCATGCTGGTCTTGCAGTACTTCCTTCTGGGCGCGGCAGGACCGGGTATCGTCGCGGAGATCTGGGTTCCCGTTCTGGGCTTCTACCCGATCGGCATGCTGCTCGTCTGCCGGCTGATGCTCGATCAGGAACAGCGTCTGCGTGACGAGACCGCGCTCCGGGAACTCAACCAGTCACTCGAGCAGATGGTCACGGAACGCACCCAGGAACTGCAGGCTGCGAACCAGCAGCTCGCCGCCGCAGCCGAAGAGCTGGAGGCCACGAACCTGCGGCTCCTGGAGGCGGGTGAGGCGAAGTCGCAGTTCCTTCGTGCGATGAGCCATGAGCTGCGCACTCCGCTCAACTCGGTGATCGGCTTCTCTGACCTGCTCCAGCGCGGGTTCTCGGGCGACGTGAACGACGAGCAGACCAGACAGCTGGAGATGATCAACCGTTCGGGGCGGAGGCTGCTGGCGATCATCAACGACATCCTCGACCTGTCACGCATCGAGGCCCACGCGGACCAGTTCGTGACCGAGCGGTTCGACGCGGGATCGCTCGCTCGCGACATCACCGACTCCGTTCTGCCTGAGGCAGGCGCGAAGAACCTCGCGTTGAAGG
>CAYZEL010000193.1:0-3730 GCA_964477515.1 uncultured Microbacterium sp.
ATCGGCGCCCCGGCGCTCGAGGGCCCGCGCGGCGTGCTCACTCGCCTCGCGATCTTCTATTACTGGGCGGGTGCTCGCCTACCGGAGCGCCTCGGCGACGCGCTGTTGCGGAACAAGGCCATCGTCCGCATGATGAGCGTCTCGATGGCGAAGACGAGGGATCCCGAGCTGCGGGCGTTCATCCACGATCAGCACGATACGTACTTCTCGCGATTCGCCGATCGTGACATGCTCCGCGACGCGTTCGTCACCTCGGTCTCGCACGATGTTTCGGAGTTCGCCGAGCGCATCACGCAGCCGACGCTACTGGTCGCGGCCGAGCGCGACGACATCACGCCGATCGAGGCCGAGCGACGCCTCGCGAAGCGATTCCCCGATGCCGAAATCGTCGAGATCCCGGACGTCGGACACTTGATCCACTACGAGACGCCGGCCGTGGCGGCTCAAGCGATCAGGCGCTTTCTCGCTCGGCCTGACGCTTCCGGTACGCGATGACGTTCATGCGGTTTCCGCAGTTGCCCGTGTCGCAATAGCGCTTCGAGCCGTTGCGCGACATGTCGATGTAGACGGATCGGCAGTCATCCGCGTCGCACAGGCGAACGCGCGAGTACTCGTCCGAACGGATGACGTCGACGAAGGCCATGGCCGCCTCGACCAGGATCCGGGTCGCGAGGGGCGCGTCGTCGGACGTCGCGTGCACGTGCCAGTCGTAGTCGTCGTGGATGACGAGGCGGGGGAGTGCGCCGCCGTCGTGCAGCATGGCGTTGACGAGGGGCACGGCGCCCGCACGATCGACATCCCAGAGCGCGCGCAACCGACCGCGGATGTCGCGCATCTCGTCGAGCTCGTCCTCGTCGTGGCGGATGCCCCCGGTATACGGGTGCACACGCAAGAAGTCGTCGAGGTCGGCCACCGTGGTCAGGGCGTCCGTGCCCTCGCTCGACGTGCTCGGGTGGGTGTTCACCAGGTCCACGGTGGCGAGCAGGGCAGATCGGGTGTCATGGATGAAAACCATGTTGACTCCTGACGGTGTCGTCTGAGAACATCAGTCAACCTCGTCATAAGTGTATGGCAGGTTCACTCCTGACACCCTTTCATGAATCGGACGCACATGGTCCAGAGCCTGACGGCCCCCGTCCCCGCGGCGCACGCCGACCACCGCGCGATCGGCATCGTGACGGGTCTCGCATCCGCCCTCGCCTTCGCCTCGAGCGGGCCACTGCTCAAGCCGCTCATCGAGGCGGGGTGGTCGACGGGCGCTGCGGCGTCGGTCCGGATGGGTGGGGCAGCGCTCGTGATGCTGCCGATCCTGATCCTGGCGCTTCGTCGGGACCCGGGCATCCTGCGCCGCAACGCGGTCATCATCGTCGGATTCGGAGCGACGGGTGTCGCGGGGTGCCAGCTGTTCTATCTCGCCGCCATCCAGCGGATGCCGGTCGGCGTCGCGCTTCTCGTGCAGTACCTGGCGCCTGTTCTGCTCGTCGGGCTGGCCTGGATTCGTACCCGTCGTGCACCCGGCCGCCTCGTGCTGCTCGGTTCGGCCGTGAGCATCGTCGGACTCGTCTTCGTGATCGACATCGGGGGAGCGACGTTCGACGCCCTCGGTGTGCTCTTCGCGCTGGGCGCCGCCGTGTCGCTCGGCGGCTACTTTCTGCTGAGCGAACGCGCGGGCGACGGCCTGCCCCCGCTCGTGCTCGCCGCGGCTGGGCTCGTGGTCGGTTCGCTCTTGTCCGGGGGTCTCTCGGTGATCGGCGTGCTGCCGTTCGCCGCACCGCCGGTCGATGTCGTCCTGGGCGGGGCGACCGTGCCCTGGTATGTGCCACTGGTGTGGGTCGTTCTGATCGCGACCGCGCTCGCCTACGGACTGGGAGTGCTCGCCGTGACGCAGATCGGCTCGCGCGTCGCCTCGTTCGTGGGCCTGTCGGAGGTGCTCTTCGCGATCCTGATCGCGTGGCTCGTGCTGGGCGAGCAACCGACGTTCGTGCAGGTGATCGGCGGCGCGCTGATCGTGGCCGGTGTCGTGTTCGTCCGGGTGGGAACGCCCGCGACGGTCGTACCGGTGCCTACCGTGCCTGTCGTGCCAAGTCCATGAGCGGGCGCAGCCGATAGGGGATGACCTCACCCATGACGAGGGATGTCTCGGTGCGTTCGACGCCCGGGATCGCGAGAATGCGCGCGTCCACCTCGAACAGGTGGCGGGCGTCGCGACACGCGACGTGCACCAGCAGATCGACCTGACCGCTCAGACCGTATGCCTGGATGATCTCGGGGATCTCGACGAGCTGCGGCGCGATCTCGGGCAACTCCTTCTGGCGCAGCATGACCGAGATGGCAGCCTGCAGCGGGTACCCGATGGTGTGCGCGGCGATCGTGCGTTCGTACGACAGGAATACGCCGGCCTTCTCGAGCTTCGTCATCCGGGCCTGAACGGTGTTGCGTGACAGGCTCAGGCGCTCGGCCAAGGCAACCACGGTTGCGCGCGGGTCGTCGGCGAGAGCGCTGAGGAGCGCGAGGTCGGCGTGATCGAGCTTGCCCATAGACGGTGACTTTACCCGAATCCGACGACAGAGTTTATGCATCCTGCTCAGCTGCCTCTCGTGGGGCTGAGCTAGCTGATAACCCGATCGCTGATGGTCGGGCTAGCCCGCCGACCCGATCTTGGGGTAGAAGAGCCCGAGACCGTGGGTCATCGCGACGCGATAGGCGTCTGCGTAGGTCTCCGGCTCGGGTTCGGAACCGTCGCCGTACTTCGCGAGCAGCAGTCCGAGCAAACCCTTGCCGGGAGGGCTCAGCGGCTTGTCCTTCTGTGAACCCTTCGCCAGGTCTTCGAGTTCTTCTTCGTCGATCTGCCGCGGCAGGTACATCGGATGCACCGCTGGCCAGGTCTGCGGATCGCGGGGCACCTCGAGGTTCACGACGGGAAAGAGCGTGTTCGCGCCCGCGTCGCGCCGCGTCAACGGCTCGAGGCCGTGCAGACGGCACAGAGTCGCGATCACGGACCCGTGGTGCATCTCGTCGTGAACGATCGTCCCGGAGCGGGTGTAAGCCGACACCGCGATCGCGGGAACACGTGCGCCGAGCCGGTCGAAACGGAATCCCATCTCGCCCTCCGGGGCGTCGGCATCCGGGGGAGTGGCTGCGGGGGGCGGCACGTGGTCGTAGGTGCCGCCGTGCTCGTCGAACGTGATGAGCAGGAGTGTGTTGAGTGCGTTCGAGCCCTCTGGACTCGCGCTCTTCTTGATCGCGTCGTACACGTTGGCGACGAGCGCCTCACCCGCGCGAACGTCCGACACCGCGGAGTCGACCACGGGTTCCCCCTCGACCTCGCTCGCGCGCAAGGCGCCGAACGGCGGGTGGAAGTCGTTGTGGTTGTAGATCATGCGCGGTTCGATGAACGCGTAGGCGGGGAGTGTGCCGTCCTGGGCGTCCTTGTAGAACTCCGACATGTGCGCGAAGTGCTCGGTGCGCCAGTGCGACTCCAGGACGGGCGCGTGCATGACGCCCGTCAGGGAGACGAGCTGCATCTCGTCGAAGTAGATCTTCCAGCTGATGCCCGCCTTGTCGAGGTGGTTGAAGATCGTGTCCCGGGGTGCCGCATCCAGCCACTTCTCGTACCCGCCCCCGCCCCTGTTCGTGACGAAACCGGGCGAGGTCGACGCGTTGAAGAACGAGCGGTTGCAGTAGGTCTGGCTGGGGACGCCCGCGACCCCGTGATAGAACACGGCGAACT
>CAYZEL010000194.1:0-3707 GCA_964477515.1 uncultured Microbacterium sp.
GGCTCCCGGGCACACCGCGGAGCGCCTCCTCGACATGCTGACCGCACCCGGCCCACGTCGTCTTGCCGCACACATCGCACCGCACGGGACTGCACGTGACTGACCCCTCTCGTCGTTCCCCCTCAGAGTAGCATACCCCCTGGGGTATTTTGATCGCGCATTCTCGGCGGGACTCTCGCGCGCGCGGGCGCCGAGCACTAGCGTCGGGATCGCACCGTCGGGTGCAGGACGAAAGGTGGCCGACGATGGACCGCTTCGACACGATCGTCGTCGGCGCCGGCGTCGCCGGGCTGACCGCCGC
The DNA here is from genome assembly GCA_964477515.1 of uncultured Microbacterium sp. Classification (GTDB taxonomy): domain Bacteria; phylum Actinomycetota; class Actinomycetes; order Actinomycetales; family Microbacteriaceae; genus Microbacterium. The sequence continues at coordinate 302 of CAYZEL010000194.1, forward strand.
CCGTCTGCTCGGGGATTCGGGTCGCCGCGTTGTGATCCTCGAAGCTCGCGACCGCATCGGGGGCCGTTTGCACACCGACCGCGGCAACGGCCGGACGACCGATCTCGGGGCCTCCTGGATCCACGGCATCGCCGACTCCCCCGTTGCGGCGACAGCAGAATCCCTCGGCATGCGGATGGTCGAGTTCACGGTCGGCGGCTACCAGCCCGACAGCCGCCCGATCGCCTATCACGGCCCCGACGGACGACGACTCTCGGATGCCGAGGCGCAGAGTTTCACCGCAGACATCCATGCCGTCGACGCGACGCTCGTCGACGTGATCGCCGGGTCCGACCCGGATGCCTCGTACCGCGACGTGACCGAAGCCGCCCTCCAGCAGCAGAACTGGGGCGAGGAGCGCACCCAGCGCGTGCGCGAGTATCTCGAGCACCGCGCCGAGGAGCAGTACGGCGCGTGGATCGAGGATCTGGCGGCGCACGGGCTGGACGACGACTCCATCGACGGCGACGAGGTGGTCTTCCCCGACGGGTACGACGTCCTGGCGTCGGGGTTGGCGCGGGGTCTCGACGTGCGGCTCGAACACGTCGTCTCGCACGTCGCGTGGAGCACGGACGGGGTCGTCGTGACGACCGACCGAGGTGCATTCGCCGCGCGCGATGCGGTCGTGACGGTTCCGGTGGGTGTGCTGCAGTCCGACGACTTCGTGATCGAACCGGCGCTCCCGCACCCTGTCGCGGGGGCTCTCGGCCGACTGACGATGAACGCCTTCGAAAAGGTCTTCCTGCGCTTCCCGACGAAGTTCTGGGACGACGACGTGTACGCGATCCGCCAGCAGGGCCCTGAGGGCCGCTGGTGGCACTCCTGGTACGACCTGACCGCCCCGCACGGCGAGCCCACGCTGCTGACCTTCGCCGCGGGGCCGGCGGGTGTCGAGACCCGCGAGTGGGACGAGGGGCGCGTCGTCGAGTCGGTTCTCACCCAGCTGCGTCGGCTCTTCGGCGATCGGGTCGAACGGCCGACGCACGTGGACATCACCCACTGGCAGGACGACCCGTTCACCCGCGGCTCGTACGCGTACATGACGCTCGGCTCGACGACGCGAGATCACGACGAGCTGGCGACGCCCATCGGCGGGGTGCTGCACCTGGCGGGCGAGGCGACGTGGACGGATGATCCGGCCACCGTGACCGCGGCGATGTGCTCGGGTCACCGCGCGGCGACGCGGATCCTCGGCCAGGACATCCCCCTCGAGCGACTGTGGGAAGCCTGACCCGAGCGTCGCCCCTCAGCCCTCGGGCTCAGCGACCCGCGGGCGGGCGTGCATCCGGAGGCGTTCGACCACCTGAGCCAGATATCGCGTGATCGCCTCCTGCTCGGCTTCGGTGAACGAGTCGAGCTCGGCATCGATGCCCATGATCATCGGCAGGAGCCGGCCCATGGCCCGATCGCGTGACGCGGGCTGGGGCACGACCAGGGTGCCGCGACGATCGGTGGGGTGCGGTTCGCGCGTGACGTGACCGAGCGCCACCAGCCGGTCGATCGACGTGGTCGCCGCCCCCGCCGAGATGCCCACCCTCCGGGCGAGCTCGGTCGGGCCGAGCGGGCCGCCCATCAACAGATGCTCCATCGCCTGCAGATCGGTGGGGTTCACCTCGAGCTCGGTGGCGATCGAGCGCTCGAACTCCTCGCTGAGCTCGATGAACTCGCGCAGCAACGCCGTCGCCGGACGGGTCGGCGAGAAGCCGGCCGCACCCGCGGCGGATTCGTCCCTGCCCGTCGGTTGCATGATGTCCACGATATCGCTACATTCGTTCGATAGTCATATAGTTTGATATTTAAATGAGTTTTACAGACGTGGAGACACACCCATGAGCGGCCTTCTGCGCTTCCTGACATCCGCCAAGACGTCGTGGATCATGCTCGTGCTGGCCGCGCTCGCGGCGGCCGCACTCTTCACCATCGCCGGAGGGGAGGAATCCGAAACGGCACCGTCGGTGGGCCTGCCCGACAGCGCCGAGTCCGTGCAGGTCGATCAGCTGCGCGCGCAGTTCCCGAGCGCCGACGGAACCTCGGCCCTGCTCGTGTTCGCGGCCGAGGACGGGAAGCTGGACGCCGACACTCTCGCCCGCATCAACGAGAATGCGACCGGCGAACTGGCGGACATCTCCCGCGACGGATTCGTCCCTCCCGCGCAGGTCTCGGAGGACGGAACGGTCGCCCTCGTGGTGGTCCCGCTCGAGCCCGAGTCCGACGTCGCCGCACAGAGGGAGCGCGCGGAAGAACTGCGCGACGCCGCGTCGGCCGGCCTCGACGGGGTGCGGGTCTACCTGACCGGGGCCGAGGGGTTCGAAGTCGACATCGCCGCGGTCTTCGCGGGGGCCGACTTCACGCTGCTGCTGACCACCGTGATCGTGGTGGCCGTGCTGCTGCTGATCACCTACCGCAGCCCGTGGCTGTGGCTCGTGCCCCTCGTCGTGATCGGGCTGGCGGACGCACTCGCCGGCATCGTCGCGCGTCAGGTGGCGAGTGCGGTCGGCGTGCAACTCGACGCATCCGTCACCGGAATCCTGTCGGTACTCGTGTTCGGCGCGGGGACGAACTACGCACTCCTGCTGATCGCTCGGTACCGCGACGAGCTGCGCCTGCACGAGAGTCGGCGGGTCGCGATGCAACGCGCGCTGCGCGGCGCCGGCCCCGCGATCATCGCGAGCGGATCGACCGTAGCCCTCGCGCTGCTGACCCTGCTGCTCGCCGAGCTCGCCGGAAACCGTGCCCTCGGGCTCGCGTGCGCCGTCGGCATCGTCGTGGCGATGATCTTCGCGCTCTTCGTCCTCCCCGCGGCGCTGGTCCTGTTCGGGCGCGGCCTCTTCTGGCCCTACATCCCGCGTTTCGGGTCGCCGGACGCGATCGCGCGCAGCATCTGGGGCAAGCTCGGGCGCGGCGTCTCGAAGCGCCCGATCGTCGTGGCGACGAGCGGGTTCATCCTGCTGGGAGTGATGGCGAGCGGGCTCTTCTTCGTGCAGACGGGGCTCTCGCAGAACGACCGCTTCCTGCAGAAGCCCGAGGCCGTGCAGGGTCAGGAAGTTCTCGCCGAGGCGTTCTCGGCCGGTACGACCTCACCCGCCGTCGTGATCGTGCCCCTCGACGAGGCCGACGAGGCTGCGAGCACGCTATCGGGTCTCGAGGGGGTCGACACGGCGGCGATCGGCGAGACAACAGACGTGCTCGCTCAGATCGACGTCACACTCAACGCCAGCGCCGAGACCGAAGAGGCGTTCGCGTCGATCGAGCGGATGCGAGCGGCCCTCTACGGCTTCCGCACCGGAGAGGGAATGGTCGGCGGGCCCGAGCGCCAGGCCCTCGACGTCACCAACCCGCCGCCCCGAGATCCGGCGCCCATAATCCC
>CAYZEL010000195.1:0-3632 GCA_964477515.1 uncultured Microbacterium sp.
GCGTTCCTGGCATGGCACGGGAGGTGCCGGCCGAAGGCGGAGCCGGTGCCCGCCACGCTGAGCTTGGTGGACGCGGACGGGATGCCTCGGCTCGTCGTCCGCCCGGACGTTCCCTTGGACGGCGTCGCCCCCGGCCAGACCGCCGTGCTCTACGACGACACGCGCGTGCTCGGGCAGTTCACGATCGACCGCACGGTATCGGCCGTCCCGGCCGGCGTCTGACCCCTCGCGCGTCTGACCCCGCGCGCCTCCGCCGCCCATCCTGTGCACGAACGGACGCGACTCGCCGTTCCCGCTTGGTGTGGAACGGCGAGTCGCGTCCGTTCGCGGTGACGCGGGTGCGGTGCCGGGCCGCGGACGGATGTCGGGGGCCGAACCTAAACTGAACCGGTGGCATCCGATACCTCCGAGCAGCCCGAAGCATCCGAGCTTCCCGATCTGACCCTCGAGCAGGCGCGCGACGCGTCGCGAGACCTGACCGAGCGGATCATGGGGGCGCGCGACGCGTATTACGGGCGAGATGCGGAGCTCGTCGACGACGCGACGTACGACGGCTGGATGCGCCGACTCGAGGAGATCGAGCGGCTGTACCCCGAACTGCAGGGCCAGGATTCCCCGACGCTGACGGTCGGAGCCGCGCAGGGGACGCAGTTCGCTCCGGTCGAACACGCCGAGCGGATGCTGAGCCTCGACAACGTCTTCTCGCTGGACGAGCTTCGCGAGTGGTGCGCGAAGGCCCAGGCGGGGGCCGGTCGTGCGGTGCGATGGTTGACCGAGCTGAAGATCGACGGTCTGGCGGTCAGCCTGCGCTACGAGAACGGCGTCCTCACGTCGGCGGCCACGCGCGGCGATGGGCGCGTCGGCGAGGACGTGACCTTCAACGCCGTTCGGCTGCACGGCATCCCGCACCGACTTGCGGGCACCGGGCATCCGCCGCTCGTCGAAGTCCGCGGTGAGGTCTTCATCCCCATCGCTGCTTTCGCAGCACTCAACGCGTTGCAGGCCGAGATGCGCGATCGCGCGGTCGAAGAGACGCGCGCGCGTTCGCGTGCCTTCGACGAAGAGAAGGCGCGCATCAGCGCGGAACGGCGTTTCCCCTCCTTCGCGAATCCGCGCAATGCGGCCAGCGGTGGACTGCGTCAGCAACTCGACAAGAAGGACGGACTCGAACTCGAGGCGGGTCAGGCGCGGCTGGACTCCCTCCGTCTCTTCGTACACGGCATCGGGGCGTGGGCACGCCCGCCCGTCGGCTCGCAGAGCGAGATCTACGGCCTGCTCCAGGAATGGGGGCTTCCCGTGAGCCCCTATTTCCAGACGACGGATTCGATCGACGGGGTGACCGCCTTCGTCGAGCACTACGGCGCACACCGCCACGACGTCGAGCACGAGATCGACGGCATCGTCGTGAAGGTCGACGAACTCGCGCTGCATGACGAGCTCGGCGCGACGAGCCGCGCGCCGCGGTGGGCGATCGCTTACAAATACCCGCCCGAGCAGGTCAACACGAAGCTGCTCGACATCGTCGTCTCGGTCGGCCGAACGGGCCGGGCGACCCCGTTCGCGGTGATGGCACCTGTCCGCGTGGCGGGATCGGTCGTGCGACAGGCGACGCTCCACAATCAGGATGTCGTCCGCGCCAAGGGTGTGCTGATCGGCGACACCGTGGTCCTGCGGAAGGCGGGCGACGTCATCCCCGAGGTGCTCGGACCCGTCGTCGAGCTTCGCGACGGATCGGAGCGCGCGTTCGTGATGCCCCGTGAGTGCCCCGAATGTGGCTGGACGCTCGCCCCGGCCAAAGAGGGTGACATCGATCTGCGCTGCCCCAACACCCGTGCTTGCCCGGCGCAGGTCCGCGGGCGCGTGGAGCACATCGGATCGCGGGGGGCGCTAGACATCGAGGCGCTCGGCGAGGTGACGGCCGCGGCGCTCACGCAGCCGTCGAAGCCGACGACCCCACCTCTGGAGACCGAGGCGGGCCTGTTCGACCTCACGCTCGAACAGCTCGTGCCGATCGAGGTGATCGTCCGAGATGCCGAGACGGGCGAGCCGCGCGTCGATGAGAAGACGGGTGAGCGGGTTCGCCGTGCGCCGTTCCGCCGCAATCCCTCTCCCGCCGAGAAGAAGCAGGGACTCACCGGGCCTCAGCCATCCGCTCAGGCGATCACGCTTCTCGAGGAGTTGCAGAAGGCCAAGACGAAGGATCTGTGGCGTTTCCTCGTCGCCCTGAACATCCGCCACGTGGGTCCGGTCGCGGCGCGCGCGCTCGCGCAGTGGTTCGGCTCGGTCGATGCGATCCGGGCCGCCTCACGTGAGGAGCTGGCCGCTGTCGAGGGCGTCGGAGGCATCATCGCGGACGCACTCATCGACTGGTTCGAGGTCGATTGGCATCAGGAGATCGTCCAGCGCTGGGCGGCCGCCGGTGCCCAGCTCGCGACCCCCGGTCATCCGGGGCCGGGTGCGGCGGTCGTCGAGGGAGGCGTCCTCGAGGGGCTCACCGTCGTGGCGACGGGATCGCTCGAGGGCTACACGCGCGAGGGGGCGCAGGAGGCGATCATCGCGGCGGGCGGAAAATCGGCGTCGAGCGTGTCGAAGAAGACCGACTTCGTCGCGGCGGGGCCGGGCGCGGGGTCCAAGCTCACGAAGGCCGAGGAGCTCGGCGTGCGCATCATCGATGCCGATCAGTTCCGCATCCTGGTGACGCAGGGGCCGGCGGCTCTCGAAGCGATCGAACCGGACGCCGGCTGAGCGCGATGTCCGCCCGAGTCTGCGTCGTCACGGGGTCCGAGGGCGGCATCGGAAGCGCGATCGTGCGCGTCTTGCGGACGAGCAGATGGAAGGTCGTCGGGATCGATGTCGCGGTGTCCGGGGATGGATCGCAGACGATCGTGGGAGACGCGGGAGATCCCACCGTCGTCGAGCAGGCTCTGGAGGCCGTGCGACGGCTCGGGCACCTAGCCGGATGGGTCAACAATGCCGCCGTTTTCGACGATGCCGATCTGGTGGAGGACGGGGCGGAGCGGGTCCTGGCGATCCTCGATGCTCATCTGCGCGCCTGCGCGATCGGGTGCGCCGCCGCTGTTCGCGAGTTCGCGAGGGTCGGGTCGGACGGGTCGATCGTGAACATCAGCAGCCACCAGGCGCTGCGCCCCGTGCCGGGGGCGCTCGCGTATTCGACTGCCAAAGCCGCTGTGGAGGGATTGACGCGGGCACTGGCGGTCGATCACGGTGCGCGCGGCATCCGTGTGAATGCGCTCGCCCTGGGCTCGATTCGCACCGGGCGTTACGACGAGTATCTGCGTGGTCTGACGCCGGGCGAGCGGGAGCGGGTCACGCGCGAGATGGCCCGAGTGCATCCGCTCGGCCGTGTCGGCGAGCCCGAAGAGGTCGCGCACGCCGTCGAGTTCCTGCTGTCGCCCGAGTCGTCGTACCTGACCGGGGCTGTGATCCCTCTGGATGGTGGACGCTCGGCACGAGGTGTGGATCCGGAAGAACGCTGACGGGTCAGCTGCCGCGGTTCAGCTGCAGCAACCGCTCCCGCACTTGTCGACGCAGAACCTTGCCGATCAGTGACTTGGGTAGCTCGTCGACGACGAAGATCCGGCGAGGCACTTTGTACGGCGTCAGGATGCCTC
>CAYZEL010000196.1:0-3617 GCA_964477515.1 uncultured Microbacterium sp.
GAGGGCGGCGTGGCCGTGGACAATGGGAAGGCGACGGGGTTGGACCGGACGCCGATTCTCGTGGGGCCGCCGTTCGCCGGGGACGAGCCGCGACGAAACGCGCGCGAACAGGAGCACGAACTCGACGAGCACTTCGACGTGCAGCTGATCGAACGCGCGCAGGACGTCATTGCGCACGGCGGACAGGTGGAGATCGACCTGCCGATCCGCAACACCGCCCGCGCCGTGGGAACGATGCTCGGCAACCGCGTCACGCTCGCCCACGGCGAGAACGGGCTCCCGTCCGGTTCGATCGTGGTCAACCTGCGCGGCTCGGCCGGCCAGTCCTTCGGCGCCTTCATGCCCGCGGGGATCACCCTTCGTCTCGAAGGAGACTCCAACGACTACGTCGGCAAGGGCTTGTCGGGCGGTCAGATCGTCATCCGGCCGCCGCGGGGAGCGTCCTTCGATGCGTCGCAGAACGTGATCGCGGGGAACGTGATCGGTTACGGTGCGACACAGGGCAGCATGTTCCTGCGCGGCGTCGTGGGCGAGCGCTTCTTCGTGCGGAACTCGGGCGCGACCGCCGTCGTCGAGGGCGTGGGCGACCACGCGCTCGAGTACATGACGGGTGGTCTCGCGGTGATCCTCGGCGCCACGGGACGTAACCTCGGCGCCGGCATGTCGGGCGGCACCGCGTACGTCTACGACCTCGACCGTACGCTCGTGAACCGCGAGGCTCTCGCGTCCGGAGAACTCGAGCTGCTCGGACTCGGCTCGGGCGATGTCGAGATCCTGCGCGATCTGCTCAAGCTGCACGTCTCCGAGACCGGTTCGACCCTCGCGGCCGACCTGCTCGAAAACTTCGACGAGGCGACCGCTCGCTTCACGCGGGTTCTGCCGCGCGACTATGCGGCCGTGCTCGAGACCCGCCAGGCGGCGGTGGCCGAGGGGCTCGACCCCGACGGCGACGTTGTCTGGACACGCATCCTGGAGGTGACCGGTGGCTGACCCGAAGGGTTTCCTCAAAGTCACGGAGCGCGAACTCGCGCCCCGTCGTCCCGTGCCCGTGCGCATCATGGACTGGAAAGAGGTCTACGAGCCGGGCGACAAGGCCGTCCTGCGTCGTCAGGCCGGACGCTGCATGGACTGCGGCATTCCGTTCTGCCACAAGGGCTGCCCGCTCGGCAACCTGATTCCCGAGTGGAACGACCTGCTCTGGCGAGGTGAAGGCCGCGACGCCATCGAGCGTCTGCACGCGACCAACAACTTCCCCGAGTTCACGGGTCGCCTGTGTCCCGCGCCCTGCGAGAGCGCCTGCGTACTGGGCATCAACCAGCCGGCGGTGACGATCAAGCAGGTCGAGGTCGGCATCATCGACCAGGCGTTCTCGAACGGATGGGTCGAGCCCGAGCCACCCGGACGCCTGACCGGGAAGACGGTCGCCGTCGTCGGCTCCGGCCCCGCGGGTCTTGCCGCGGCTCAGCAGCTCACCCGTGCCGGTCACACGGTCGCGGTGTACGAGCGCGACGACCGCATCGGCGGCCTGCTGCGCTACGGCATCCCCGATTTCAAGATGGAGAAGCGCCACATCGAGAGCCGCTTGCGGCAGATGCAGGACGAGGGCACCCGCTTCCGCGCGGGCGTCGAGATCGGCGTCGACATCTCCTGGGACGACCTGCGCGCGCGCTACGACGCCGTCGTGGTGGCGACCGGATCGACCGTGCCCCGCGACCTGGCGATCCCGGGACGCGACCACGCGGGCATCCACTTCGCCATGGAGTACCTCATCGAGTCGAACCGGGCCGTGGCTGGGGACTCCGTGCCGCACCAAATCTCGGCCGAGGGCAAGCACGTGATCGTCATCGGCGGTGGCGACACCGGAGCGGACTGCATCGGCACGGCGCACCGGCAGGGGGCGCTCAGCGTCACGAACCTCGCGATCGGCATCCAGCCGCCCACGGCGCGCACCGACGACCAGCCCTGGCCGATGATGCCGACGCTGTTCGAGGTCTCGTCCGCTCACGAAGAGGGAGGCGAGCGCGTCTATCTCGCCTCCACCGTCGAGTTCCTCTCGAACGATGCGGGCGAGGTGCGCGCATTGCGGGTTGCCGAGACCGAGTACGTCGATGGACGTCGCGTACCGAAGAGCGGCACCGAGCGCGAGATCCCCGCGGACCTCGTACTGATCGCGCTGGGCTTCACGGGTCCCGAGCAGACCCAGATCGCCGACCAGCTGGGCGCACGCTTCACGAACCGCGGCAACGTGGAACGCGACGGCGACTACCAGACCACGGCGCCGGGCGTGTTCGTCGCGGGCGACGCGGGCCGGGGACAGTCCCTGATCGTCTGGGCGATCGCCGAGGGCCGAGCAGCGGCAGCTCGCGTCGACGCCTACCTGATGGGGTCCACCGAACTGCCATTTCCCGTGCATCCCACCGACATCGCGATCGGTCTACAGCCCGCGTAGGCTGACTCCGGACTTTGTTACCGGTCCCATCTCGACTCAAACCCCGAACCCCACCGGAGCATCACACGATGAGACGTGCCAAGATCGTCGCCACCCTCGGCCCCGCCACCTCGACTTACGAGTCTGTGCGCGCGATCATCGACGCGGGGGTGGATGTCGCTCGCATGAACCTCAGCCACGGCGACTACACGGTCCACGAGACGAACTTCGCCAACGTGCGCAAGGCCGCGGAGGATGCGGGTCGCCCCGTCGCGATCCTCGTCGATCTGCAGGGACCGAAGATCCGCCTCGGGAAGTTCACCGACGGGCCGCACGAGCTCGCCCTCGGGGACATCTTCAAGATCACGATCGACGACATCCCGGGCACGAAAGAGATCGTCTCGACGACCTTCAAGGGTCTGCCGCAGGACGTCAACCCCGGGGACTTCCTCCTGATCGATGACGGCAAGGTCAAGGTCGAGGTCATCGAGAAGACCGACACGGTCGTCACGACCAAGGTGATCGTCGCCGGCCCGGTGTCGAACAACAAGGGCATCAACCTGCCCGGTGTCGCCGTGAACGTTCCCGCCCTATCGGAAAAGGACGAGGCGGACCTGCGGTGGGGCCTGCGCATCGGCGCCGACCTGATCGCGCTGTCCTTCGTACGTGACGCGAAGGACGTCCAGCGCGCGCACGTCATCATGGCCGAGGAGGGACGCCGTGTCCCGATCATCGCGAAGATCGAGAAGCCGCAGGCGGTCGATCACCTCGAAGAGATCATCGACGCGTTCGACGGCATCATGGTCGCCCGGGGCGACCTCGGCGTGGAACTGCCCCTCGAAGCCGTGCCCATCGTGCAGAAGCGCGCGGTGGAGCTGTGCCGCCGCATGGCCAAGCCGGTCATCGTCGCGACGCAGATGCTCGAGTCGATGATCGAGAGCCCGGTGCCCACCCGCGCCGAGACGAGCGACGTCGCCAACGCCGTGCTGGACGGCGCGGACGCGGTCATGCTCTCCGGTGAGACCAGCGTCGGCAAGTACCCCGTCGTGGTCGTCGAGACCATGGCACGCATCATCGCCTCCACCGAGGACCACGGCCTCGAGCGCATCGCGCCGCTGACGACCAAGCCCCGCACGCAGGGCGGCGCGATCACGCTGGCCGCAATGGAGGTCGCGGAATTCGTCGAGGC
>CAYZEL010000197.1:0-3595 GCA_964477515.1 uncultured Microbacterium sp.
AATGCCGGAAGAGGACCGCGCCATGTTCTTCGATGCCGGCATCGGGATCACCAGCATCGTCCACCGCGCAACGGCACGCGCCGACGAGCTGACACGGGAAGAGCTGACCGAGGCGGCAACACGGCTGGAAGCGGACGTCGGACGATGGAGGCCGGTCGTCGTGGCGATCCTCGGCCTGACCGCCTACCGCCAGGGGTTCGAGCGCCCGCGAGCGACGGTCGGGCGTCAGCCCGAGCCGCTCGCCGGTGCGGAGCTCTGGGTGCTACCCAACCCGAGCGGCCTCAACGCCCACGAAACCCTCGACTCGCTCGCCACCGCTTATGCAGCCCCTGCACGCGCAGCCGGCGTGGTGGACTGAGCGAACACGACCCATGCGCGACCATCTTCCCCAGGAGGCAATCATGAGCGCGAAATCCCGGGATCCGGACATCATCGTCAAGCGTGCGATCGTGGGGGTCTTCGCGATCGTCGCCCTGATCGCCGGCGGGATCGGTTTCGTCTCCTGCCTCGTCGGGTTCATCGATACCCGCCACCCGATCCTCATCGTCGGCATCGTCGGATCTCTCGCGGGACTGGTGGCGGGGCTGTACTTCGCCCGCTTGGCGATGTCTCCGCCGCCGCGCACGTTCTGACGCCGCCCCGCGAGCGGCCTCTCACCTGCCGACGAACCCGCGCACCCACCGGTCGAGCCGGGCGTACGCCTCGTCCCGGGCTTCGTGGCGCGAGAGGAAGACGTCGTGGATGGCGCCGTCGATGCGTTCGACGGTGACGGATGATCCGAGGCCCAGTGCCGCTCGGGCGATGTCGTCGACGTTCAACACACTGTCGACCCGCGTCAGCTCGTCCGACCAGTGGGTCGGGAGCGCCGACCGGGCGGAGAGCAGAACGCACACCGGCGCGTCGATCGCCAGGCCCGCGGCGACGCGCGCGTGCCCCCTGAGCACCGCGTTGAACCATCCGGCGTACACCGCCATCGTCTGATCCGGACGCCAGTCGTGATTGATCTCCACGGGGTCCGCGGGATCCGCGACCTCGCGCTGCGCCCGCGAGTAGAAGCCCAGGTCGACCTGGGGCGCGACGTCGAGAGGGTGCAGCCGGGCGCGCAGACTCACCACCGGAGCAAGCGCCGCGCGGGTGAGCCCGCTCAGTTGGAACTCCAGCCACGGGCTGTTCAGGATGACCGCAGACGCGACACCCGGATGCCGCGACGCCCACAGGCTGAGCGACAGTCCGCCCGTCGAGTGACCGAGCAGCACGAGCCGCCGCGCGCCCCGTCCCATGACGTCGAGCGCGGCGCCGATGTCCTCATCGTAATCGTCGAGGTCGGTGATGTAGCCGGGCGTCTGCCCGGCTCGCAGGCTCCGGCCGTACTTGCGCAGATCGAGCGCGAAGAAGCGCGCCCCGCGATCCGCGAAGAAACGAGCGAGGCGGGTTTGGAAGAAGTAGTCCGACCAGCCGTGCACGTACAGCACGTCGACGTCCACCAGCGTCCGATGATCGCCGAAAAGACGCTCGCCGAGCGACTCGACGGGCAGGTGCCGGACGAGGGTCGCGACGACCTCGCCCTCGTCGTCCGCACCGAGCGGCAACGTGTGCTGCTCGAAACCCGGCCCGAGCACGTCGGGCCGCCATCCCGCGTCCGCCGCTGTCACGCGATCAGGTTAGCGCGCCGGAGTCGGCACGGCCCGCGCGCGCAGCGGCGAACACACCGATCCCGACGCAGGCCGTGATGATCAGCGCCATCGGCAACGCCGTGTGCTCACCCCACAGTCCGACGAGCGGCGACACGGCGGCCCCGGCGACGAACTGGGACGCGCCGATCAGGGCCGACGCCCCGCCACGCGCGCTCTCGGTGCGCGCGAGCGCGAGCGCCGTCCCGTTGGACATCGTCAATCCCGTGCCGGCACAGAGCACGAACGCGCCCGCCACGAACGACCACACGGCGAGCGAACCGGTGAGCGTCAGCACGAGGAGCGCGGCGCCTGCCGTGAGCGCGAGCCCCTGACCGATCGCGAGCATGCGCGTCGGGTGCACGCGCGGCGCCAACCACGCGTTGACGAGGTTGGCGAGGATGAGGGCCGTACCCGCGATCGCGAACATCAGCGAGTACCCCACGGGATCCATGCCGAGCGCGACCTGCGCGACGAAGGGCGACGCCGAGACGTAGGCCAGCATCGCCGCGAACCCGAGCGCGAAGGCCACGAGGTAACCCCGATAGGCACGGTCGCGCAGCAACCTGGCGAACGTGCGGACGACGGATGCCGCGCCCCCCGTCGCGCGCCGCTCGGGCGGGTGGGACTCCGGCACGAACACCGCTGCCAGCACGAACATCGCGACGGCGAGCACGGCGACGGCTCCCAGCGTGCCGCGCCAGCCCCACGCGGCCGCCAGCAGTCCGCCGATCGGCGGCGCGATGATGGGGCCGAGGCCGACGACGGTCATCATCAGGCTGAGGGGCCGAACGGCCTGCCCCCGCGCGCTCAGGTCGACCACGATGGCGCGAGAGATGACCATGCCTGCCGATCCCGCGAAGCCCTGGACGACCCGCAAGCCGATGAACACCGCGATGTGCGGTGCGAGTGCGATGCCGACGGATGCCACGGCGAAGACCGCGAGCGCGACGAGCATCACTCGACGCCGGCCGAACCGGTCCGACGCAGGCCCCAGGACGAGCTGGCCTGCGGCGATGCCGATCAGGAATCCGGTCAGCGTCAGCTGCACCGTCGCGGCGGGCGCATTCAGGTCGCTCGAGATGTCGGTGAACGAGGGCAGGTACAGATCGACCGCGAACGGTCCGACCGCGGCGAGGTAACCGAGGACGGCGAGCAGACCCGGCGTCAGACGCCTGGGCAGGCTCACTCGCCGCGCGAGATCGCGACCATCTCGTCGCGCGGCACGACCTTGATGCGCGCACGCTCGTGGGGCGCACCGAGCGCCACCTCGTGCTCGTCCAGTCGGTGCCATCCGTCGAGATCGGTCCAGCGAACGCCACGCTCGGCGAGCAGTGCGGGAATCGCCCCTTCCGAGGGATCCTCGGGCCGCCACCACGACGCCTGGTCGTTGATGAGGTGCCGGACGGTCTCCATGGCGTCGGACTTGGTATGCCCGATGAGTCCGACGGGCCCGCGCTTGATCCATCCCGTCGCGTAGACGCCCGAGACGCGCTCGTTCGAGTCCTGGTGAATGGCCTGCCCCTCGTGGTTGGGGATGACGCCATGCCGGGGATCGAAGGGCACCTCGGGCAGAGGCGAGCCGAAGTATCCGACGGCGCGGTAGAGCGCCTGGATCGGCACCTCGCGGAACTCGCCGGTGCCCACGATGCCGCCCTCGGCGTCCGGCCGGGTGCGCTCGTAGACGAAGGACGCGACGCGGCCCTCGGCATCCTTCTTCACCTCGACCGGGCGCGCCCAGAAGTGCAGGTGCAGACGACGTGATGCTTCACCACCGGCATTGTTCACGGACGGACGCTGGCGCCACGACTGCAGCACGCGGTCGATGACCATGACCTGCTTGTTGCTCGCGATCGCGGTCTTCGACGCCTCGTCGTAGTCGAAGTCCTCGTCGTAGACGACCATGTCGACGTCGCGCAGCTCGC
>CAYZEL010000198.1:0-3538 GCA_964477515.1 uncultured Microbacterium sp.
CTTCCTCGGCGAGCTTCAGGATGGCAGGGACGAGCCCGACGGTCGAGACCGTGATGCCGCGCGCGCTCATACCGAGGCCGTCCGGCTGCGCCGCGACCATCACGCGGACCGCCTGCATGACCCGCGCGTAGTTCGCCAGCGGCTCACCCATGCCCATGAAGACGATGTTGCTGACCCGCTCCATGCTGTGGTCGTCCGAACGCTTGCCGCCCAGCTCGCCCGCCGCGATCAACGCGTTGGCACGGACGATCTGCTCGACGATCTCGGCGGCCGACATGTTGCGTGTCAGCCCCGCCTGACCGGTCGCGCAGAACGGACAGTTCATCCCGCACCCGGCCTGAGACGAGACGCACAGCGTGATGCGTCCCGGGTAGCGCATCAGGGCGGACTCGCCGAGCGCGCCGTCGTGCAGCTTCCAGAGGAACTTGATCGTGTCGCCGCCGTCGGTCTGCAGGCGACGCACCTCGGTCAAGAGCGGGGGCAGGAAGCCCGCGACGAGCTCTTCGCGGCCCGCTGCGGGCAGGTCCGTCATCAGGGCGGGGTCGGACGTGTAGTGCCGAAAGTAGTGCGCCGCGATCTGCTTGGCGCGAAAGGCCGGCAGGCCGAGCTCCTTCGCGCGCTCGGCGCGCGCATCGGGCGTGAGATCGGCGAGGTGCACCGGCGGCTTGCCCCGCTTGGGGCTCGCGAACTGCAGCAACGGCCGGCCCGAGGCATCCTTCTGCTGCGACCACCCCTCGGTCGCCGGACGGACCTGGCGCACCGGCCCCGGGCCCGTCGGGCGCACGGGAGAGTCGGGAGGGAGGGAAGACATGGTTCCAGGCTACGGGACCGCTACCGTGGAAAAGGTGAGTGACGATATCGCCGTGCGGCCCATCCGACCCGATGACGCGGGCGAGGTGCTCACCCTGCAGCGCGCGGCCTTCGTGCAAGAGGCGCTGATCTACGGCACACCGAACATGCCGCCGCTCACGCAGACCCTCGCCGAGGTCGAGGCGGAGTTGCAGCGGAACGACGGATGCGTGGCGCACATCGGTCCTCGCATGGTCGGCGCCGTCCGCGCCCGGCGCGACGGGGACCTGCTCCTGATCGGTCGGCTCGCCATCGCCCCGGACCAGCAGGGCCACGGGATCGGTTCGCGCCTGCTGGCCGCCGTCGAGGCGGCGGGTCGCGATGCGGGGGCGACCGAGGCGGAGCTGTTCACGGGATCGCTCAGCGAGGCGAACCTGCGGCTGTACGAACGCGAGGGGTACGCCGAGACCGAACGGGTGGACGGGGACGACGGCATCCAGCAGGTGTTCCTGCGCAAACGTCTGGGCTGAGCCGGACGCGGCTCACCCCTCGCCGGACACCTCACCCAGATGGCGGGTCAGGGCCTCGAGGGCGGGGCGCTGACCGCGCACCAGGAGGGATGACGCGGTCGCAGCGTCGGTCCACCGCGCGTCGTCGACCTCGGGGAACTCCGCGGTCCGACCCGAGCGCGGCGGCCATTCCAACTCAAACGTCCCGTAGCGGAACGACTCCGGCGCGAAGCCGGTGCCATCCGCCACGAAGACGACGACGCGCTTGCCCGACGAGTACGCGAACGTGCCGAGTTCGGCGTACGGGACCCCCGGTGCCTCGACACCGAGCTCCTCGGCGAACTCCCGTCGCGCGGCATCGAGCGCGGACTCGGCGTCCGCGTCGAACTCGCCCTTGGGGATGGTCCACGCGCCCTCGGCCTTCTTCGCCCAGTAGGGCCCGCCCATGTGAGCGATCAGGACCTCGAACGACGGCACGTCACCACGCGACATCCGCTCGCGCCCGGTGATCCGGTACAGCAGGATGCCGGCACTCATCACGGCCATCGGCGGAACTCAGTCGAGGAAGATGTCGGGGAACAGCCGATCGTCCGGGGTGCCCGGCACCGCGGCATAAGCCGAGAAGTCCGTGATTCCGCTCTCTTCGAGCACATCCTCGACGATCAGCGAACGGCCCGAGTTCTCACGCGACGGCGCCGTGAGCACGAGGTATGCGGCGTCGGCATAGATGTCGGCCGTCCGACTCGCGGCCATCACCCGGTCGCCGCCGAGCAGGTTCTGCACCGCGGCCGTGGCGATCGTCGTCCGGGGCCAGAGCGTGTTGGCGGCGATCCCGTCGGGTGCGAACTCGGCCGCGAGCCCGAGCGTCACCATCGTCATGCCGAACTTCGACAGCGTGTAGCCTGTGTGCGCTCCGAGCCACCGCGGCGAGGGGTTGAGCGGCGGCGAGAGCGACAGGATGTGCGGGTTGCTGCTCTCGCGCAGCAGGGGGACAGCCGCGCGCGAGAGCATGAAGGCGCCCCGGACGTTGACGTCCTGCATGAGGTCGTACCTCTTCGGCGACAGGTCGAGCGAGCCCGACAGGTCGATCGCACTGGCGTTGTTCACGACGATGTCGATGCCGCCGAACTCGCCCGTCGTCTTCAACACCGCCTCGGTGATGTCATCGTCATTACGGACATCCCCGACGATCGCGAGCGCCTGCCCCCCGGCCTCGCGGACGCGCTCCGCGGCCGAATGCACCGTGCCTTCTAGTTGTGGATGCGGGGTGTCGGTCTTGGCGAGGAGGGCGACGTTGGCGCCATCCGCCGCGGCACGCAGGGCGATCGCGAGACCGATTCCGCGACTGCCGCCCGACATCAGGATGGTCTTGCCGGCGAGCGGGCGGTCGGTCATGAGGTCTCCTTCGGAGCTGCGGGGCGTGCTGATGGGCGGACGGATGCCGCGGCGAACGCGGCGACGCGAGCACGGGCATCCGCGGTGTCGAACGCAGCCCCGATCGTACGCGCCTCGTCGTCGAGATTCTCGGCGAACGACCGCCGCGCGCCCGCTCGCACGAGTCGCTTGGCGTGCCCGAACGCGGCCGTCGCGCCGCCCAGCCAGAACCGGGCGATCTCGTCGCCGCGAGCGGCCGGGTCAGCGACGACCTCGGTCACGAGGCCCCACTCGAGGGCGGTCGCGGCATCGATCGTGAGGTCGGCGAGCAGCATCCGCAGGGCCCGCGTCTGGCCGACGGCCGCCGGCAGCAGCGTCGAGACCGAGAGGTCCGGAGTCAGGCCGATGTTCGCGTACTTGCTGACGAACCGGGCCCCCTCGCCGGCGACGATGTAGTCGGCCGTCAGCATGAGGCCGAGTCCACCGCCCGCGACGGCACCCTGCACGACCGCGACGACCGGCTTGTCCGACTCGACGAACGCGCGGATGCCCTCGTGGATGGTGTGGGCCGCGGCGGTCACGTCGGAGCCGCCGGCGCCCGAGGTCGACATCTCGACGACGTCTCCCCCCGCGCAGAACGCCGGGCCCGCGGCATCCAGGATCACGGCGCCGACCGTCGGATCAGCGGTGATCTCGCGCGCGAGGTCACGCCAGCGAGTGCCCATCTCGAACCCCATCGCGTTCAGCGACGCGGGACGGTTCAGGGTCAGCCGCGCGAGCGCGCCGTCGCGGGTGTAGACGATCGAGTCGCTCATGCCGCATTCTCCTTGCCGGGGGGTCCGGTATTCGTGAAATGCGGGCGGCAC
>CAYZEL010000199.1:0-3531 GCA_964477515.1 uncultured Microbacterium sp.
CCGCGAAGTACCACGGTGCTGGCCTCGCCGTCACTCACGACCGGTACTTCCTCGGCCACGTCGCCGAGTGGATTGCCGAAGTCGACCGCGGCCGCCTCTACCCCTACGAGGGCAACTACTCGACCTATCTCGAGAAGAAGCAGGAACGTCTACAGGTCCAGGGCAAGAAGGACGCCAAACTCGCGAAGCGTCTGGCCAGCGAACTCGAATGGGTCCGCAGCAACGCCAAGGGGCGACAGACCAAGTCGAAGTCGCGTCTCGCGCGCTATGAAGAGATGGCCGCCGAGGCCGATCGCACCCGCAAGTTGGACTTCGACGAGATCGTCATCCCGCCGGGACCGCGACTCGGGCAGATCGTGCTCGAGGCGAAGAATCTCCAGAAGGGTTTCGACGGCCGCAGTCTGATCGACGGTCTGAGTTTCTCGCTGCCGCGGAACGGCATCGTCGGAATCATCGGCCCGAACGGTGTCGGAAAGACGACTCTCTTCAAGACGATCGTCGGTCTGGAGCCCCTCGACGGTGGCGAACTCAAGGTCGGTGAGACCGTCGAGATCTCGTACGTCGACCAGACTCGTGGGGGAATCGACCCGAACAAGTCGCTCTGGGAGGTCGTCAGTGACGGCCTCGACTGGATCCAGGTCGGCAAGGTCGAGATCCCCTCGCGCGCCTATGTGTCGCAGTTCGGCTTCAAGGGCCCCGACCAGCAGAAGAAGGCCGGTGTGCTCTCCGGCGGTGAGCGCAACCGCCTGAACCTCGCGCTCACCCTCAAGCAGGGCGGCAACCTGCTGCTGCTCGACGAACCGACGAACGACCTGGACGTCGAGACGCTCGGCAGCCTCGAGAACGCTCTGCTCGAGTTCCCCGGTTGTGCCGTGGTCATCACCCACGACCGGTGGTTCCTCGATCGCATCGCCACGCACATCCTGTCCTACGAGGGCACGGAAGAGGACCCCGACAAGTGGTATTGGTTCGAGGGCAACTTCGAGGCGTACGAAGAGAACAAGATCGAACGCCTCGGCCCCGACGCGCTGAACAGGTCGAGCTCGACGTACCGCAAGCTCACGCGTGACTGACGCGACGACCACGAACCCCCGTGGGGTTCGTTTACACGTGCCGATGCCGCTCCGCTGGGGTGACCTCGACGCGTTCAACCACGTCAACAACACGTCGATGCTCAAGCTGCTCGAAGAGGCGCGCATCCGCGCGTTCTGGCGCGCGAACGGCGAAGATGGTCGGGATGCGCCGGCGACCGCCGTGCTCGATTCGGGTATCGAGCACGGCGTGCTCTCATTGATCGCCCGTCAAGAGATCGAGTACCTGCGACCGGTGCCTTATCAGCGCCGACCACTGGACGTGCAGCTGTGGTTCGGGCGCATCGGCGGCTCGAGCATCGAGATCTGCTACGAGGTGTACAGCCCGCTCGGCGGCGACCCTCAAAATGCTGAACCTCAAGAGTTGTACGCCCGTTCGACGGCGGTGCTGGTGATGGTCGATGCCGAGACCGGCCGGCCCCGGCGGCTCACCGTCGAACAGCGCGCGGCCTGGACGCCATTGCTCGACGATCCGATCGTCTACGGGCGCCGGGGCTGACACCGACGAGCGCGGCTGACGCGGCGACGAGTCAGGACTCGGTGGGAACCCGGATGACGATCTCTTGCGCGCATGTCGCCACGAGGAGCCCGTCGCGCGTATAGATACGCCCGGTTGCCAGTCCTCGGCCGCTGCTCGCGCTCGGGGACTCCTGGACATACAGCAACCACTCGTCGACGCGGGCGGGTCGATGCCACCACAGTGCGGAATCGAGGCTCGCGATCTTGATGCCGGCACGCGTCCACGCGATTGCGTGGGCACGCATGACCGACTCCTGAATGGTGTTGTCGGAGATGTAGGCGAGCGCGGCGCGATGAAGCGCCTGGTCATCGGGCAGCTGTCGACGAATCCGCACCCACGCGCAGTTCAGCGGCCGAACGTCGGGATCGGCCTGGACATCGATCGCGGGCAGGACGTGCCGTACCTCGACGGGGCTGTCCGTCAGCATCCGCTTCGATATGGAATGCGCCAGCTCGGCGCCGGGCGGAAACTCGGTGAGTGATTCGGGTTGTGGAACCTCCGCGGGCATCGGGGTGGCGTGTTCGAGACCCGCGCTCGGGGTCTGGAACGAGGCGATCATCGAGAAGATCGGCTCGCCCTCCTGAAACGCCTGGATGCGCCGGGCAGAGAACGACCGGGCGTCGTTGATGCGATCGACCGAGAAGGTGATGGGCCTGAGCGAGTCACCAGGCCGCAGGAAATAGCCGTGCAGGGAGTGAGCGACCCGCTCTTCGGGAACCGTGCGCTGTGCGGCGATCACGGCCTGACCGAGCACCTGCCCGCCGAAGACGCGGCCGCCGGGCATCGGCTCCGACTGCCCGACGAAGATGTCCTCGGTCGTCCTGGCCTCGCCGCCACGCAGCGACATCACGCTCAGGAAGCGGTCGACCGGATCGCCGGTGGATGGTGCGGTAACGACGGAATCAGTCACGAGAGGTCCTCCGGCGGCCGGGGCGCCGCCACGTTGATAGCTTAGAGGGGATGCCGCAGACCCTCAGATTCCCCGACTCAGAGGCGCGCGACGACTTCCTCACCTTTGCGTCTCGCGCCTCTCGCCTGAGCGACCCCGAGGTGCGGCTCGAGGCATCCGGCGGCAAGCTCGCGATGTGGGCGCCGATCCTGGTGCTGCGCGGCCTGCTCGACCGGACGCCGACGATCCTCGCGTTGCGCGCGCTTCCGGTCGATCCCGAACTCGTCTGCGATCTCGTCGTTACGGCCTCGAGCATTACGGCAGACGGGGCCGACGCGACGGCGGCTCAGCTTCCGCCGACAGCCGTGCGCGCCACGTGGGCGGGCATTTCGGCCCCTCGCAGTGGATGGACCCCCGTGCGAACGATCGAGAGCGCGGATGTCGCGGCGAGAGCGCACGAGGGGATGGCCCGGGTCGCCGAGGTCGTGCCGATCGACGCGGGCGCCGAGGCCATCCAGCGCGTCCGTTCGTCCGTCTGGGGCGAACCGGTCGAAGCCTGGGCGGGCCTTCCGCACGGAGCGGGTTTCGCCGCCGTCGCGCTCGGCTTCATCGTGGGATCCGAGCAGGTGCACCTGCTCTCGTCGGGTGCGTGGGCTCGACTGAGTTTCGCGCGCGGCCACGTTCTGGTGCGCGGCGCGGTGCTCGCCGTCTGACGAAGAAACGTTCCGCGTCGGGCGCGTCACACGGACGCAGCGGCCGCCCGACCCGCCGCGCGCCCCGAGAACAGGCATCCGCCGAGGAACGTGCCCTCGAGCGCACGGTACCCGTGTACGCCGCCGCCGCCGAACCCGCTCGCCTCACCCGCGGCGAACAGGCCCGCGACCGGTTCGCCGTTCACGCCGAGCGCCCGCGACTGCAGGTCGGTCTCGATTCCGCCGAGCGACTTGCGCGTCGCCACGTGCAGCTTGACCGCGATGGGCGGACCGGCGGCAGGGTCGAGGATGCGGTTGGGTGAGGCGGTCGGGGTACGC
>CAYZEL010000200.1:0-3472 GCA_964477515.1 uncultured Microbacterium sp.
AACCTCTCGGCGAACATCCCGCGCACGGCCGACGACGTCGAGGCCTGGATGGCGCGGCTCGCTCCCCCGGCCTGACGGACTCCCGCTTCGGCTGCAGTTCGCCGCATCCGCTCCGTCGATCGGTGGCGCCGTCGTCGCGAACGGGAGCCATCATGACGCGGGCGGTGCCCGACGGCCTCAGAGCGTGCGCGTGCGCAGGAAGTCCGCCACGAGCGGGGCGAGGCCAGCGCCGACCTCCTCGGCCGGGCGCTTCCGCCCCTTCACCTCGAACGAGTGCCCGCCGCCGTCGATCCACTCGATCCGCGCGTCCCGACACGCCGCCACCGCGCGCTCGAGGCCCTCGTGGGGCGCAACGAACGGGTCGTTCGTCCCCTCGACGAACAGCTGGGGCACCTCGATCCGTGGCAGGTGCTCCGCTCGCTCGCGCTCGGGATCGCCCGGCGGATGCAGCGGATAGCCCAGGTACACCAGCCCCGCGATGCCGAGCGGACGTTCGGCCTCGGCCATCGAGGCCATCCGCCCCCCGTACGACTTCCCGGCCGCCCAGAGCGGCTCGCCCGCGGGCGCTTCACCGCGAGCGCGATCCACGACCGCTCGCCAGGTGGCGATCGCATGAGCGGCGGGCCCCGGCATCCGTCGTCCCGCCTCGCGATAGGGGAAGTTGAAGCGCAGCGTCGCCACTCCCGCGTGCGCCAGCGCGTCCGCGAAACCCACGAGGAACGGGTGGTCGTAGCCCGCTCCCGCACCGTGCGCGAGCACCAGGGTCACCCAGGCCGCGGCGGGGCGGTGGGAGTCGACGCTGACCTCGGTCTCGCCGGACGGAAGCACGACCCTCCAGCGCTGCACCGCGTTCGGCGGGGAGGACATCTCGACTTCGGAGGCGGGAACCATCGACATCCGTCCTCCGAACGCGACGCCTCCGTCGTTCACGACCCGCTGGGGCGGTCGGAGGCCGTCGGCGCGTGGCGATCCTCGGGCGAGGACTCCGATTCGTCGGGCGGTTCGGGCGCCGCGTCGGCCGGGACGTCGGGCGCAGCATCGGGCGCGGCCGTGTTGTCGGTCGCAGGCGACTCGGCCACGGACGGCGCGATGCGCTGACCGTAACGGGGCGGCGCTTCGGATGCCGCGGCATCCACACGCTCGCCGTAGCGCGGGGGTGCTGCATCCGGCGGCAGCGGCGGTCGCTCACCCGGAGTCGCGGGGGCACCGGCCGCGGGAGGCACGGGCGGCAGCGTG
Organism: uncultured Microbacterium sp.; assembly: GCA_964477515.1. Taxonomy (GTDB): domain Bacteria; phylum Actinomycetota; class Actinomycetes; order Actinomycetales; family Microbacteriaceae; genus Microbacterium. The sequence continues at coordinate 1,237 of CAYZEL010000200.1, forward strand.
CCCGCTACGGGAGCGGGAGCGGATGCCGGGGCCCCGCCCACGACGCCCAGGACCCGCCGCGCCTTCGCGAGACTGTCCGCTCCGACCGTGACCTCGTAGTGGTCGGCGAGCACCTGCATGACCGAGGCGAAATCCCGGCGGCGACGGATGAACGAGTACGTGATGATGCTCAGGAGCATCCCGACGGCGACACCGACGAACAGCACACCGACGAAGGCCTGGATCGGCACGGATGGGCTGCCCAGCACCAGGATCGCCGAGAAGAACAGGCCGATGAGGAGGCCGTTGACGGCACCCGAACGCGCCGCGGTGGCGTATCCGAGACGTCCGGTCACGCGTTCGATCGAGCGCAGACCCTGCCCGACGATCGCGATGTCGCGCGCGGGCACCTCGCCCGCGATCAGCGCCGACACCGCCTTCTGCGCACCCTCGTAGGTCGGAAAGCTCGCGACCGTCTCGCCGACGGTCTCGGCGCGTTTGCCCGTGGGCGTGGGTCCCAACATGCTCATGCGGCCATTGTCCCACGCCCTCCCTAGGCAGCCCCTGTGACGGGGCTACGCTGGAGCAGTGAGCACGCAAAGGGTCTTTGTCGCGCGCCTGGCCGGGTGCGCCGTCTTCGACCCCGCGGGAGACCGCCTGGGCCGTGTCCGCGACGTCGTCGTGGTGTACCGGGCGAGCGACCCGCCGCGTGTCGTCGGCCTGGTCGTCGAGATCCCCGGACGGCGTCACGTCTTCGTGTCGATCGGACGAGTGACCTCGATCGCGACCGGTCAGGTCATCACGACGGGCCTGATCAACGTGCGCCGCTTCCAGCCGCGCGGCGGTGAGGTACGCGTCCTCGCCGAACTGCTCGGTCGACGCGTTCACCTGACCGACGGATCGGGCGAAGCGGTCATCGAGGATGCCGCGATCGAACGCAACCGCCTCGGTGAGTGGGCGATCGGGCAGCTCTTCCTGCGACGTCCGAAGACGAGCGCCAGCCCCTTCGCGAAGGGGCCGACCACGTTCGCGAACTGGAGCGACGTGCGAGAACGCATGGCTCCCGGCGAGTCGCAGTCCGTCGAGCAGCTCGTCGCCTCGTACTCCGAGCTGCTGCCCGCGGACCTCGCCAACACCCTGCTCGATCTTCCCGACGCGCGCATGATGGAGGTCGCCGGCGAGCTGCCCGACGACCGTCTGGCGGACGCGCTCGAAGAGATGCCCGAAGACGACCAGGCGCACATCCTCGAACAGCTCGGCGACGAGCGGGCCGCCGACATCCTCGATGCGATGGAGCCGGATGACGCAGCCGACCTGCTGGCGCAGCTGCCCGAGGGCCGCTCCGAGCAGTTGCTCGACCTGATGGAGCCCGACGAGGCCGACGACGTGCGCGCCCTGCTGGCGTACGGACCCGACACCGCCGGTGGTCTGATGACCCCCGAGCCGATCGTGCTGTCGGCCGATGCGACGGTGGCAGAGGCTCTCGCGCTCATCCGCCGTCACGAACTGCACCCGGCGCTTGCGGCCGCGGTCTTCGTGACGCTGCCGCCCTACGAGACACCGACCGGCCGTCTGCTCGGCGTCGTGCACTTCCAGCGGATGCTGCGCTATCCCCCGCACGAGCGTCTCGGCGCGATCATCGACGACTCGGTCGAGCCCGTCCACGCCACCGCCTCGGCGGCGGAGGTGGCGCGCCTGCTCGCGAGCTATAACCTCGTGTCGCTCCCCGTCGTCGACAACGCCCATCGTCTCGTCGGCGCGGTCAGCGTCGACGACGTGCTCGATTACCTGCTGCCCGACGACTGGCGCTCGCACGACGCGGATGCCTCCGCATCCGGTCCCGCGAGCCGCGCCGCCGGATCGAGGCGCCGCTGATGGCGCGCACGTCGCGCCGGGTCACGCTGGACGCGCCTCGCGGGCGCGCCGGCGTGCTCTCACGCACGCCGCAGCCCTCGCGCGACCGCTTCGGCCGCTTCACCGAGTGGATCGCCCGCAAGATGGGCACACCGTGGTTCCTGCTCGGATTGAGCCTGTTCTGCGCCCTGTGGATCCTCTGGAACACGATGTTCCCGTCGTACTGGCGTTTCGACTCGGCGGCCAACGGGTTCACGGCCCTGACTCTCGTCCTGTCGCTGCAGGCCTCGTATGCCGCTCCCCTCATCCTGCTCGCGCAGAACCGTCAGGACGACCGCGACCGCGTCCAGATCGAGCAGGACCGCCAGCGGGCGGAGCGCAACCTCGCCGACACCGAGTACCT
>CAYZEL010000201.1:0-3457 GCA_964477515.1 uncultured Microbacterium sp.
ACGTCGCAGACGTCGGGCTCGAGCCACGGCTGCGACGGCGGACCGGACCGGGACTGGTAGACCAGCTGCCACGGAACGTCCGCTCCATCCGGAACGTCCTTCGCGATCTGCGACATGACGTACGCGGCGACCGCGAGATGCTGAGCCTCGTAGGCACCGCCCTCGCCCCACTCGCGGTCGCGGGGGCCGGACCGGCGGGCGTCGTCCATCGGGACGCTATGGGTGGAGAAGAGGACACGGATCTCGGTCGGCGCGATGCCGTCCGCCACGAAACCGGCCACCGCGTCGCGCACGCCGGCGACGAACGGGGCGACGAAGCCGGGATGGTCGAAGAACTGGCGGATCTTGTCGATCGTGACCGTTTCGCCGAGGCCCGTCTCGTCGAGCACGCGGGCGAAGTCCTCGCGGTACTGCCGACAGCTCGAGAACGAGCTGTAGGCGCTCGTGGCGAGGGCGAGCAGGGTGCGGTGGCCCTCGGCCTCCGCCGCGATGACGGCCTCGTCGAGATAGGGCGCCCAGTTGCGATTGCCCCAGTAGACCGGCAGGTCGATACCGCGCTGGGCGAGCTCGGCCTCGATCTGCACCTTCAGCTCGCGGTTCTGGGCGTTGATCGGGCTGATCCCGCCGAAGTGGCGGTAGTGGTGAGCGACCTCTTCCAGGCGCTCGTCGGGGATGCCGCGGCCGCGCGTCACATTGCGCAGGAACGGGATGACGTCATCCTGACCTTCGGGACCGCCGAAGCTCGCGAGCAGGAGGGCATCGTACGAGACCGGCACTTCGACGTGTTCCGGACCACGGGCCGCGGCCGGTGAAGCGTAAGGGACGACGGGGTTCACATCCGCGGGAGTTGTGCTCACGACATCCATCCTCGCACCGCGCCGGACAGCGGGCGGTCGTTCGTCCGACACCGCCGGCGTAACATCCCGGAAAACCGCGGCGCTTACACTTGCGGCGAGGAGGCACGATGACGTCTGTCTCGGAGTTGGATTCCGCGACGGCCGCGCTGATAGACAGCGCGGTCGCCACGTTGAGCGGCCGTCGCATCGCCGTGCTCACCGGTGCCGGTGTCTCGACGGACTCCGGGATTCCGGACTATCGCGGCAACGGCGCCCCCGTCCGCTCGCCCATGACGGCCCAGCAATTCCTGACGGACGAATCCGCCCGCCGCCGCTACTGGCTCGGCGGTCATCTCGGCTGGCACGCGTTCTCGAGCGCCCAGCCGAACGCGGGTCACGAGGCGATCGCCCGACTCGAGTCCGAGGACTTCGCCTCGGGTGTCATCACACAGAACGTCGACGGGCTGCACGTGCGCGCGGGCAGCGGGCGCGTGGTCGAACTGCACGGCACGATGCGTCGCGTCTTCTGCACCCACTGCGGCCAGGTCTTCGACCGGCGCGACATCTCGGAGCGCATCGAGATCGACAACCCGTGGGTCGCGGTGCCCGAGAACATTCCGCTCGGACCCGACGGCGACGTGCTGCCCGCGTCCACCGACGGCTTCATCGTGCCGAACTGCTCGGTATGCGGGGGGCTCCTGAAGCCCGACGTCGTCTTCTTCGGCGAGTTCATCCCCACCGAGAAGTTCCGCGAGGCCGAGCAGCTGCTGAAGACGAGCCAGGCGTTGCTCATCGCGGGTTCGTCCCTCGTCGTGAACTCCGGCATCCGGCTGGTGGAGCGGGCGCGACGACGTCGCCTTCCGGTCATCATCGTGAACCGCGGCGCAACCCGCGCCGACAACCACGCGACGATCAAGATCGACGCCGGTACCAGCGAGGTGCTCGGGGCCCTCGCGTCCGGGCTCGCATCAGGGCTCGCGTCCGCCCGCTGACGACTGCACGTAGGCTCGGATGCGTGACCGATCTGATCCTGCTGCGCCACGGCGAGACGGACTGGAACCGCGAGCGGCGCATCCAGGGCCTGAGCGATATCCCCCTGAACGACACCGGCCGGGCGCAGGCACGCGAGGCCGGTGCGCTCTTGCGCCTCGAACTCGCGGACGCCGGACCGGTGGTCCTGGTCTCGAGCGACCTGTCGCGGGCGATCGAGACGGCCGAGATCATCGCCGAGGCGCTCGGATCCTCGGGACCGCGTCACTACCCCGGGCTGCGTGAACGGGGCTACGGCCAGGCCGAGGGAGCGCTGGTCGACGAGGTGCCCATGCTCTTCGGTTCGGCGGAGCGCGATCTGATCCCGGGAGCCGAGACATCCGTCGACCTGCGGGAACGCGCCCTGCGCACGCTGGACGAGATCGCGGCGGACGTCGGACGAGAGATGCCCGGAGCATCCGTCGTCGCCGTCGCCCACGGCGCGCTCATCGCCGAGGTCGTTCGTCACGCGAGCGAGGGCGCGCTGCCCCTTCCGGGCGCGCGCATTCCCAACGGGTATCCGTTCCGATTCCGCCTCGGCCCGGCGGGGGTCCGCCTCGTGACGGATGCCACGGGCACATCGCTCGACGGATTCCCCAGCGCGACTCGCGTCTGAGCAGGCAACCGCGCGGCCGCCGATAACCTGAACGCGGAGGATGCCGTGACCGATACCGTTGACCCTCGCGAGCCCGCAAACGCGCCCGCCCCCCTGCCCGACGCGGAGGCGGCGGCAGATCGTGCGGCCGAAACGAGCGCATCCGAAGACATGGCACCCGAGAATCGTGGCCGCAGTCGGCGCGATTTCTTGCGCGCCGGTGGGATCGCGGCCGCCGGTTTTCTCGTCGGCGGCGTTGCCGGCGGTGCCGCGGGTGCGGCGATCGGCAGCTCCATCGCGAACTCGCAGAACGAGTTGGGGTCTCTGAACCCGCGCGAGGTGCCCGGCTTCGATCACGTCGTCGTCCTGATGGGCGAGAACCGCTCGTTCGACAACCTGCTGGGCTGGCTGTACACGCCCGAGAACCTCCCCGCGGGCGAAACGTTCGAGGGCCTCGCGTTCGGTGACTATTCGAACCCCGATCCCGAGGGGAATCGTGTCGCCGCGCACGTCTATTCGGGCCCCACCGACGTGATCATGGGACAGCCCAACCCCGATCCGGGAGAGGCCTACCCGCACGTCAACACGCAGCTCTTCGGCACGGTCGATCCGGCCACCAATGCCGAGCTGTGGCGGCACCAGATGAGCGCGCCGTTCAACGCGCCGAAGGCCGGTGCGAAGCCCACGATGGAGGGCTTCCTGAAGGACTACCACGTCAATTACGAGGAACTCCATCGCGGCAAGAAGGCCACGGCGGCCGAGGCGAATCAGATCATGGGGGGCTTCTCGCCCGAGATGCTGCCGGTGCTCTCGACGCTCGCCCGCGAATTCGCCGTCTTCGATCACTGGTTCGCGGCCGTCCCCAGCCAGACCTACTGCAACCGCTCGTTCTTCCACGCGTCGACCTCGCACGGTTTCGTCACGAACAGGGGCGGGGGCGGGGACGAGAAGTGGCTGGATGCGGCACCCCGGGACACGATCTTCAACCACCTCGACA
>CAYZEL010000202.1:0-3429 GCA_964477515.1 uncultured Microbacterium sp.
GGTCCGTGCGCATGAGCGGTGCCGATCGTCCCGTCAGCCACTGATGGACATTTCCCGGGAACACGGCGATGAAGAACGCCCCGACGAGCCACCCGATCCGCGTGCGCTCTTTCGGGAGGGCGGCCAACGCGCCACCGAGCAGGAGCTCCACGGCGCCCGAGGCGACGACGATCGCATCCTTGTCGAGCGTGGTCACGCGGGTCGCCCAGTCGGGCACGACGATGCGGTAGCCGCGCCGTCCCCACGTCAGGTGGGATGCGCCGGCCACGATGAGCAGGCTCGCGAGCACCCACCGCCCGATCGCTCGCACCACGCCGGCGGTATCAGAGCTCGTACTCATACGCTCGACGCTACCCGAGCGGCGCAGCGGGCCGGCCGATCCGACTCACTCGCGCGAGGCCAGCAGGCGGTGGACGAAACCGTCGCCCTCGGCGGCCCGGAGCCCGGCCACCGTGCCGCGCGGGGGGATGCGCCCCGCCTCGAGCCCCGCGCACGTGGCGCGCCCCGGCCCCACGCTGCGGCGGCACGCGCACCGGCTCTCGACGCGCATCGCCGCCGCCGGGCGCTGATCCCGCCGGGCGCCGCCCCGCCTAGCCGCGCGCCGTCCGCACGTCACGAACATTTAGATACCATGGGTATATAACATTGATAATATATGGGGATGTCCCACGTAGATGACCTCGAGCGACTCCTGGTCGCCACGCACGCCCTCACCCGCGTTGCAGCCGTCGAGACCGGCAACACGGCACCATCCGCGCAATGGCGTGCCCTCGCCATCCTCAGCGAGCACGGGCAGCTCCGCCTGGGCGAGCTGGCCGCTCTCGGGCGCGTCACCCAACCGGGCATGACCCGCCTGATCGGCATCATGGCCGCGGCAGGACTCGTCGAGCGCGCGGCGGATGCGTCGGACTCGCGTGTCACCCTGGTCACGGCCACGAGCCGCGGACTCGAAACGTACGCCGCATGGCGCAAGCAACTCGCAGAGGCGCTACTCCCCCGCTTCGCCGACCTCGACAGCGCGGAGTGGGAGGCACTCCACACCGTGGTCGGCGTCCTCGCCGCTCGCACCGGCGCCGCGGTGGAGACGCGATGAACGCGGTCGGTGCGGGAGCTCCGTCACTCTGGCGTCAGCCCCTCGCGGTCTGGGCGGTCGCGTTCGCGTGCGTCGTCGCGTTCATGGGCATCGGGCTGGTCGATCCGATCCTCCCCGCCATCGCGGAACAGCTCGAGGCCTCACCCGTCGAGACCGAGATGCTCTTCACGAGCTACCTCCTCGTCACGGGGCTCGCGATGCTCATCACGAGCTACGTCTCCAGCCGGATCGGCGCGAAGGCGACGCTGCTGATCGGACTCGCCCTGATCATCGCCTTCTCGCTCGCGTGCGCGATGAGCGCTGGCGTCGACTGGGTGATCGGTTTCCGCGCCGGTTGGGGCCTCGGCAATGCCCTCTTCATCTCGACCGCCCTCGCCACGATCGTCGGTGCGGCCGCAGGCGGAAGCGGCTCGGCGATCGTGCTCTACGAGGCCGCGCTCGGGCTCGGCATCGCGGTCGGACCCCTGCTGGGAGGGCTGCTCGGCTCCGTCAGCTGGAGGGGGCCCTTCTTCGGCGTCGCCGTCCTCATGTCGATAGCGTTCATCGCCATCGTCGTGCTGCTGCGCGGTCCGGGCGAACGCCGCACCCCCGTGGCTCTCTCCGCACCGATCCGGGCTCTACGCCACCCCGCCCTGGCGGTGTTGGCGAGTGCAGCACTGTTCTACAACATCGGATTCTTCGTGCTGCTGGCATTCTCACCGTTCCCGCTCGGATTCTCGGCGATGGGGATCGGGCTGACCTTCTTCGGCTGGGGTGTGGCGCTCGCCATAACGAGCGTGTGGGTCGCGCCGCTCCTGACGAAGCGCCTGCGCCGCTCGGTCGTCCTCACGATCGTGCTGCCCCTGCTCGCGGTCGATCTGCTGGCGGCCGGGCTCCTCGCCGGAGTACCTCAGGCTCTCGTCGTCTGCATCATCGTGGGCGGATTGCTGCTCGGTATCGTCAACACGGTGCTCACCGAGACCGTCATGGAGGCCACCGACCTCCCGCGAGCGGTCGCGTCGTCGTCGTACTCGGCTGTGCGATTCCTCGGTGGCGCGGCGGCGCCCCCGCTCGCCGCCCTCCTCTGGCACGCTTTCGGCGTCACCGTCCCGTACGTCTGTGCCGCGGCATCCGTTCTCGTCGCCAGTGCGATCCTCGTGCTGGGACGCCGAACCCTCGCGCGTGCCGACGGTCATGAGGCGAGCGCGCGAGACGAGGCGACGGCGGTCATCGTGGGGGACGCCGCCTGAGCGGGAACCACCCGAACGAGCCGCCGACTCGTGAGCCGAGCCGTAGGCTGAGATCATGCGCGCGACGACGATCCATGCAGCCCGAGACATCCGTGTCGAAGAGGTCCCCGACCCCGTGCTCAGCTCCGGTCGCGACGCCATCGTGCGGGTCGTCGCGGCGTGCGTCTGCGGCTCGGACCTGTGGAGCTACCGCGGCGTGCGCGCCCCCAAGCCGGGCTCGCGCATCGGGCACGAGTTCGTCGGAGTGGTGGAGGCCATCGGCGACGAGGTCGAGAACGTCGCGGTCGGCGACTTCGTCATCGCGCCGTTCTACGACTGCGACATGACCTGCGTGAACTGCCGCAACGGCGTTTCGACCTCGTGCCTCGAGCACTCATGGTGGGGCTCGCGCGATCACTTCGGCGGGTTCGCCGACGGCGCCCAGGGCGAGTTCGTCCGCGTGCCGCACGCCGACGGGACACTCGTGAAGACCCCCGAGTACCCGTCCGACGACCTCATCCCCCACCTCCTGACACTGTCGGATGTCTTCGGCACCGGTCACCACGCGGCCCTGTCCGGCGGGGTCGGCCCCGGCAGCACGGTCGTCGTGATCGGTGACGGCGCTGTCGGGCTCTGCGCCGTGCTCGCCTCGAAGCGCCTCGGCGCGGAGCGCATCGTGCTGATGTCGCGCCACGCATCCCGACAGGCGCTCGGCCGCGAGTTCGGCGCGACCGACGTCATCGCCGAGCGCGGAGACGAGGGCATCGCGGCCGCAAGAGCGCTGTTCGACGGCATCGGCCCCGACGCGGTGCTCGAGTGCGTCGGCACACCCGAGAGCATGGACCAGGCGATCGCCACCGTCCGTCCGGGCGGCACGGTCGGGTTCGTCGGCGTTCCCGCCGAGGGCAACTCCGTCCCCGTGGGCTCCCTGTTCGGTGCGAACATCGGCCTGCGCGGTGGCGTCGCACCCGTCCGCAACTACATAGAAGAGCTGTTGCCGGATGTCTGGAACGGCGTCGTCCAGCCGGGTCGCGTGTTCGACCTGACGCTGCCCCTCGAGGAGGCCGCCGAGGCCTACGCCGCGATGGACGAGCGTCGCGCGATCAAGGTGCTGCTGCGGCCCTGACC
>CAYZEL010000203.1:0-3409 GCA_964477515.1 uncultured Microbacterium sp.
CGCGTCAGCTGATGCGGTGTCGTCTCGCAGGGGCTGTGCCCCGTCGGATACAGCCGCAACTCGCCGCCGATCGCGCGCGCGTACTCCGCATGCTCCGTCGTGGGCCAGAGGTCGTGCTCGCCCACGGCGACGAGCTTGGGGATCGGCAGGGCGGCGACCTCCCTCGCGACATCCGGGGTCGTCATCATCAACCCCACGATGTCGTTCACGCTGTCGCGCCGCGTCAACGCGAACCGCTCGCGCACGAAGGCGATCCGCCGGGGCGGCACGCGGTTGAGGTTGTTGCGGATCCCCCACAGCAGCAGGGCGGCACCCGTACGCGGGGATGCTCCGGCACTGAGTCGCCCGATGCGCTTGACGCCGCGGAACACCTGACCCGCCGCGGGCGGGGTCGACAGCAGAGTGAGACTCGCGAAGAACTCGGGCCGCTCGACCAGCACCTGCTGCGCCACGAGCCCCGCGAAACTGTAGCCGAGCACGTGCACCGGGCCGGACTCGTGGAAGCCGTCCTCGAGCGCCGCGATGAGGTCATCGGCGAACAGGCGGTAGTCGTAGCGGGGTCTCGGTGGATCGAGATTCCACGGACCGGCCTGCCACGACTCGTACTGACCCGCGAGATCGATCGACTCGACACGGTAGCCCGCGGCCGCGAGCAACGGGAACATGAGGACGAAGTCCTCCTTCGACCCGGTCACCCCGGGCAGGAGCAGAACGCGAGGGCCGTCTTCCGGTCCGAGCCGCACCCGCGCGAGCGAGCCGCTCGGGGCCTCGAGCACGTCGCGCACGGTTCCCTCGGGGAATACGTGCCAATCCACATCGGGGATTGCTCGATCCCGGCCGGGCGCATCATCTATCACCGTCATGAACACCTCACCTCGACGTGACAATACCGGGACGCAACACCCGCCGCGCGTGCACCCCGCCAGGGTAGGGTGGCACGCCTATGAGCGACGAGAGCCCACGCCCCTCCAGCGCCGACGGGGGCGCGGGCACGGGCGCGACCGCGAAGCCCCGCACCCCCGGCGCCACGAAGCGCGTTCCGTTCTGGGACAACGCCCGCTTCGCGTGCATCGTGCTGGTCGTCCTGGGTCACTCGGTGCAGAGACTGACCTACGACTCCGACATCGCGCTCACGCTGTACCTCGTCATCTACGCGTTCCACATGCCCGCGTTCGCGATCATCTCCGGCTACTTCTCGAAGGCGGGTACCCCGTCGCACCGGCAGATGGCGCGCGTCATCACCGACATCCTGGTCCCGTACGTGATCTTCGAGGGGCTCTGGTCGCTGACGAAGTGGATCGTCGAGGGTGACATCGCGCCGGACCTCAGCCAGCCGTCGTGGACCCTGTGGTTCCTGCTCGCGCTCGGGATCTTCCGGCTCGTGCTGCCGTACCTGGCGCTGCTGCGCTGGCCCCTGCTCTGGACCGTGCTCATCTCGATCGGCGCCGGCTACCTGCCGAACATCGACTCGACCTTCTCGCTCTCGCGCACACTGGGGCTGCTGCCGTTCTTCACCCTCGGGTGGTGGCTGCGCGAACACGACATCGTGGATCGCCTACGCCTACTGCGCTCCCGCTCGCCGCTCGTCGTGATCGGGGCGATCGCCGCCCTCGCTCTCGCGGCATTCGTGGCGTGGTTCTACCTCGACGCCTGGGAGCAGATGAACCTGCGGACGTGGCTCTTCTACGACGACGCCTACGCCGACCTCGGTGGTACGCAGTGGTGGGCGGGCGGGGTACGGCTCGCGCTCATGGTCGTGGCGCTCGTCCTGAGCGCGGCGTTCCTCGTGCTCGTTCCGCGGCGGAAGACATGGTGGACCCACTTCGGTCAGTACACGATGTACGTCTACCTGCTGCACTCGTTCGTGCTGTACCCGTTCCGCGAGTCCGGAGTGCTGCGCGACCTCGAACCGACCTGGCTGTGGCTTCCGATCGTCGTGGTCGTCTCGGTGCTGATCGCGCTGGGTCTCGCGACGGCACCCGTGCGGCGCGTCTTCCGGCCGCTCGTGGAGCCGCGGCCGGGCTGGTTGTTCGCGGACCCCGCGTTGGCGAGGCGCGAGGGACGCCGCTCGGACCCCACCGGCTCGCGCCGACCGCCGCCCCCGGCGTCGCGCTAGGAGGAGCTCAGGCGAAGAGTCCGGCGCCGACGAAGGATGTCTCGGAGGCCCCCGGCGGGACGGCCCAGATGCCCGACCCGACGTGGCGCACGTACTCGTTCATCGCGTCGGTCGACAGCGCGCGCTGGATCTTCACGAACCGCTCGGGCGAGCGCTGGTAGGACAGGAAGAACAGGCCCGCGTCGAGGCGGCCGAGCTGGTTGTTGCCGTCCACGAAGTTGTACCCGCGACGCAGGATCCGGACGCCGTCGTTGAGGGTCGGATGCGCCAGCCGCACATGACTCGCGGCGTCGATGGCCGTCTGGCCCGAGGCGTCCGTCGCCCGAAAATCGGGTTGCGTGAATTCGCCGCCGCCCGACAGCGGCGCCCCCTCGCCCTTCGACCGGCCGATGATGCGCTGCTGCTCCGAGAGACGCACGCGGTCCCAGGATTCGATGATCATCGCGATCTTGCGCGCGACCAGGTACGAGCCGCCCGCCATCCATGCGGGTTCGTCGGATGCGCCGACCCAGACGTGCTCGTCGAGCCCCGCACGGTCGTTGGCCAGGATGTTGGCCGTGCCGGCCTTGAAACCGGACAGATTGCGCGGGGTGGCCTTGGGGGTGGTGGTCATCGGCGTCCGCCCGAAACCGAGCTGCGACCAGCGGATGCGGGCACGGCCGAACGCGATGCGGCTGAGGTTGCGGATCGCGTGGACCGCGACCTGCGGGTCGTCGGCGCAGGCCTGGACGCACAGATCGCCGTCACTGAGCGCCGGGTCGAGGTCATCGCCGAGGAATGCGGGCAGCCGCTCGAGCCCCGCGGGGCGGCGCGCGGCGATGCCGTAGCGGTCGCCGACCGCATTCTGGAACAGGCTCGGGCCCACCCCGATCGTGATCGTGAGCGAGCTCGCGGGCAGCCCCAGCGCCTCGCCGGTGTCGTCCGGCGGGGCCTCGGGCGAACCGCCCACCGAGCCCGACGCGCTGACATCGAGACCCTGTGTCATCCGCGCGGCGGCGTACGACCAGTCCTGCAGCAGGCTGATCAGGTCGTCCCGGTTCGTCCGCGCCATCATGTCGAAGGCGGCGAAGTGCAGGTGGTCCTGCACGGGCGTGACGATCCCGGCCTGGTGCGGACCGAAGAAGGCATGCACACCGTCCGCGCCGCTCGCGGCCGTGGCGCGCGAGATGGCCATGCCCCCGGCGACACCTCCGGCGGCACCGGCGGCCAGGCCCGCCGCCCCGGCTCCGAACAGGCCGAGGAGGCCGCGGCGTGACAGTCCGGGGTGGACGTCTTCAGGCAACGGCGATGCCG
>CAYZEL010000204.1:0-3402 GCA_964477515.1 uncultured Microbacterium sp.
GCGCGCAACTGCCGCACGCCGCGCTGCGCGTCTACGTGATGGGCGAACGCGGCGCGCGACGCGATCCGGCGACCGCCGAAGACAACGCCGCCATGGCGGCGCTGGCCGGCGATGCCGTGCGGGCCGGCGCGCTGGGATTTTCGACCTCGCGCACCCTCAACCACCGCACCTCCACCGGAGACTTCACCCCGACGCTGAAGGCCGGCGAGGACGAACTGACGGCGATCGCCGGCGCCATGCAGAAGACCGGCCGCAGCGTGTTCCAGTTCGTGCTCGATCTGTCGACCATCCATGAAGACCTGCCGATGATGCTGCGGGTGGCCGAGAACACCGGGATCCCGGTGTCGTTTTCCATCACCCAGAACGACAGGGCGCCGCGGCGCTGGCGCCAGACGCTCGACACCATCAATGAAGCTTCCGCGCGCGGGCTGTCGATCACCGCACAGATCGCCGCGCGCCCGGTCGGGCTGTTGCTTGGCCTCGAACTGTCGCGCAATCCGTTCCAGACCCATCCGAGCTATCGCGCGATTGCGAACCTGCCGCTGGCAGAGAGATTGAAGCGCCTGCATCAGCCCGACGTCCGCGCCGCGATCCTGAGCGAGACACCGACCTCGACCGACGATCCGCTGTTCTTCCGGCCGAACTACGACAAGATGTATCTGCTCGGCGATCCCCCGGACTACGAGCAGCCGCCGGAAAACGCGCTGGGCGCGCAGGCCCGCCGCGAGGGCCGGCAGCCGGAAGAACTGGCCTATGAGGCGATGCTGTCGGACGATGGCCGCGGCATGCTCTATGTGCCGTTCTTGAATTACGCCGACGGCAATCTCGATGCCACCCGCGAGATGCTGACCGATCCGAATGCAGTGCCGGGCCTATCCGACGGCGGCGCGCATTGCGGCATCATCTGCGACGCCAGCTTCCCGACCTATCTGTTGACGCACTGGACGCGAGACCGGACACGAGGCGAAAAACTGTCGATCCCGTTCGTGGTGGCCGCGCAGTCGCGCAAGACCGCGCTGTCGGTCGGCCTCACCGACCGCGGCGTGATTGCGCCCGGCTACAAGGCCGATCTCAACGTCATCGATTACGACCGGCTACATCTGCATCCGCCGAAGGTGCATTACGACTTGCCAGTCGGCGGCCGCCGTTTGCTTCATCAGATCGAATGCTATGGCGACACCATCGTGGCAGGCACGGCCCACGGCCGCGTCCGTGCGATGTTCGACGACGACGGCAGCGCCCTGACCGAGGCCGGCCCGTCCCGCCCCGTCCAGGTGCTGGGTCTGTCCAACGTCCCGCGCGCCGGTGACACCTTCTTCGTGACCGACGAGGATCGCCTCGCTCGCCAGATCGCCGAGAAGCGTGAGGCTGCCGAACGCAACGCCGCCCTGGCGAAGGCTCGCAAGCGCATCTCGCTCGAGGACTTCACCCGTGCCCTGCAAGAGGGCAAGGTCGAATCGCTCAACCTCATCATCAAGGGTGACGTCTCGGGTGCCGTCGAGGCGCTCGAAGAGTCGCTCCTCAAGATCGAGGTCGACGACTCGGTGCAGCTGCGCATCATCCACCGCGGTGTCGGTGCGGTCACCGAGTCCGACATCAACCTGGCCACGATCGACAACGCGATCGTCATCGGGTTCAACGTCCGCCCCGACGCGAAGGCGCGCGAACGCGCGGCTCGCGAGGGTGTCGACGTGCGGTTCTACTCCGTCATCTACAACGCGATCGACGACGTCGAGCAGTCCCTCACGGGCATGCTCAAGCCGGAGTTCGAAGAGAAGCAGTCGGGTGTGGCCGAGATCCGCGAGGTGTTCCGCTCTTCCAAGTTCGGGAACATCGCCGGTGTCATCGTCCGCAGTGGAACGATCACCCGAAACGCCAAGGCTCGCGTCATCCGCGACGGCGTCGTCATCGCCGATGGTCTCGCCATCGAGTCGCTGCGTCGCTTCAAGGACGATGTCACCGAGGTGCGCACGGACTACGAGGCCGGTATCGGACTCGGCAAGTTCAACGACATCCAGATCGGCGACGAGATCGAGACGACCGAGATGGTGGAGAAGCCGCGCGGCTGATCTGATCTAGGCGTTGGTCGGGGCGGGATGCTCCCGCTGAGCCAAGAGCGGGGACCCCTACCCCGATTGGCTCAGCGGAAGCATCCCGCCCCTCCGACTCCGACAGACCCACCACGCTCGGCGGTGTGTGAGTAGCAGAAGGAAGAAGCAGGAACATGGGCAGTGAGAGAGCGGCACGACTCGCCGACCGCATCAAGGTCGTGCTGGCGGAGCGCCTCGAGAAGGGTCTGCGCGACCCCCGTCTCGGGTTCGTCACCATCACCGACGTCCGTGTGACGGGCGACCTGCAGCACGCGAGCGTCTTCTACACGGTCCTCGGATCGGAGCAAGAGCGCGCCGACAGCGCCAAGGCGCTCGCCTCGGCGACCGGGATGCTGCGCTCCGAGATGGGCAAGCACCTCAACACGCGGCTGACGCCGTCGCTCGAGTTCATCCAGGACGCCCTGCCCGACAACGCCGACGCCATCTCAGCGCTCCTGCGCGAGGCCCGCGAGCGCGACGCCGCCGTGGCCGGGATCGCCGCGTCGGCGACGTACGCGGGCGAGGCCGATCCGTACGTCAAGCCGCGCGAGCTCGACGAGGCCGAGGTCGAGGCCGATGCCGAGGGACTCGAGTACGAACTCGAGGACGAGCTCGAGGAAGAACCGGCCGACACCGAGAAGTAGTCGGCGGCCTCAGGCGCCGGGTAGGCGCAGCAGACCGTCGGATGCCTCGGCGAGGCCGTCCGCGATGAGCGAATCGATCGCTCGATGGCGCTGCGCCGCATCCGGCCATTCCGCGATCACGTCGTCGAGCGCGACCGGGCCGTCCGTACCGCGCAGAGCACGAAGGATGGCTCCGCGCGTCTGCCGGTCGCTGCCCTCGTAGCGCGCCTGGCGTGGTCGAGCGTCGCCCGTGTCGGGATATCCGTCGGCGCGCCACGCGCAGTGGCGCGCGATCGGGCACGAGTCGCAGCGGGGTGACCGCGCGGTGCAAACGACCGCGCCGAGTTCCATCGCGGCGGCGTTCACGATCGTCGAACGAGCGATGTCGTCGGGCAGGACCGCGCGCATGTCGTCGAGGTCGCGTCGATGCGCGGGCCCGGGCTGGGAGAGACCCGCCACGACCCGGGCGAGGACGCGCCGGGTGTTGGTGTCGACGACGGGCTCGCGCAGGCCGTAGGCGAAGACGGCGACGGCCCGAGCCGTGTAGTCGCCGATCCCCGTGAGTGCGAGGAGGGCATCGACGTCGGCCGGCACGACCCCGCCGTGCCGTTCAGTGATCTCGCTCGCCGCCCGGTGCAGCCAGAGGGCGCGTCGCGGATAGCCGAGGTTCGCCCACTGTCGCACGGCCT
>CAYZEL010000205.1:0-3362 GCA_964477515.1 uncultured Microbacterium sp.
GAACCCGGGGCCGCGGCCGATCTCGCCCTGTGCGGGGCGGACCCGCGCACCGCGGACGCAGCGGGACTGCGCGGCAGGCGCGTCGCCGCGACGATGATCGCGGGCCGCCGGACGCACCTGGCCTGAGGCATCCGAGGGCTGCGCCTCGCGCGAGGGGACGCGACATGCCGCGTCGCCGCGGGCACGCACGGCATGTCGCGTCCTCTCGCGCGGACCGGGCGCACGAAAAAGGGCCCCCGGTCGCCCGGGAGCCCTTCTGTCCGCGCTCGCGCGCGGAGGTCTTACTCGCTGACGTGGGCGAACAGGAACCAGCGGTCCTTCTCGAGGCCGCGCTTGATCTCGATCGCGACGTCCTGGCTGGTCAGATCGACCTCGTCGAGCCCCTCGATCGCGGCCTGCACGTCGAGCAAAATCGCGTCCATGTCGGCGATGACCGCGGGGATCACGAGGTCGGACTTCGCGAAGCCCGCGGGAACGCCGGTCGCTCCGGCCTTCGCGGCGACGGACGCGACACGCGCGTCGATCGGCAGACCGAGGGCGACGATCCGCTCAGCGGCGAGGTCGGCCCAGTTGCCCGCATTGGCCACGACGGCGTCGAGCAACTCGTGGACACCGATGAAGTTGCTGCCGCGCACGTGCCAGTGCGCCTGCTTGCCGTTGATCGTCAGGGCCTGCAGGCCGAGGACGACGGGGGAGAGGAACTGCGCGGCGGCAGCCGACACATCGGGGTCGCTGACGGTGGTGGAAACGGTCTGTGTCTTCGTCATAATGGTCCCTCCGGCCGCGATGTTCGCGGCGACTCTGGGGTAAACGCTACTCAGCCTCAGACATTCCGCAAGCAAGCTGAGGCTCGGCTTAGTGGCGGAAACACGCGGCAATGCGAGCATCCCGCGCGCGAGCGGGTAGCGTCGTCTGGTGCCCTCCGCAGACCATGAACTCGGCCCGCAGAATCTGGGCGCCCCCTCGCAGATGCTCCGACGCGAACGGCGTGATCGCTCACCCGAACACGCGGAGCCCTCGCGCTTCATCCCGCACGTGCAGGGGTTGCGCGCGATCGCCGTGTTGTTCGTGGTGCTCTACCACTTCTGGCCCGGACGCCTGTCGGGCGGGTACGTCGGCGTCGACGTCTTCTTCGTCATCTCCGGATTCCTGATCACCGGGCACCTCATGCGCGAGCTCGAGGCGACGGGCGGAGTTCGCCTCGCGCAGTTCTGGGCTCGCCGTGCGCGCCGCCTGCTCCCCGCCGCGCTGCTGGTGCTGTTGTTCAGCGCCATCGTGGTGGCATCGCCCTACCTGTTCCCGCTATCGGCACTGCCGAACGAGGTGCGCGAGATCATCGCGTCGACGTTCTACGTCGAGAACTGGTACCTCGCGTTCTCCTCCACGGACTACCTCGCGCTCTCGGGCGAGCCGACCACGGTCCAGCACTACTGGTCGCTGTCGCTCGAAGAGCAGTTCTACGTGCTGTGGCCGCTCATCATGCTGCTCGCGGCATGGATCGGCGTGAAGTTCTTCCGGGGCGCCCGTCGCCGCGCGATCATCACGACACTCGGTGTCGTGACCCTCGCATCCTTCGTCTTCTGCGTGATCTTCACGATGACGAACCCCGCGCCGGCCTACTTCGTGACGTTCACGCGCATGTGGCAGTTCGGGGTCGGCGCGCTGATCGCCCTCGTGCCGATGCTGCGGATCCGCAACGCGATCGGCAGCTTCGTCCTCGGGTGGGCCGGGATCGCCGCACTTCTCTACGCCGCGTTCCGCTTCGACGGGCTCACCCCGTACCCGGGCTACATGGCGCTCGTGCCGACGCTCGGTGCCGCCGCGGTCATCGCCGCGTCCAACACCGCGCGCTGGTGGTACCCGACGCGCATCCTCTCGATCCGTCCCGCTCAGTTCGTGGGCGACATCTCGTACAGCCTCTATCTGTGGCACTGGCCCCTGATCGTGATCGCACCTTCCGTGCCGTTCTGGGGGCTGACGATCTACCACCGTGTCGCGTTGCTCGCGCTCTGCTTCGTGCTGGCGTGGCTCACCAAGAAGTTCGTCGAGGACCCGGCACGCGCCTGGAAGGTCCTAACGACCCGTCCGCCGCGCGTGACGCTCTGGGCCTCGCTCGTCGCCATGATCCTGGTCGGGGCGACCGCGGCCGGCGCCTGGGCGATCAACGCGCCCGCGTACCGCGAGGGCGTCGCGGCGATCGAACAGCTCCGCGCCGATCCGCCCGAGTGCTTCGGCGCGGCGAGCGTGCTCGACCCCGCGTGTGCGGAGGTCGATTTCGGTGACACGGTGCTGCCCGCCCCCGGTTTCGCCGCGGCCGACATGCCGTCCGATGAGCAGTGCTTCGTGCAGCTCAACGACTCGCGCGCCGTCACGTGCGAGTTCGGATCGGATGCGGCGGATGCCCCGCGCGTCGCCCTCATCGGCGACAGTCACGCGTTCCAGCTGCTGTCGACGTTCCAGCGCATGGCGGACCAGAACGGATGGCACCTCACGACCCTCTTCAAGGGCGCCTGTCCGTGGAGTACGACTCCGCTGTCGACGCCCGGTGCGTTCGGCGAGGCCTGTGCGCAGTGGCGCGAGAACGCGGTCGCGGTGCTCGAGGCGGGCGACTTCGATGTCGTCTTCACCTCGGGGCTCTCGACGACGCCCTACTCGTCCGCGGGCTACGACAGTCGCCACGACGCCGCGGTCGCCGGATACCGCGATGCCTGGAGCGGGATGCTCGATCGCGGCATCCCGGTGGTCACCGTCGTCGACAACCCGGTGTGGGAGAACGACCCGAACAAGTGCCTGCGCACGAAGGGCGTCGGAAACTGCGACGGTGCCCGCGACGAGCTGCTGACCGACCAGGATCCGTTGAAGGACGCGGCCGAGGGTGTCGCGGGGGTCACACTCCTCGACTTCACGGACGTGTTCTGCGACGACACGACCTGCTTCCCGGTCGTCGGCGGGGCGGGCGTCTACCGTGACGAGGATCACCTGACCGTGTCGTTCCTCGACTCGCTCGCACCGCAGTACACGGCGGCGCTCCGCGATGCGATGACGACGGGTGTGCCGGGAGTGCCACGGTCGTAGGGCTCTGCGTCGTAGGGCTCTGCGTCGCAGGGTTCAGCGTCGTAGGGCTCCGCGTCACAGGGTTCGGGGTCGTAGGGTCGGATTCATGACCGTTTCGCCCGAGGCATCCGTCCTGTCCGTCGCGGGGATTACCCCCGCACTCGATGAGTCCGCGTTCGTCGCGGCCGGCCCGCGTATCGTCGGCGCCGTGCGCCCCGGAGCGGGCGCCAGCGTCTGGTACAACGCGATCCGGGGCGGTGCTCGCGACAGGCTAACGGGTGGCGGGGGAAACCACACCCCGGGACCGC
>CAYZEL010000206.1:0-3358 GCA_964477515.1 uncultured Microbacterium sp.
GAAACGGTTACACCACTCCACGGGACTTGACCGGGTCTGGCTGCTCACGCCACGAGGTCGCGGCGAAAGCTCTCACGACGGTCCATCGAGGCGTTGGCCGCGGCATCCGCTCTCGCATTCTGAGCCCGCGGGATCCACTCGAAACTCACGTGCCGTCCAGCGATCAGTTCGCGTGCCTCGCGGGCCAGCGCCTGCATGTCCGGATGCTTGATCTTCCAACGTCCCGTCATCTGCTCGACCACGAGCTTGGAGTCGAGACGCACGCGAACGGATGCCGGAGCCCGCTCGAATGCGGCGCGCAGACCCTCGATCATGCCGCGGTACTCGGCCACGTTGTTCGACGCCAACCCGACGAACACCCCGATCTCGACGAGTACGGTTCCCGTGGAAGCATCGAGCACGACGGCTCCCCCGGCGGCGATCCCCGGGTTGCCCCGCGCGCCTCCATCGGCCTCGACGATCAGGTCGGGTGCGGCGGGCGGCGCAATCGGGTCATCCCAAAGCGCACCACTCATCGCGCCCGGCTCACAGGCCCGATTCGTTTGTGCGCACCAGGATGCACCCGCACTCGGGGCAGTTGACGATCTCGTCATCGGCCACGCCGCGGATGACCTGCAGGTCGGTGCCCGAGAGCACCATGTGGCAGCCGCCGCAGGTGCGCGCACGCAGCAGACCGGCCCCGACGCTGCGCGTCGTCAGCCGCTCGTAGAGGGCGAAGAGCTCGGGTGGCACGGTCCCGACGATCGCCGCGCGGTCGCGGGTGAGTCGCTCGGCGCGGGCGGACTCGTCGGCGACGACCGCCTTGGCTTCGTTCGAGAGTCGCGTGCCCTCTTCGTTCGTCTCGGCGACCAGGCGTTCCTGCTCGGCGACGGATGCCTCGGCCTGCTCGAGCTTCTCCATCAGTTCGAGCTCGGCATCCTCGAGGTCGCCCTGGCGTCGCGCGAGCGAGGCGAGCTCGTGCTCGAGCCCCGCGGCATCCTTCGGGTTCGACACCTTCTGCAGGAGATCTTCGTCACGCTTACGGCGCGCCTCGACGACCTTCACGTCGGACTCGACGCGAGAGATTTCGAGCTGCAGGTCGTCGCGCACGCCCTGGCGGCGCGACAACTCGTGCGAGAGCGCCTGGCGCGCGGTCAGGAGTTCTTTCACACGCGCGGCTTGCGGGGGGTTCTGGCGCA
Organism: uncultured Microbacterium sp.; assembly: GCA_964477515.1. Lineage (GTDB taxonomy): Bacteria > Actinomycetota > Actinomycetes > Actinomycetales > Microbacteriaceae > Microbacterium. The sequence continues at coordinate 1,179 of CAYZEL010000206.1, forward strand.
GGGCTTTGGACGCGCTCAACTGCGCGTCGAGCTCGGCGATCTCCAGCAATCGGCGCTGGTCTGTCGGGCTCGCATTCACCCGTCCAGCCTATCCCCGCGGGCGCCTCGCCCCGACGGGTGGTCGTTTTCGCCTGGGCCGCCGCGCGCATGGCGCGTGCCGTCCGCACGACCCGGAGACCGACACGCGGAACAGGATGCCCGACGCACGGCGCGCCGCACATTCGATCGTGCGGACGGCCCAGGGCGCCACACAGCATGACCGACCGCAGCACCCGCAATCCACGGCCGATCAGCAGCCGAGGGCGCCGCCTCAGACGATGCGGGCCCGGATCCGCGCCGAAGCGAGAGCGAAGAACACCACGACCATCGCGGCGAGGATCGCGACGACGTACCCCGTCGGCACGCTCCAGTCGCCGACGACCAGGTCGATGCCGTAGAACTCGCGTAGGAACTCCTCCGCCGCGGGCTGCCCTCCCGTGAGGGTCGCGAGCGTGCCCGCCGTGAGTTCCTGTCTGAGAAGCATCGCCGATTGGGCGAAGGGCAGGGCGTTCACGACGGCGCGCACGCCCTCCGGCAGCACACCGACCGGGAGGTAGGCTCCGGCGATGAAGCCGAGGATCGTTCCGACGATGGTGGACAGCGCCGCGAAGGACGCGACCGTGGAGATGAACGACGCGATGAACGCCGAGAGCGCCGTGAAGGCGGCGGCCGACAGGGCGATATAGGCCAGCACGAGCAGGAGCGACGGCAGCGGCAGGGTCACACCGCTCACGAAGAACATGTACGCGAGACTGGCGATGAGCACCACGAGGGTCATCACGAGCGAGATGATCAGCGCCGCCAGGAGATAACCGAGCACGAGCTGCCCGCGACGGATGGGCGACACCAGGAAGTCACGGAAACGGCCGGACGCGCCGTCCTCGACGAGCACGCTCAGCGCACCGAGACCCGTCGTGATCGACGTGATGCCGACGATCCCCGCGAACATCCAGGTGTCGACGAACGCCTTCAGCTCGGCGCTGGTGGCATCGGGAAACGACGTCTCGAGCGACGCACTCTGCAGGTTGCCGAGAAACAGGGTGTACAGCGCGAAGAGGATGATCGCGGCCAGGAGCGAGAAGAAGACGTTCATGCGATCGCGGAAGAACAGCCGCAGGTTGCGAGCCACGATCCCGAGCACGACGCCCATCAGGTCTCCGTCCGTTCGTTCGCGGTGAGGGCGAGGAAGACGTCGTCCATGCTGCCGTGGCGGAACTCGAAGTCGAGCACATCGTCGCCGTGCGCGGCGAGCAAGCTCCGCGCCGCGTCCGCGCTCTCGACAGCGATCGCCGCGACGGCCCCGTCGCCGTCGGCCGACAGACCTCTCGCCGCGGCGAGGGTCGCGAGCGCGACGGGATTCCGCGTCGTGATCGTGAGGATGCTGCGGCTGTGTCGCGCGCGCAGCTCGGCGGGACTCCCCTCCGCGATGATCCGGCCGCGGTCGATGATGCAGACGCGCCCCGCCTCCTCGGTCTCCTCCATGTAGTGGGTGGTGAGGAACACGGTGAGGCCGCCCGCGTCCGTGAGCGTGTGGATCGTCGACCAGACCGTCGCGCGACTCGCCGGGTCCAGGCCCGCGGTGGGCTCGTCCAGGAACAGGATGCTCGGACCCGGGAGTAGCGCACGGGCGATGTCCACGCGCCGCTTCTGCCCGCCGGAGAGCTTTCCGTAGCGACGATCGACGAAGTCGCCCAGCTGGATGAGCTCGGTCAGCTCTTCGATGCGGGACGCCACGGCCGTGCGATCCGCCGTGTAGAACCGCCCGCGCATGCGAAGGTTTTCGCGTACCGTGAGCGCCTCGTCGAGCAACGACTCCTGGAACACGACCCCGATGCGACGGCGCACGTCCTCGCCCTCCCGACGGACGTCGTGTCCCGCGACCCGGACGCTGCCCGCATCGAAGGGCAGCGCGGTGGTGACGCATCCGATCGTCGTGGACTTGCCCGCGCCGTTCGTCCCCACGAACGCGAAAACCCCGCCGACGGCCACCTCGAACGAGATGTCGTCGACGGCGACGACGTCCTTGTAGCGCTTCGTGAGCCCCGCGACCTCGATCGCGGGCGACGTCGTGGGCGCGGCGTCAGAGAACATGCCCCCATCCTGGCGGGCGCGGACCTACGGCACCAGCGGTCATGTTCGAA
>CAYZEL010000207.1:0-3356 GCA_964477515.1 uncultured Microbacterium sp.
TAGCGGAAGTGGTCGACGACCAGCGGGATGTCTGCGGCCAGGGTCTCGCGGACGGGCTTGCCGTTGTCCCACGTCTCGGCCACGGCGATCATCTCGAGGTTCTGCTCGATCCGATCCGCGATCTTGTTCAGGATGTTGGCGCGCTCGGCCGGCGTCGTCTTCTTCCACGAGGCGAACGCCTTCCAGGCGACGTCGACGGCGCGATCGATGTCTTCGGCGGTTCCGCGCCCGACCTCGCAGAACGGCTTGCCGTTGACCGGCGAGATGTTCTCGAAGTACTGCCCCTTCACCGGCTCGACGAATTCGCCGCCGATGTAGTGCCCGTACCGACTCCGATATTCGGCGAGCGCCCCGCGCTGGCCCGGGGCGGCGTAGACGCTCGAGACGCCCTCTTCGACGATGGTCATGTCTGTCTCCTTCGACGTGTCATGAGTGAGCGGCATGCACTGCCGCGATCTGCGTCGACGGTAGGCCGCGCAACGTTGCATCGCGTTGCGCGGGCGGATGCCGCGGCCCCGGAGTCCCTGTCAGGGTTCGAGGCGCGCGATGCGCGCGACGAGGCCCGCGCGACGGGGTGAACGAGCCGGCAGCAGACTCAGGCACAGCCGCAGCACTTCGTCGTCTTCGGACGCGTCTTCGGTGTCGGCGTACGCCAGCAGGACGTCGACGGATGCCTCGGCGAGGAGTGCCTCGCGAAGCGACTGGCGAACGCTGTCCCTCACCATTTCCACGCCGGGCGCGACCGAGTCCGGCAGCACCGCACCCCGATAGGCGGCGAGTGCGACCCGATGAGCTCCGCGGTCGAGCAGTGACAGCACGTGCTGGGCGTCCGTCTCGAGTTCCGGTCCGAGCCGATACGGGCGCGAGGCGGGAACGAGGTGCGGGGCGGTGCGCTCGAGCGCCTTCCGCAGGCGAACCATCTCGGGCCGCAGGGTCTCAGCCGAGGCGCTCTCGCCGTAGACCAGCTCGGCCAGGGCGTCCGCCGACAACCCCTGCCGGTGGGTGGCGAGCATCAGGAGGATCTCGGCGTGACGGGCGCTGAGCTCGGTCATCCGGTCCGATCCCTCGCCGCCGATCTCCAGCAGACCGCGGTCCCGCCCGAGTACCCGCAGGGTAGAGCGCACGACCTCGGGCCGCGGGGCACGGCGCCGCGGCCTCCGGGTCTCCGATGCCTGCGGGAGAGCCGCCGCACGGGCACGCAGCCGGGCAACGAGCAGCTCACCCTCGACCGCCCGGGCCGTCGCATCCACCAGGAGCTGCGCCTGCGGGGTGACGGCGCTCGAGCCGCCCGTGACGTCGATGACGCCCAGGATGCGTCGGGTTTCGGGATCGTGCACGGGCGCAGCCGTGCAACTCCACGGCTGGACCAGGCGGTTGTAATGCTCGGCGCCGCGGATCTGCACCGATCGATCCAGGGCGAGGGCCGTCCCCGGGGCGGCGGTTCCGACAGCGGACTCGGACCAGTTCGCGCCCGCGACGAATCCCATTTCGCCGGTGAGCGCGCGCACGTTTCGGTCGCCCTCGACCCAGAGGAGGCGCCCCGCCGCATCGCCGACCGCGACGGCGACGCCCGATTCGGCTGCGTCACCGGGCAGCAGCAGCGCACGGATCATCTCGAGCACCTCCGCGAGCGGGTGCGTGCGTCGATACTCCTCGAGTTCCGCGGGTGACAGCGCGACGGGCGGAAGGCCCTCGGCTCCGACGAGGCCGGCGAGCGATCGGCGCCAGGACTCACGCACGAGGGGACGCACATCGAGCAAGCGCTGATCGCCGGAATTGCCGTGCACCAATTCGTCATGCGCGCGCTCGATCAGCAGGCGCGACGTCTCGGGCGAGACCTCGCGCCGCGACGACCAGGGCGACGACATGCGGATCCCATCTGCGTTGACGGTTCGCACAGGCTACCGCGCGTATTTGTCACGGGCCAGGGGGCTGACGGGATGCGCACCCGGAGGAGCAGACTGAGAAACGTAGAGAACTGAGAACACGCAGAGAAGGGAGTCGACCATGAAGGCAGTCCAGTACCGCGAGATCGGCAAAGGTCCCGAGGTCGTCGAGATCGACACACCGGAGCCCGGGCCCGGCCAGATCCGACTCAAGGTCACGGCAGCAGGGCTCTGCCACTCCGATTGGTTCCTGATGGACCTTCCCGCTGAGCAGTACATCTACGGTCTTCCCCTGACCCTCGGACACGAGGGCGCGGGGACGGTCGACAAGCTGGGCGAAGGGGTCGAGGGCATCGTGCTCGGCGGCTCGTACGCGATCTACGGACCGTGGGGGTGCGGACAGTGCCACGCGTGCTCCCAGGGGCGCGAGAACTACTGTCCCAACGCCGCGGCCCAGGGCATCGCCCCTCCGGGCTTGGGTGCCCCCGGCGCGATGGCCGAGTACGTGATCGTCGACGACGCACGCCACCTGGTGCCCCTCGGCGATCTCGATCCGGTCGCGACCGTGTCTCTCACGGACGCCGGCCTGACGCCGTACCACGCGATCCGGTCAGCCGCCGCGAAGCTGTACCCCGGCGCGACCGCCGTCGTCATCGGCGCGGGCGGCCTCGGCCACGTCGCGATCCAGATCCTGCGGGCCGTCTCATCGGCCACGGTGATCGTGGTGGATCTGAACGAGGACAAGCTCGCGCTCGCGCGCGAGGTCGGTGCCCACCACACGGTGATCTCGGGTCCTGACACGGTGGGCGAGATCAAGCGGCTGACGGGCGAGGCGGGCGCCGAGACCGTTTTCGACTTCGTCGGGGTGCAGCAGACGATCGACACCGCGCGGGCCGTGGTCGCGATGGATGGCTTCGTGCACATCGTCGGGATCGGCGGCGGCACGATGCAGACCGGATTCTTCGCCACCCCGTTCGGTGCGGCGGTTCGTGCCCCGTACTGGGGATCGCGCAGCGAGCTGATCGAGGTGCTCGATCTCGCCCGCGCGGGCGATGTCGAGGTGCACGTCGAGCGATACGGGATCGAGGACGCCGTCGAGGCGTACGCGAAGCTGCACGCGGGAACCGTGCGCGGCCGAGCCGTCGTCGTGCCCTGAGCCGCACCGTCGCTCCGGCCTCGCCGACGCGGGGTGCGGAGCGACGGCGGCACTCGATCCCCGGGCCGTGCCTAGGCCGTGGGCTGCTCGGCGAGGTTGCCCGATGCCCATCGACCGAGCTGGTCGAGGATCGGCAGCAAGCGTTGGCCGCTCTCACTCAGGGCGTACGCGACGGCGGTCGGAGGCCCCGGCGAGACGGTGCGCACAACGAGTCCGACCCCGGCGAGTCCCGCGAGGCGATCCGACAGTCCGGCGTCGCTGGTGCCCGGAACCGCGCGACGCCCTCGCAGGCGGCCGAGGACCCGCCGGCTCCC
>CAYZEL010000208.1:0-3245 GCA_964477515.1 uncultured Microbacterium sp.
TCGAGATAGCGCCTGATCGAGGCGTTCAACTCGGGTGAAGACCTGCACAGGTTCGTGGGCGCCCGCGTGTTCGGGGTGGAGCCCTCCGACGTAACCCCCGCGATGCGGACGAAGGTGAAGGCGATGTCGTACGGCCTGGTCTACGGGTTGTCGGCGTTTGGCCTGTCGAAGCAGCTGCGCATAGAACAGAGCGAAGCGAAGCAGCTGATGATGGAGTACTTCGCCCGGTTCGGTGCTGTGCGCGACTATCTCCGCGCATCGGTCGAGCAGGCCAAGATCGACGGGTACACCACGACCATCTTCGGCCGTCGGCGTCCCTTCCCCGACCTCGCCAGCCCGAACCGGGTTCTGCGCGAGAATGCGGAGCGGGCAGCGCTCAACGCGCCCATCCAGGGCAGCGCCGCCGACATCATGAAGATCGCGGTGCTCGACATCCATGCCGCGCTGCGCGAGCAGGGGCTCGGCTCGCGCGTCCTCATGCAGATCCACGACGAACTCGTGCTCGAGGTCGCACCGGGCGAGTGGGACGCGACGGAGCAGATCGTGCGCACCCGCATGGGCGGTGCGGCGCAACTCTCCGTGCCGTTGGACGTGCAGATCGGGCGCGGTTCGGACTGGAACGAGGCGGCTCACTAGGCTCGAAGGATGACCGAAGCAACTCGCACGCCCACACAGATCGACGCGATCGCCGAAGCCTGGGTCGACACGCTCGCAGAACTCTCGCCGACTTTGGGCACCTACATCGGCAGGATGGAGCACGCAGACCGGTTCGATGACTTCTCGCCCGAGGGGCACGCGCGGTTCGCGGACGAAGCTCGACGCACACTGAGCGCCCTCGACGCGGCCGCGCCGACCGATCCGATCGACGAGATCACCCGCACCGACCTGTCGAGCGAGCTTCGCCTGGGGCTCGAGCTGTATGACATCCGATGGAATCTGCGGGATCTCAACGTCATCGCGTCACCCGCCCAAGAGATCCGCGAGATCTTCGATCTGATGCCGACGGAGACGGCCGAAGACTGGGAGGTCATCGCTCGGCGACTGGGCGCCGTGAAGGGCGCCGTCGACGGGTACGTGGAGTCTCTCCGGGAAGGACTTCGCCAGGGGATCGTGCCGGCGCGCCGCCAAGTGGCCGAGGTCATCACGCAGATCGGCCGGTATACGGCCGACAACGGGTTCTTCACCGAGTTCGCCGGCGATGCCGCCCCCGCCGAGGGACAGCTCCCGGCGTCGCTCGCGCGCGAACTCGCAGACCAGGCCGGGGCAGCGCGCGTCGCGTACGACCAGCTCGCCGAATTCATGCGCACCGAGCTCGCGCCCGCCGCCAGCGAAACCGACGCCGTGGGGCGCGACATGTACGCGCTGCATTCGCGTCGGTTCCTCGGCGCCGCGATCGATCTCGACGAGACCTACGAGTGGGGAATCGAGGAGCTCGCGCGCATGGTCGCCGAGCAGGAGTCCATCGCGAACGAGATCAGCCCCGGCGCGAGCGTCGAGGAGGCGGTCGCGCTGCTCGAAAAGGACCCGTCACGAAAGCTGCATGGCACGCAAGCCCTCCAGGAGTGGATGCAGGCGACGAGTGACCGCGCTGTCGCCGAGCTCGGCGCCACGCACTTCGACATCCCCGAACAGATCCGCACGCTCGAGTGCATGATCGCGCCGACCAAAGAGGGCGGGATCTACTACACCGGGCCGACGGATGACTTCTCGCGTCCCGGCCGCATGTGGTGGTCGGTGCCCGAGGGCGTGACCGAGTTCGACACCTGGCGCGAGCTGACCACCGTGTACCACGAGGGGGTCCCCGGGCATCACCTGCAGATCGGCCAAGCGACGTACAACCGTGCGCAGCTGAACTCGTGGCGGCGCCTGCTGGCTGGTACCTCGGGGCACGCCGAGGGATGGGCGCTCTACGCGGAACGTCTGATGCAAGACCTCGGATACCTCGACGATCCGGCGGACCGACTCGGCATGCTCGACGGGCAGCGGATGCGCGCAGCCCGTGTCGTGCTCGACATCGGCGTTCATCTCGGCAAGCCGCGGCCCGACGGTTCCGGGATCTGGGACGCCGATTACGCACTCGCATTCATGGGCCGCAACGTCAACATGCCGGACGAGTTCGTCCGATTCGAGGTCAACCGCTATCTCGGGTGGCCGGGGCAGGCGCCCTCGTACAAGGTCGGTCAGCGCATCTGGGAGCAGGTCCGCGACGACTACGCCGCGGCCCGCGGCACGGACTTCTCGATCAAGGAGTTCCACAAGCGGGCGCTGGACATGGGCGGGGTCGGGCTCGACACGCTTCGCACGGCGCTGCTGCGCGGCTAATCAGAAGTGCTGTTCGAGAACGGGAATGGCCGAGTGAGGCATCCTGTTACATACACGTGAATAGAAAGGCGTGTTCATGACGCTCGAACTCGGTCTCGACACCTTCGGAGACATCAGCCGCGGATCCGATGGATCCCGCGTGAGCGATGCCCAGACGATCCGCGATGTGGTCGACCAGGCGGTGCTCGCGGATCAAGTGGGTATCTCTTTCATCGGCCTGGGGGAGCACCACCGTCGTGACTTCGCCATCACGAGCCCCGAGATCGTGCTGTCCGCGATCGCGGCACGCACAGAGCAGATCCGTCTCGGCACCGCCGTGACCGTCCTCTCGAGCGATGACCCCGTACGCCTGTATGAGCGTTTCGCCACTCTCGACGCGATCTCGCGCGGTCGTGCCGAGATCATTCTGGGCCGCGGTTCGTTCATCGAGTCCTTCCCCCTGTTCGGCTACGACCTCAGCGACTACGAGGTGCTCTTCGAAGAGAAGCTGGGGCTGTTCACCGAGCTTCTGAAAGAGAAGCCGGTGACCTGGCAGGGAACGACTCGCGCTCCGCTGAACAACGCCGATGTCTTCCCGAAGACCGAGAACGGGCTCAAGGCGTGGGTCGGTGTGGGCGGCAGCCCCGAGTCGGTCGTGCGAGCCGCACGCCACGGGCTGGGGCTCATGCTCGCCATCATCGGGGGGCCGGCCGACCGGTTCCGTCCGTTCGTCGATCTGTACCACCGTTCGCTGACCGCGCTCGGGAGCGAGATGCTGCCCGTCGGTGTGCATTCGCCGGGTCACGTCGGCGAGACCGACCAGCAGGCCTGGGAAGAGGCCTACCCCGGATTCGAAGAGTTGAACAACACGATCGGTCGCAAACGTGGCCGGCCCCCGTCCAACCCCCTGCCCTGCCCGCTCGACGTCCGGCCCGAGGGGGCGG
>CAYZEL010000209.1:0-3239 GCA_964477515.1 uncultured Microbacterium sp.
GTCGAACTGCGTGACGATCTGGCCGTCCTGCTCCCGCTTCATGATCGGGATGATGTCGCTGAGCGGCTCGCTCGACATGATGACGCCGGCGGCGTGCACGCCCCACTGGCGCTTCAGGTTCTCGAGTCCGACGGCGGTGTCGAAGACCGTCTTCGCCTCAGGATCGGTTTCGATCAGGGTCCGGAACTCGGATGCCTCTTTGAAACGCGGATGCGCCTTGTCGAACATGCCCTCGAGCGGCATGTCCTTGCCCATCACCGCGGGGGGCATGGCCTTCGTCAGCCGCTCCCCCATGCCGAACGGGAAGCCGAGCACGCGCGAGGCATCCTTGAGCGCCTGCTTGGCCTTGATCGTGCCGTAGGTCACGATCTGCGCGACGCGCTCGTCGCCGTACTTCTCGGTCACGTACTGGATGACCTCGCCGCGGCGTCGATCGTCGAAGTCGACGTCGAAGTCGGGCATCGAGACGCGCTCGGGGTTGAGGAAGCGTTCGAAGATCAGGCCGTGCTGCAGCGGGTCGAGGTCGGTGATGCGCATGGCGTAGGCGGCCATCGAACCCGCACCCGAACCACGGCCCGGCCCCACCCGGATGCCGTTGTTCTTGGCCCAGTTGATGAAGTCGGCGACGACGAGGAAGTAGCCGGGGAACCCCATCTGCACGATGACGTCGGTCTCGTATTCGGCCTGCCGGCGGACCTCGTCGGGGATGCCGGACGGGTAGCGCGCCTGCAGCCCTCGCTCGACCTCTTTGACGAACCAGGACTGCTCGGTCTCGCCGTCGGGAACCGGGTAGCGCGGCATGTAGTTCGCGCTCGTGTTGAACTCGACCTCGCACCGCTCGGCGACGAGCAGCGTGTTGTCGCATGCCTCGGGGTGGTCGCGGAAGATCTGTCGCATCTCGGCCGGCGTCTTGACGTAGTACCCGTCGCCGTCGAACTTGAAGCGCTTCGGGTCATCGAGCGTCGAACCGGACTGCACACAGAGCAGCGCAGCGTGCGACGTCGCGTCGTGCTGGTGGGTGTAGTGCAGGTCGTTGGTCGCGAGCAGCGGAATGTCGAGGTCTTTGGAGATGCGCAGCAGATCGGTCATCACGCGGCGCTCGATACTGAGGCCGTGGTCCATGATCTCGGCGAAGTAGTTCTCTTTGCCGAACAGATCCTGGAACTCGGCAGCCGCGGCGCGCGCCGCGTCGTATTGGCCGAGGCGCAGGCGTGTCTGCACCTCGCCCGAGGGACAACCCGTCGTCGCGATGAGGCCCTTGCCGTACTTCTGCAGGATGTCGCGATCCATGCGCGGTTTGAAGTAGTAGCCCTCGATGCTCGCGAGCGACGACAGCCGGAACAGGTTGTGCATGCCCTCGGTGCTCTGCGAGAGCAGCGTCATGTGGGTGTACGCACCAGAACCCGAGACGTCGTCGTCGTTCTGGTCGGGCCCGCCCCACTTGACGCGGGACTTGTCGCTGCGGTGCGTGCCGGGGGTGACGTAGGCCTCGATGCCGATGATCGGCTTGATCCCGACATCCTTCGCGGCCTTGTAGAAATCGAAGGCACCGAAGGTGTTGCCGTGGTCGGTGATCGCGATCGCGGGCATGCCCTGGCGTGCGGCCTCTTGCACCAGAGGACCGATACGGGCGGCCCCATCGAGCATCGAGTATTCGCTGTGCACATGCAGGTGAACGAAGGAGTCGGCTGCCACGCATCCACACTACGGGGCCCCGCTGACATCGTCGCCCGATACGGCTAGCCGGCGCGCAGCACCTCGAGAGCGTGGGCGAGATCGGCCGGATAGTCCGACGCGAACGTGACCCACTCGCCGTTCACCGGGTGGTGGAACGACAGCTGCCGGGCGTGCAGCCACTGGCGGGTGAGTCCGAGGCGCGCCGACATCGTGGGGTCCGCACCGTAGAGCGGATCGCCGACGCACGGATGCCTCTGCGCGGCCAGATGCACCCGGATCTGGTGCGTCCTGCCGGTCTCGAGGTGGATTTCGAGCAGCGAAGCACCGCGGAACGCCTCGAGCGTCTCGTAGTGCGTGACCGAGTCCTTGCCATCACGTGTGACCGCGAACTTCCACGAGTGCGTCGCGTGCCGACCGATCGGTGCGTCGATCGTGCCGGACAGCGGATCCGGATGTCCCTGCACGACCGCGTGGTAGATCTTCTCGACTTCGCGCTCCTTGAAAGCGCGCTTCAAAGCGGTGTACGCGACCTCGGACTTCGCGACGACCATGAGGCCGCTCGTGCCGACGTCCAGGCGATGCACGATCCCCTGGCGCTCGGCGGCGCCGGTCGTCGCGATGGTGTAGCCGCTCGCCGCAAGGGCGCCCAGGACCGTGGGGCCTTCCCAGCCGACGCTCGGATGCGCGGCGACGCCCGCGGGCTTGTCGATCACGACGATGTCGTCGTCGTCGTAGACGATGCCGAAGTCGGGCACCGCCATCGGGACGACTCGGGGCTCTGTGCGCTCTTCCCAGACCACCTCGAGCCAGGCTCCGCCCGACAGGCGATCGGACTTGCCGACCCTGCGGCCGTCCAGGCTCACTCCGCCGGACTCGGCGACCTCAGCCGCGAAGGTACGCGAGAAGCCGAGCATCTTGGCCAGAGCCGCGTCGACCCGTGTCCCCTCGAGGCCGTCGGGCACGGGCAGGCTCCGCGCCGGCACGACTAGATCCTCGTCGGGTGGTCGTCACCGTCGACGGTAGTGGGGCGTGACGGGCGTGAGGAGGTGTGCGGGGCACCGACGTCCGGATCCGCGACGGGGAACAGCGCGTCGCGATCGGCCCCAACGCCCTCGATCGAGACGCCCTGGACCGAAACGGGACCGCCCTCGGACGACTCGGCATCCGAACCGTCATCTTCCGTGGACGTCGAGGTGCGATCCTCCCGGCGATCGCGCGTGCCGTCCATGTGCAGGCCGAGCAGGACGAGCAGGGCGATGACGATCATGTCGCACACGATGAACATGTCGGCGACGTTGTAGATCGCGGGCATCATCCACGGTGTGGAGATGAAGTCCACGACGTGACCTACGGGAAAGCCCGGGTCGCGCAGGAGTCGATCGGTGAGGTTGCCCAGCACACCGCCGAGTAGGAGTCCGAGCACGACGGCCCACGCGCGCGAGCGGACTCGCGTGAACATCAGCCACACGATCGCGACCGCGACAGCGGCCAGGGCGATCGTGAAGACCCAGGTGACGCCCTCGCCGAGCGAGAATGCCGCGCCCGGGTTGAACACCAGGACG
>CAYZEL010000210.1:0-3091 GCA_964477515.1 uncultured Microbacterium sp.
CCGGCTGGGTGCGCATGGAGTTCATCGTCCCATCGCGCGGCCTGATCGGCTTCCGCACCGAGTTCCTGACCACGACCCGCGGCACCGGCATCGCGAACGCGATCTCGCACGGCTACGAGCCCTGGGCGGGCGCGATCGTCACGCGCCAGAACGGTTCGATCGTCTCCGACCGCGCCGGAGTCGTCACGCCCTTCGCGATCATCGCTCTACAGGAGCGCATGTCGTTCTTCGTCCAGCCCACGCAAGAGGTCTACGAGGGCATGGTCGTCGGCGAGAACTCGCGTGCCGATGACATGGACGTGAGCATCACGAAGGAGAAGAAGCTCACGAACATGCGTGCCGCGAGCTCCGACACCTTCGAGTCGATGACGCCCCCGCGTCTGCTGACGCTGGAAGAGAGCCTCGAGTTTGCCCGCGACGACGAATGCGTCGAGGTCACGCCCGAGATCGTCCGCATCCGCAAGGTGAACCTGGACGCGAACGAGCGCGCCCGCGCCACGGCCCGCCTCAAGCGCCAGGGCTGAGGCTCAGCACCCTCAATCGCACGAGAGGACGCAACATGCCGCGGGGAATCTTCCCCGGACGGCATGTTGCGTCCTCTCGTTGTGGCGAGTTGCTGGGGCGAACGGTCGCGACTCGCCGTATGGCTCCCACGCACAACGGCGAGTCGCGACCGTTCGCGCGTCTGGGGGAGCGGATGGAGCGAGCTCAGCGGAGCTCTGACACCAGCACGGCGCTCGTGCCGGGCTCGAGCGCCTCGAAGACGTGCGGCGCGTCGCCCGCATACGCCAGGTAGTCGCCCGGGTCGAGCACGTGCGGGGCGTCCGCCGGGCCGACCCGAGCGCGTCCGCTGACGAGCACGAGGTGCTCGGTGGTGCTCCGCTGGTGCGGGTGTGACACGCGCGCTTCGCCGGGCTCGGCGTGGATCAGATAGAGGTCGCGGCGCGCGTTCGGGGGACTGGCCGACAGGAGCGTCGCCACATAGAGCGCGGCGGAGGAGGGGATGCCCGCGGTCGATCCGGCTCGCGAGCTCGCGCGCACGAGCGTCGGCGCCTGAGCCTCTTGATCGACGAACACGGCGAAGGGCACGCCGAGCGCCACGGCGAGCGCCCACAGCGTCTCGACGCTCGGATTCCCCGAGCCGCTCTCGAGCTGCGAGACCGTCGCCTTCGACACATCCGCCCGCCGGGCGAGCTCCGAGACGGAGATTCCGAGCGCCTCGCGTTCGCGGCGGAGGGTCCGGGCGATGCGGGCGCCGATCGTGTCCATGCGTTCATTATGGCAAACGATCGTTCGACTTGACAGTCATCCGTGGACTGTTCAGACTCGCTCTCATGAGTGCGGCCCGGGGAGCGAAGCGGATCGCCGAGCCGGATCGCGAACCCGATCCCGAAGCCCGGCGGGCGCGTCGACAAGCGCTCGGCGTCGCGCTCGCGACGAGCGTCTACGGGGTGTCGTTCGGCGCCTTGTCGGTCGCATCCGGGCTCGACGTGTGGCAGACGTGCGTGCTGAGCCTCGTGATGTTCACGGGCGGCTCGCAGTTCGCCTTCGTCGGCGTGATCGGGGCCGGGGGACTGGCGGCGGCGCCCGCGGCGATCGCCTCGGCCGCCCTCCTCGGGGTGCGCAACGTCGCGTACGGGATGCGGATGTCTCCGGTCATCGGTCGGGGGGTGCTCCGGCGCGCGGGGGCCGCGCACTTCACGATCGACGAATCGACCGCCGTCTCGCTCGCCCAGACCACACCGCACGCTCGCACGCTCGGTTTCTGGCTCACGGGGCTCGGCATCTATCTCGGCTGGAACATCACAACGCTGATCGGAGCGCTGCTCGGCGACGTGCTCGGCGATCCGAAGGCGTACGGTCTCGATGCGGCCGCCGCGGCGGCCTTCCTGGCGCTGCTGTGGCCCCGGCTGCGCGGCCGGCAGGCGATCGCGGTCGGTGTCGCCGCGGCGGTGGTCGCGACCGTGCTGACACCCGGGCTGATGCCGGGGATGCCCGTACTGGTCGCCGCCGTCGTCGCGATCGTCGTGGGGTGGTTCAACTGGCTCGGGCGCGACGGCATGCCGCCCGCCGAGCCATCCGATGTCCGCGAGCGCGAGGGGCTGCCATGACCCTCTGGACCGCGGTGCTGCTCGCATCCGTCATCTGCCTCGCCCTCAAGGCCATCGGATATCTGCTGCCGACGGCGTGGGTGCAGGCCCCGCGCCCGGCGCGGATCGCCGATCTGCTCACCGTCGCGCTCCTCGCGGCCCTCGTCGCCGTGCAGACGCTCGGGGCGGGTCAGGCGCTCGCGGTGGACGCGCGCGTGCCCGCCGTGCTGGTCGCCGCGGGCCTCCTCGCCATTCGCGCCCCCTTTCTCGTGGTGGTCGCGGCCGCAGCGGCGACGGCGGCCCTGCTGCGGCTCGCGGGCTGGGCCGTCTGAGCCCGGGCCGTCTGAGTCCGGGCCGTCTGAGCCCGCGTCGCGCGGGGTATCGTCGAGCCCATGCCGAAGTTCGTCTCACGCATCCCGACGTTCCTGATCGCCGCGCTCGCGGGCGCCGTCTTCGGCGTCGTCGGCACGGTGGCCCACGCGGCAACCATCTGGGGCATCCCGATCGGCCTCGTGCTCGGGATCATCGGCTCCGGGGCTCTGATGCTCGCGATCCGTCTGCTCGCCGATCGGTGGGCATCGGTCGCCGCAGGAGTCGGAATCACCCTGGCCGTGATCGTGTTCTCGGGCGAGGGGCCCGGAGGCTCGGTCATCGCGCCCGCGGGCATGGCCGCCGTCGTCTGGACCGTCGCCTGCCCGCTCGTGGCGGTGCTGATCGTGGCCTGGCCGGAGCTGCCGACATCCACCCGGCCGACGGCAGGAGCCCGGGCCGGCGCCGCGACCGGAGTCGACGCCGGCCGGATCTGAGCCCGTCCGCGCCGACATAGACTGGTCGGGTGACCTACGTGATCGCCCTCCCGTGCGTCGATGTGAAGGACCGTGCCTGCATCGACGAATGCCCCGTCGACTGCATCTACGAGGGCGAACGGTCGTTGTACATCCACCCGGACGAGTGCGTGGACTGCGGCGCCTGTGAGCCCGTGTGCCCCGTCGAGGCCATCT
>CAYZEL010000211.1:0-3025 GCA_964477515.1 uncultured Microbacterium sp.
CCGGGTCGCGCGTCGGCGACGAGCAGATGGACGGTATTCGATCCGATATCGAGGACTCCGAGGCGCACCGGTGAAGCGTAGCGCGGCCGGGGTGCCCCTCATCGCGCAATGGCCCGATGCTGCGCGATACCATCGAACGGTGCCCGCCGAGGAGACCACGACCACGTCACTGCTGACGCCCTACCGTGAGATCGAACGCGCCGAGTGGGCGCGAGCGGCGGCCGGGATGGCGCAGCCGCTGTCCGAGAAAGAGATCGTGCAGTTGCGTGGCCTCGGCGACCGGCTCGATGTGGACGAGGTCCGTGAGGTCTATCTCCCGCTCAGCCGACTGCTGAGTCTGTACGCCAATGCGACGAAACGTCTCGGCGCCGACACGAGCGGGTTCCTCGGTGAACCCGACACGACCACGCCGTTCGTCGTCGCGGTCGCGGGCTCGGTCGCCGTCGGCAAGTCGACGATCGCGCGTCTGCTGCGCGAACTGATGAGCCGCTGGCCGGGCACGCCGCGCGTCGAACTGGTCACGACCGACGGGTTCCTCTTTCCCAATGCCGAACTCGAGCGGCGCGGACTCATGAGCCGCAAGGGGTTTCCCGAGTCCTACGACCGCCGCGCGCTGATCCGGTTTCTGACCGAGGTCAAGAGCGGTGCGCCCGAGGTGCGAGCGCCCTTCTATTCGCACATGCGCTACGACATCGTTCCGGACGCGAGCGTCGTCGTCCGACGCCCCGACGTCGTGATCGTCGAGGGTCTCAACGTTCTTCAGCCGCCTGCGCTGCCGAACGACGTCGCGGTCAGTGAACTATTCGACTTCGCCGTCTACGTCGACGCCGAACCCGAGCACATCGCTCGCTGGTTCGTCGAACGATTCCTGGCGCTTCGACGCGGGGCGTTCGCGAATCCCACGTCGTATTTCAACGTGTTCGCCCACCTCAGTGACGAAGAGGCCGTGCAGACGGCGATGAAGTACTGGGACGAGATCAACATGCCCAACCTCGTCGAGAACGTCATGCCCACGCGGCATCGCGCGACGCTCATCCTGCAGAAGGGGCCCGAGCACGCGGTCGATCGCGTGTTCCTGCGCAAGCTGTAGCCGCGTCGCATAGCCACCCCCGCAGTCTTGGGGCGTCGAATCCCCGTCGGGGCGCGGCGCCCCACGCCCCAACGGGGATTCGGCGCCCCAACTCTGAGTGTGGAGCGCACCCCGTGGAGGATCCGGCCCACCTGCTGCACAGCCGCGGCGACTTAGGATGTCCCTCATGTGTGGAATCGTCGGATACGTCGGCCCGAGGCCGAGCCAGGCCATCCTTCTCGCAGGCCTCGCCCGCCTGGAGTACCGCGGCTACGACTCGGCCGGCATAGCCGTCATCGACGGGGCCGGTGAGCTCGGGATGCGCAAGCGCGCAGGCAAGCTGAGCGTGCTCGCCGAGAACCTCGCCGCAGACCCGCTGCCCGCCGGCACCACGGGCATCGGGCACACCCGCTGGGCGACCCACGGCGGCCCGACCGACGTAAACGCCCACCCGCAGCTCGCCGACGACGACCGCCTCGCCGTCATCCACAACGGAATCATCGAGAACTTCTCGGAGCTGAAGGCCGAGCTCCTCGCCGAGGGATACAGCTTTCGGAGCGAGACCGACACGGAAGTTGCGGCGGTGCTTCTCGGCCGCGAATACCGCAAGTCCGAGGATCTCGCGACGGCGTTCCGTGCCACCGTGAGCCGCCTCGACGGAGCGTTCACGCTGCTCGCGGTACACGAGGACCACCCCGGCCTCGTCGTCGGTGCGCGTCGCAACTCCCCGCTCGTGATCGGGCTGGGCGAGGGCGAGAACTTCCTCGGATCCGACGTCGCGGCATTCGTCGAGCACACGCGCCGCGCCCTCGCGATCGGACAGGACCAGATCGTCGCCATCACACCCGACGGCGTCACGGTGACCGACTTCTTCGGTTCGCCGGTCGAGGTCGAGCCGTTCGAGGTGATGTGGGATGCCTCCGCCGCAGAGAAGGGCGGCTGGTCCTCTTTCATGGCCAAGGAGGTCTCGGAAGAGCCCGAGGCCGTCGCGAAGACACTGCTCGGCCGGACCCGCGATGGTCAGGTCGTCATCCCCGAACTCGACGGACTCGACGAGCTCTTCGCCGGCATCTCGCGCATCGTCGTGATCGCCTGCGGTACGGCCGCCTATGCCGGTCTCGTCGGCAAGTACGCGCTCGAACAGTGGGCGCGCATTCCCGTCGATGTCGAACTCGCGCACGAATTCCGCTACCGCGACCCCGTGATCGACGCCAGCACGCTGGTCGTCTCGATCAGCCAGTCCGGCGAGACCATGGACACCCTGATGGCCGTCAAGTACGCCCGGGAGCGCGGCGCCAAGACGCTGTCGATCTGCAACACGCAGGGTGCGACGATCCCGCGCGAGTCCGATGCGATCGTCTACACGCACGCCGGTCCCGAGGTGGCCGTCGCATCCACCAAGGCCTTCGTCGCCCAGATCACCGCGCTGTACCTGCTCGCACTGCACGTCGGTCGTGTGCGCGGCGCGCTCAGCGCGACGGAGGCGGCTCAGCAGGTGCTCGAGCTCGAGTCCGTGCCCGAGAAGATCGCGCAGATCCTCGAGCGCGAGCAGCCCCGCATCGAGCAGCTGGCGCACTGGATGGCCGACACTCGGTCGGTGCTGTTCCTGGGACGTCACGTCGGCTATCCGATCGCCCTCGAGGGGGCGCTCAAGCTCAAAGAACTCGCGTACATCCACGCCGAGGGTTTCGCCGCGGGCGAGCTCAAGCACGGACCGATCGCGCTGATCGAGCCCGGTCAGCCTGTGTTCGTGATCGTGCCGTCGCCGCGCGAGTCCGCCCTGCTGCACGCCAAGGTCGTGTCCAACATCCAAGAGATCCGGGCCCGCGGCGCCCGCGTCATCGCCGTCGCGGAAGAGGGGGATGCCGCCGTGCTGCCCCTCGCCGACGAGGTGCTGCGCATCCCGCTCGCAGCTCCTCTCTTCGAGCCGTTGCTCGCGGTCGTGCCGCTGCACAT
>CAYZEL010000212.1:0-3020 GCA_964477515.1 uncultured Microbacterium sp.
CCGCCCGTCGCCGAGGGTGCTCAGACCGAGACCCGGGGCACTTCCGCCCTGTTTCCCGAGGCACCGCGTCGCGTCCTCGGGTACGAGAAGGCCGCCGTCGATGCGTTCCTGGAGCGCGCCCGACAGGAATTCGAGGGTGAGCCGTCCGCAGATGGCACGCCGTACCTCGATGCTGCAGCCGTGCGCACGGCAGCCTTCCCCCTCGTCAAGCGCGGGTACGCGATCGAGCCGGTCGACGCGGCACTCGCGCGCATCGAGGACGCCTTTGCCGCACGCGACCGCGAAGCGGTGGTGGCGACGACCGGCACGAAAGTATGGGTAGAACGCGCACGCGATGACGCGCAGGTTCTTCTCGATCATCTCTCGCGCCCGCGCCGGCACAGGTTCGCCCGCGCAGGTTGGTTGCGCTTCGGCTATCGCACCGACGAGGTGGACCTCGTGGCCGACCGCCTCGTCGAGTACTTCGAAACGGGCCGACACATCACGGTCGATCAGGTGCGGGCAGTCGCATTTCGGATGCAGCGTCGCGGGTACCGGGAAGAGCAGGTCGATGCACTGCTCGACGCCGTGATCGACGTCATGCTCGCCGTTCGCTGAGTATTCGTCCGTCGGATCCGCGCCGGGCGCACCGCTAGCGTGGCACCTCGGCGAGGTCGCGGCTAAGCTCGAAGAACTGTGAGCCAGGGCAACGAGATCATTCCGACGCCGACCCGCACCTCCGTGGGTCGGCTGTCGTCGATCCTCACCCGTCGTGCCGCCACAGCACAGCCGGTTCGCTGGTCCCGTCGTCGCGGGGTTCTCGGCATCTTCGCGACGGTGGCCGCCGTGGGCTTTCTCGGCGCATATGTCGTCGTCCCGACCGGGGCGGCACTCGCCGAGGCGTCCGCTCAGGATGCGGGTGCGACGACGCTCTACGCCGCTGCGCAGAGCAACGCCCAATCGCTCGTCGTCGATGTCGCGGGCGATGCGAGCGCGCCCGAATTGTCGCGGGGCAGCTACCAGGTGTTCGTCAAACCCAAGCCGAAGCCGGTGCCCGTCGCGGCGAGCAGTACCCAGGCCGCCAGCGGGTGGGCACCGCCGAGCGTCGTCCCGGACCCGGGCTCGGCGCAGGCGATCGCGTTCGACATGGTCGCGTCACGCGGATGGGGGACGGGCGAGTTCGACTGCCTCGTCGCCCTCTGGCAGAAGGAGTCGGGTTGGCGCGTGAACGCGCACAACAAGTCCAGCGGTGCCTACGGCATCCCGCAGGCCCTTCCCGGCACGAAGATGGCGTCTGCCGGTGCCGACTGGGAGACCAACCCGGCGACGCAGATCGCCTGGGGACTCGGCTACATCGGCGGCCGGTACGGCACGCCGTGCGGCGCCTGGGGCCACTCGCAGGCGCGCGGGTGGTACTGACCGCGATGCCGCGGTCGAACCGACGCAGACCCGACCCTCCCGGTGACGGGCTCGAGCGCCTCATGGCCGGTTGGAAGAAGTCCGAGTCCCGGCGGGGCATCGAGTACACGGTCCAGCCGGTGTCCGCCCATCAAGCCGTCAAGTCATACACCTGTCCCGGCTGCGGACGTCCGGTAGCCGCGCATACGGCGCACCTGGTCGTCTGGCGTGCGGACGGTGTGCTCGGCGAGGCGGCTGATCTCGCGGCACGCCGTCATTGGCACACGCACTGTTGGAGGATCGCATGACCGAGATTCGTGGGCCGATCCAGCTCCCCGCGCGCCGCGAGGACATCGAGCTGCACACGATCGATGACCTGACCCTGGTGGGGGACCTGGCCCAGCCGCTCTCGACGGAGCCGGTCGCCACGCTGGTGACGCTGCATCCGCTTCCCACGGCGGGTGGATTCATGGATTCGCACATCCTGCGCAAAGCGGCCGGCCGTCTCCCGGCCCTTGCCGATCTCGCCGTGCTGCGGTTCAACACCCGCGGAACGACGTCCCCGCGGGGGACGAGCGAGGGGTCGTTCGATGGCGGGCACGACGAGGCGTTCGATGTCGCGGCGGCACTCGACTTCGTCCGCGAACGTGGACTGCCCAACCCGTGGCTGGTCGGCTGGTCGTTCGGCACCGAGCTGGCCCTGAAATACGGGCGAGATCACGACATCGCGGGAGTCATCCTGCTCTCGCCCCCGCTGCACCGCACGACCGACGAGGAACTTGCCGCGTGGGCGAGCGATGACCGGCCCCTGATCGCGGTGATTCCGGAACTCGACGACTACCTCCGTCCGGATGCCGCGGTCGAGCGTTTCGCACAGATTCCGCACATCGTCGTCGTTCCGGTCGAGGGCGGGCGGCATCTGTGGGTCGGCGAGACGCAGACGCGACGGGTTCTGACCGAGATCGTCGCCGCCGTGAACCCGGCTGCGCTGCCCCTTCCGACCGAGTGGGACGGACCGCTCTAGCTGCGGGGTGCGGCCTGGCGCCGGTTCTCGCCGACCAGGTTCGTCTGCGGGCTGGTCGGTGCGGGAACGTCGGGCTGCCAGGCGTTCACAATTCAGTCCGCTCGACGGGTGTTGCCGCGGACGCGTGCGGAATCAGCCGAGTTCTGCCCACCAACGGAGATGGATGGACTGAATTATGAACCTCGACGTCCCCGGACGGCCGGTCTCCAAACGGCCGGGGACGGACGTGTCAGCCGCGACGCCGACGCCGGATCACAGCTCGTTCATCCGCGGAATGATGACCTGGCGATAGATGATCAGGATGCTCGCCGCCACAGGGATCGCGACGAGCGCGCCGAGCAGACCGAGCAGCGAGCCACCCGCCAGGGCCGCGATCACGACGACGGCGCCCGGCACAGACACCGCGCGGTTCATGATGCGCGGTGCCAGGACATAGGCCTCCACCTGCATGTAGATCAGGTAGTAGATTCCCGCGATCAGGGCGGTGCCCGGGCTTCCGAGCCCCGGGATCAGACAGGTCAGCACGATGATCGTGGAGCCCGTCAACGTGCCGACGAGCGGGATGAGCGAGAAGAAGAAGGCGATCACGGCGAGGACGGCTGGGAACGGCGCCCCGATG
>CAYZEL010000213.1:0-2968 GCA_964477515.1 uncultured Microbacterium sp.
GAGCGGTCGTGGCGCCATCCGCAGCGCGAAGGTGAG
This sequence comes from uncultured Microbacterium sp., assembly GCA_964477515.1. Lineage (GTDB taxonomy): Bacteria > Actinomycetota > Actinomycetes > Actinomycetales > Microbacteriaceae > Microbacterium. The sequence continues at coordinate 37 of CAYZEL010000213.1, forward strand.
TGATCGCGGTGCGACGTCGCTCGACGATGTGCTCGCCCCACCAGTCGGCGAACTGTGGGCTCTCCTCGCTCAGCTCCGAGACGAGCGCCTGCAGCTCCGGGTCCTCGAGGGTGTGGGCGTTCGCTGCGCGAAGGTGGGCCACGGCACCGCGTGCGATCTCTTCCCATTCTCCGAAGACAGCGCGAGCACGGGGCTCGAGAACGAGGTACCGGCAGGTGTTCCGCTCTGTCGGGGCGAGATCCGCGAACCCCTCGAAGAGCGCGAGCCCTTCGGCATTCGCCGCGATCATGTTGCTGAAGCGATCCAGGACGTACGCGGGGTTGGGTCTGACCGCCCCGACGATCGCCGTCATGCGCTCGATCAGAAGGGCATCGTCGCGCTGCTGGACACCACCGCCGGCAGCATTCGCATCGCGCAGGCGGTACAGGTGCTGTGTCGCGTCGGGGGCGAGTTGGAGTGCGCGCGCGAGCGCGTTCAGCACGGCGTCGCTGGGGCGGGACTCGCGGCCCTGTTCGAGCCGCGTGTAGTAGTCCACGCTGATGCCCGCCGCGATGGAGACTTCCTCGCGTCGGAGGCCGGTGACGCGGCGACGGCCGCCATGCTCGCCGGGGGAGGTCCCCAGCGCGGCGTGGGCGCGGCGGGCACGGAGGAATTCGCCGAGCGGATTGGGCATGGGTGCTCCTCTCGGGTGGGTGCGGGACTCCTAGGAAGCCTACGGACTTCCGCCGTTCGGCCTGCTGTCCGAGGATCGAGAGGAGTTCATCGAGTGAAGGAGACGACGTGGCGACCTACACGCACGGCTATCACGAATCCGTTTTGCGATCCCACCGCTGGCGCACCGCTCAGAACTCCGCCGCCTACCTGCTTCCGCTCCTGAAGCCTACGGACCGTCTGCTCGACGTCGGCGCGGGTGCGGGGACGATCACGGTGGATCTCGCCGGGATCGTCGCCGAGGTCACTGCCACCGAGATCGGGCCCGAGGCACTGGAGTTGACCCGCTCGACCGCAGCGGCGCGCGGCGTGACGAACATCGAGCTGCAGATGGCGGACGTTCATGCGCTTCCGTTCGAGGATGCGACCTTCGACGTGACGCATGCCCACCAAGTGCTGCAGCATGTCGCCGACCCGGTGCAGGCGCTCCGCGAGATGGCCCGCGTCACTCGGCCCGGCGGGATCGTCGCGGTTCGCGACAGCGACTTCAGCGGGTTTGCCTGGTGGCCGCGGATCGCGCCCCTGGACACGTGGTTGGACCTTTACCGATCCATCGCGGTGGCGAACGGCGGCGAACCGGACGCCGGACGCAGACTTCTGTCCTGGGCCCGCGCCGCCGGCCTGCCGGATGTCGCTGCGACGTCGAGCACCTGGTGCTACGCCGATCCGGATACTCGCGCGTGGTGGGGCGGAATGTGGGCGGAACGCATGGTCGACTCGGCGATCGCCCAGCAGATCACGACGTCGGGACTCGCGACGCAGGAGGATCTGCGGAATCTGGGCGACGCATGGCACGAATGGGCATCGGACGAGGACGGGTGGTTCTCGGTGCTGCACGGTGAGATCATCTGCCGGGTGCGCTGAGGCCGGCCGAAAGCCGGCACCCGTGCCGCACGCGGGTCAGCGGATCGGCCAGGCGCCGTCGAGGGCCTCGCTCGGCTCCAGTCGACCGACCTTGATGAAGTACTCGGTCAGGCTCTCGGCCTGGGCGCGCGCCCACGAGATCTGGCGCGTGTGCAGCTCGCCTTCGGTGCGGGGCAGGCGATCGGCGTAGCGGGCAGCTATGGCCTGCGCGACGCGCCCCGCCGCTATGGCGTCGTCCGCCGCCGTGTGCGCGGCCTCGAGGAGCACGTCGTAGTGCGCCGCGACCGCGTCGAGGGTTCGCTTGCCGCGCCGGTAGCGATCGAATGTCTTGTCGACGACGAGCGGGTCGATCACGGGCGATGGTGCCAGGATCGGCTCGATGCCGTTGCGTATGGCCTCGTACTTGAGCAGGGAGAAGTCGTACGGCGCGTTGTACGCCACGACGGGGATGCCTGCGGCGAAGATCGCGCGGAGTTCGGTGACGATCTCGGCCACGACCCGTGCCGAGGGCAGACCGTTTGCCCGCGCGAAAGCGGTGGTGATGCCGTGCACGGCGGTCGCGCCCTCGGGAATCTCGATTCCGGGATCCGCTATCCACGACCGCTGCCGCGTGACGGTGCCGCTGGCGTCCAGCACGCCCACGTGGGCGGTGACGATGCGATCGGTCTCGACATCCACGCCGGTCGTCTCGAGATCGAACACGCCGAGGGTGTTCGACCAGCGGGGAACCTCTGGTGCGAAGAAGTCGTCGCCGAAGAGCGGCTCGGGTAGGACCTGCGACATGCCAACACGCTATGGCGCCCCGCCGACATCGCGCGCCAGGCGCACCGCGACGAGGTCACCGTGACGGCGCAGCTCGCCCGGGGGAACGCCCAGCGGGGGTCCGTTCCGGACATCCGTAGACTCACAGGGTGACCGCGCCGCAGCCGTATGCCGAGCTCCTCGCCGCGACCCCCGTCGTGCGGCGCGAGGTAGCCGTGGGCGGCGGCGTCACGGCGTACTGGGAGTACGGCCCGGCGGATGCCGACACCACCGTGGTCGCGGTGCACGGATTCCGCGGAGAGCACCATGGTCTCGAGCCCGTCGTCGCGCACCTGCCGGGCATCCGCGTCATCTCGCCCGATCTGCCCGGCTTCGGCGAGACGCCGCCGCTCCCGGGCGTGACACACGACCTCGACGCCTATGTCGGATGGCTGCGCGGCTTCGTCGATGCGGTCGCGCCGGGTGCGGTCATCCTCGGCCACTCCTTCGGGTCGATCGTCGTCTCAGCGGCTGTCGCCGCGGGGATGCCCGCCCCCCTGGTCATCCTCGTCAACCCGATCGGCCAGCCGGGGCTGCGCATGCTGCCGCTCGGCGC
>CAYZEL010000214.1:0-2924 GCA_964477515.1 uncultured Microbacterium sp.
CGCGAGCATCCTGCTGCTCGGATGCCTCGGCACCGGCGTCGCGTACATCTGGAACCAGAACGCCCTGCGCGCGTGGGGTCCGACCCGCGCGTCCACGGTGACGTATCTCACCCCGGTCGTCGGCGTCGCCCTCGGCCTGATCGTGCTCGGCGAACCGCTCTCGTGGAACGAACCCGCCGGCGCGATCGTCGTGTTCCTCGGAATTCTTCTCGCACAGGACCGCCTGCGCCTGCACCGCCGCCCCTGACAGGAGCACGCGTGCAACGCAGAAGGACGGATGCCGAAGCATCCGTCCTTCTGGTACGCGGGGAGTCCCGCGACGGGATCAGGCCGCGAGCGCGCCCTGCAGGTCGAGCTCGATCGTGACGTCCTTGCCGACGAGCACGCCGCCGGTCTCGAGGGCGGCGTTCCACGTCAGGCCGAAGTCCTCGCGGTTGATGACGGCCTTGGCCGTCGCGCCGGCCTTGTAGTTGCCCCACGGGTCCGTACCGAAGCCGCCGAAGTCGAAGTCGAACGTGACGGGCTTGGTGATGCCCTTGATCGTCAGGTTGCCGTCGACGAGGAAGTCGCCGTTCTCGATCCGGACACCGGTCGAGCGGAACTCCATGGTCGGGTAGGTCTCGACATCGAAGAAGTCGGCCGAACGAAGGTGGTTGTCGCGCCCCTCGTCCTTGGTGTCGATCGACGCGACGTCGACCGTGGCCTCGACCGTGGCCTCGAGCGGGTTTTCGGGAGCGGTGAGGGTGGCCGCCTTGACACCGAAGGTGCCGCGCACCTTCGAGATCATCATGTGGCGCACGCTGAACTGGACCTCGCTGTGCGAGGGGTCGAGGGTCCAGGTGCCCGCCTTGTAGCCGGGGAACTCGATCGCGGTCGTGGTGGAGTCGGTCATTGTGATCCTTCGGTTTTGGGGGCCGGTTCTCCGGCAGTACGGCGGGTATAACGCGCGAGGACGTCCTGTATTCCCGTGAATGCAATTATTTCTCGCACGGATGCGGTTCGTCGGAACGCCCGCACACGAAGACGGCGGGCTCGGCTCCGTACCGAACCCGCCGTGACGACGAGATGGGGTCAGCCGACCTTGATCAGGTCGATGACGAAGATGAGGGTCTTGCCGCCGAGGAAGTGTCCGCCGGCCGGACCGTAGGCGAGGTGCGGCGGGATGACCAGCTCGCGTCGGCCGCCCTCTTTCATCCCGGGGATGCCGTCCTGCCACCCCTGGATCAGGCCGCGGAGGGGGAACTGGATGCTCTCGCCCCGGCCCCACGACGAGTCGAACTCTTCGCCCGAGTCGTATTCCACGCCCGCGTAGTGGACGGTCACGGTGTCGCCGGGCTTGGCCTCGGCACCCTCTCCGACGATCAGGTCGCGGATCACGAGAGTCTCGGGCGCGGGCCCCTCGGGGGCGTCGAAGGTGGGCTTAGTGCGGTCTGCAGTCATGACACCATCCAACCGGACGGCCTCCGCGGGGTCAAAGCCGACGCGAGCACTCTTGACACCTTCACAGGGCGAGGGCAGACTCGGGGTAGGCCAACTCAGCGCCCGGTAGACACGCAGGCATCGCCGCGGCACCGGGCGCTGAGTCATTTCCCGGGCAGTGTCGGGCCGCTCGTCCCGGCGTCCGCGGACGGGCGAGCCCCCGGGGCCGACGTTCAGATCGAGAGCAGCGATGCCCGCGCGGCCGCCGTGCGCTTCAGCAGCACCGCCTCGTCTTCCGCGGCCGCGGCATCCCTTCCCGAAATCGCGCGCTGGCGAGCCGCGGCGAGGGCGGTGGCGTCGGCGATGAAGGCGCGCATGATCGCCGAGCGGTCGGTCCGGAGCGTCTTCGCCCATCGCAGCGCCTGTCGGCGACCCGACGGAGTCGCGAGCATGTCGACCTCTTGCGCGGTGAACCAGCCGGCGGACGCATATTCGGCCAGCCGGGCGTGCGTCAGGCGCGCCTCTTCGCGACGGAGGGCGAGGATGCCGATCATGAACGCGATGAACAGGGGCACCTGCAGCGTCAGGTAGAGCGCAAAGAAGTCGCCGAGCATCGCCGAGCCGTTCCAGAAGGCGTGGAGCGCGATCGCGCCGATCAGCCCCAGGCCGAGCGCCCCGACGGCACGTCCGCCCCTCGCACCACGCCGGGCCGCGAGCCCCAGAGCGAAGCCGGCGACCGCCGTGAACATCGCGTGCGCGAAGGGCGACAGGATGCCTCGCACGAAGAACGTTCCCGTCAGGTCTTCCGCTCCCCCGTCCAGGTAACTGATCGCGAAGTACTGGATGTTCTCGGTGAAGGCGAAACCCGCGCCGACGAGCGCCCCGTAGACGATTCCGTCGACGGGGCCGTCGATGGCGTGGCGCGCGGTGACGAAGATCAGCAGCAGACCGAGCGTCTTCGCGACCTCTTCGACGACCGGCGCCTGGACGACGCTCGAAAAGAGATCGCGCGCGACCGAGTCGCTGTTGCCGATCAGCAACGTGACGCCGAGGTCGGCGAGCAGCGCGATGCCGACCGAGGCGACCGCACCCCAGGCGATGGCGAATACGACGAGCCCGCGCGGTTCGGGCTCCCATCGGTCGATCACTCTGACGGCGATGAGCACCACGGCGAACGGCACCAGCGCCACGATCATCCCGATGATGGAGGCGCCCGGGCCGAGGAAGGTCAGGAAGTAGCCGACGAGCGCGACCAGCAGGACGGCGAGCAGCGCGAACAGCCAGATCGATGCGCGCCGTCCCCTGCTCGGCGACGCGGGAACGGGCTCGACGGAGGCGAAGACCGGCACGGGCGAGGGCGGGATGTAGGCGCCCGCGGCGTGCGGCGGTTGCGCGAGAGGCGACGCGAATGCACCGGCGGGCGGTATGGATCCCCCCGGTCGGGACGAACCAGAGCTGTTGGTCCAGGGCGGAGGCGCGTAGGTCACCCGGCCAGCTTATGGCGG
>CAYZEL010000215.1:0-2883 GCA_964477515.1 uncultured Microbacterium sp.
CGCGAGCGCCGTTCCCAGCCGGCCCGGCGTGGTCCCCTCAGCCCGGATCAGCGCTTCGGTCTCGAATTCCGCACGCGCGCCAACATCCGTGAGGGGGAGTCCGTGTTCCACGATCACCGCGACATGCCCCGCACCGACCCGCCCCGCGTCCCATGCCTCGAACGTCGCCGGAAAAGCGTCGGCGAGCACGGCGGCGTCGTTCATCCGGCGCTGCACCGTCCGGTCCGACATGTTCGCCGCAGCACCCAACTCCGCCGCCAGTGCCCGCACCGGCAACTCCGCCTCACGCGACGACGCCGACCCGAGTTCCGTGACCCGCCGCATGCCGAGGTCCGCCGCCTCCGCCAACACCCGCGCCTGCGCCGCTTGCGCCCGCGCCACCACCCGCGAAGCCTCCGCGAACCGAACCGCGAGATCACGCGCGGCAACATCGACATCGCCACCGGATGCAACGCGAACGTTCGAATGCATGTTCGAAACATTACGGACGGCCACCGACATCCGAGACCCGAAAAGCACCGAAATCACGCCGATTCAGAGCGCGACAGATGAGAGTTTTCACATCTAATGCGTCCGAGAGTCACGGACCTACTCGGGCGCGAAGCCGCGCAGCTTGTCGATGTCGCGGCGTTCGCGCTTGGTCGGGCGGCCCGCCCCGCGGTCGCGCACGGGCACGAAGGCGATCGATTCCCGGGGAGGCGGGGGAGGAGTCAGATCTTCGTAGGCCAGCGCAGCCGCCGGGGCGCCGACGCGCTTGACGATCGTCTGGCGGACGACGAGCGTGCGATCGAACCCGGCGATGCGGATGCGAACCTCGTCGCCGGGACCGATGGGTTGCGCGGCCTTGGCTCGATCGCCGTTCACGCGCACGTGCCCCGCCCGGCATGCGGTCGTCGCCGCCGAGCGGGTCTTGTAGACGCGGACGGCCCAGAGCCAGGCATCCGTTCGCACACGGGATGTCTCGGTGCTCACGTGCTCGCCGCCCGGGAGCGTACGGCGAGGCGCGGCAGCCCGACGGCGACCCCCGCCACGATGAGTCCCTGGCCGAGCGTGTAGGTCGCCATGACGAGCGGGCTGGTCCAGTCGGGCATCGCCTCGGGGGTGAAAAGGCGGAACGCGAGGATCGTGTCGGAGGCGAGGAAGAACGCGGCCCCGATGGCGACCATCGGCGCGCACCGAGCGGCCGTCGCCGCGGTGCCGCCGAGAACGAGCCCGTAGATCGCGACGGCGAACGACAGGGCGCCGAGCCGCGGCCAGAGGATCACGACGAGCAGCAGCCACCACGCGGCGTATACGAGCGCCCAGGCGGGCCAGCGCTTCGTGCGGATGAACCGCCAGAACAGCACGATGTAGGCGATGTGCGCGAGACCGAAGCAGAGCAGCATGACGGGCAGCTCGGGCGCGTCGGGGAAGAACGTGCCGGCGCCGTCGCCGAGCCACGAGAAGGCGAGGGCGACGAACAGCAGTGTCGCCGGCGCGCCCCAGGTCGAGCCGCGTCCGGCCCAGAGGGCCGCGACGGCGAGGAGGGGCATGAGTGTGAGCTTGGTCGGCGCGGCGATCTCGTCGGCCTCCAGGCCGAGCGCGATGACGTGCACGATCGAGACCACGGCGTAGGGAACGAAGCCGATCCATGCGGGTAGCACGGCGAGGCCCGCGAGGGGCGACCGTGGGGACTCTGCGCTCATGTTGCTCCTCGTTGGGGCTGCCGCCGCACACGACAATCGTCGCACGAGCCGCCGATCCGATGTTCGGGGCGTTCAGGTACTCAGGTCGAGCTGAACGATCACCCGCTCCGGCTTGGGACGCGCGATCTCGCGGAATCCGGTGTCCACGAACACGCTCAGGATGCCTCGGAAGAGCTCGTTCGACGAGCGTTTGGTGGCGCTCGTATCGGTCGGGTACGCCTCGAGCACGCGGGCTCCGTTCGTGCGGGCGTGGCCGATCGCGGCGTCGAGCAGGTGCTGATTCAGGCCCTTGCCGCGGTGCTCTTTGCGCACGACGAAGCAGGTCACGGCCCAGACGGTCGAGTCATTCCACGGCTCGGTGGTCGCGGCGAAGTCGCGGGTGCGTGCGAGTCGCGGCTGCGCGGTGCGGGGCCCGACGCGTACCCACCCGGCGGCTTCGCCGTCGACGTAGGCGATGAGGGCGGGGGAGGGCTCTGCGGCGACCTGTGCCCGCAGCATCCGTTCGCGTTCGTCACGATCGGATGCCTGGAACTGTGTGCTCGTGAGCGTCCACCACTGGCATTGGCAGCTGAGCCCGTCGCCGCCGCCCGAGAAGGTGCGCTCGACGTCGTCGAACCGGTCGGCCGTGGCGGGCGCGATGGTGATCGTCATGGCGGTCACGCTAGCGCGGGGTGCCGACACGGGGCGAGAGCGTTCACGGGGGCTCGGGCGCTCGGGTAAGATGGGGGAGTTGTCCGCGCTCAGGCGAGGGCTGAAAAGTGAACAACGGGATGTGGCGCAGCTTGGTAGCGCACCTGACTGGGGGTCAGGGGGTCGCAGGTTCAAATCCTGTCATCCCGACAGAAAAGCCCTGATGAGATGACTCTCGTCAGGGCTTCTTCGTTGCCGCGTTCCGGATCGCTGGGACCTGGCGCCTGCTAGACCATTCGGTCTCGGCTTCGCGGTGAGGAGGTTCCCGGTGATTGGCGGGGGCTCAGCGACCAGTGGTGCCTCGATCGACTCCGCCGCTGTCGATCTCGTCAGCACCGGCTGGCCGAGGACCGCACCTCTTCGAGAGCGCGCCGTGCGACGGCGCCGAACTCGTCGGCGGCCTCGGATCGGCTCCAGCGCTCCAGCGCGATGCTCGAAGCGAGTGCGCCGAGCTCGGCCGCCACGCGAGCAGTGACGTCGGCGACTCCTCGTCGTTCGAGCGCTTCGA
>CAYZEL010000216.1:0-2869 GCA_964477515.1 uncultured Microbacterium sp.
CGACCCCACCAAGCTGATCGACATCGTCCGGATCGGCAAGCAGCTGCTCATCACGCGCGGCGCGCTGACGACGTTCTCGCTCGCGAACGACGTGGCAAAATACTTCGCGATCATCCCGGCGATGTTCATGGGCGTCTTCCCGGGGCTCGCGGCGCTGAACCTCATGCAGCTCCACTCCCCCGCCTCCGCCGTCACGAGCGCCATCATCTTCAACGCGATCGTGATCGTGTTCCTGATTCCGCTGGCGCTCCGCGGCGTGCGCTACCGCCCGGCCAGCGCCTCGACGATCCTGAGCCGCAACCTGCTGCTCTACGGGCTCGGCGGCGTGCTGGTCCCCTTCATCGGCATCAAGCTCATCGACCTCGTCGTGAGCCTCATCCCGGGCTTCTGACCCGGCCCCTCTGGAGGCACATCATGTCCACCGCACGCACCACCCTCCGCACAGCCGGGGCCGCGCTCCGCGCGATGCTCGTCTTCACGCTCGTCCTCGGCATCGGCTACACCGCCCTGATCACCGCCGTCGGGCAGGTCGCCCTGCCGTGGCAGGCGAACGGTTCGCCGGTCTCGACCGCCGAGGGTGTCCCGGCCGGTTCGGCGCTCATCGGTCAGTCCTTCCTCGATGCGGACGGCTCGCCGCTGCCCGAGTACTTCCAGTCGCGTCCGTCTGCGGCGGGTGACGGGTACGACGGCGGGGCATCGAGCGGATCGAACTACGGCCCCGAGAACACCGACCTGGTCTCGTCGATCGCCGAACGCCGCGCGGCGGTCGCCGCGTTCGAGCACGTCGATCCTGCGGATGTCCCGGCCGACGCATTGACCGCATCCGCATCCGGTCTCGACCCGCACATCAGCCCGGCCTACGCGCGGCTGCAGATCGATCGCGTCGCCGCGGCGCGCGACCTCGACGAGGCGGAGGTGCGCGCGCTCGTGGAGTCTAAGATTCAGGCACGGGACCTCGGCTTTCTGGGCGAGCCCCGCGTGAGTGTGCTGGAGCTCAACCTCGCGCTCGATGCCCTCGGGCGCTGAGCGCGACGAGGGTCACGGCGGAGAGGTCGAACGATGAAGCGCGGGTCGCTGCGGGTTCTGCTCGGGGCGGCACCGGGCGTGGGCAAGACGTACGAGATGCTCGAAGAGGGGCGGCGGCTGCTCGCCGAGGGCCGCGACGTCGTGGTCGCCGTCGTCGAGACCCACGGCCGGGCCGCGACCGCCGCGCAGGCCGAGGGACTGCCCGTGGTTCCCCGCCGAACGGTCTCGCACCGCGGCGTCGAGCTCTCGGATCTCGACGTCGATGCGGTTCTGGCACGGCATCCGGATGTCGCGCTCGTCGACGAACTCGCGCACACGAACGCGCCCGGGTCCCGTACGTCGAAGCGCTGGGAAGACGTCGAGTTGCTCCGCGATGCGGGAATCGACGTCATCACGACGGTCAACGTGCAGCACATCGAATCCCTCGGCGCGGTCGTCGAGCAGATCACGGGTATCGCCCAGCGCGAGACCGTGCCGGACGCGGTCGTGCGCAGCGCCGACCAGATCGAGGTCGTCGACCTCGCGCCCCAGTCGCTGCGCGACCGCCTGTCGGCGGGCAACGTGTACCCGGCGGAACGGATCGACGCCGCACTCTCGAACTACTTCCGCCTGGGAAACCTCACCGCTCTGCGCGAACTCGCATTGCTCTGGCTCGCCGACGAGGTCGACTCGGCCCTCAAGGACTACCGCGCCGAACACGGCATCGAGGGGACGTGGCAGGCGCGCGAGCGCGTCGTCGTCGCCCTGACCGGCGGGCCCGAGGGTGAGACGCTGTTGCGCCGCGGGGCCCGCATCGCGGCGCGAACCGCGGGCGGTGAACTGCTCGCCGTACACGTCTCGACCCAGGACGGGCTGCGCCAGGGCAGCGCCGCCGCCCTGGCGCAGCAACGCGCGCTCGTCGAATCACTCGGCGGCAGCTACCACCAGGTGGTCGGCGACGACGTGCCTCACTCCCTGGTCGAATTCTCGCGGTCCGTCAACGCGACGCAGCTCGTGATCGGAGTGAGCCGGCGCGGGCGGCTCGCAGCGGCGGTGACGGGTCCGGGGATCGGCGCGACGGTCATCCGCGAGTCCGGCGATATCGACGTGCACATCGTCACGCACGCCGCGGCGGGCGGGCGGTTGGCCCTGCCGAGTCTGACGGGCGGCGCCCTGAGCGTGCGGCGGCGCGTCCTGGGTTTCGTCGTCGCTCTCGCGTGCGGGCCCCTGCTGACGTGGATGCTCGTGGTGTTCCGCAGTCCGGAGTCGATCACCTCGGACGTGCTGGCCTTTCAGTTGCTCGTCGTCATCGTCGCGCTCATAGGGGGCATCTGGCCCGCGCTCTTCGCCGCCGTGCTCTCGGGCCTGACCCTCGATTTCCTGTTCGTCGAGCCGTTCTACACGGTGCGGATCGCCGATCCGCTGCACCTGTGGGCACTCGTCCTGTACGTGCTGAACGCGATCCTCGTCAGCTCGATCGTCGATCAGGCCGCACGGCGTGCCCGCTCGGCGGCACGCTCGGCCGCCGAGTCCGAGATGCTCGCGACGATCGCGGGGAGCGTGCTGCGCGGGGACAGCGCCGTGCCCGCCCTCGTCTCGCGCACCCGCGAGGCGTTCGGGCTGGCGGGCATCCGTCTCGTCGGCGCCGACGGCACCGTGCTGGCGACCGACGGCGAACCGTTGCGCGACGGCCGCCACACGCGCGTGCCCGTGCCGCTCGCCGGCGGGGCCGACGCGGACGCCGTACTCGAGCTGCCCGGGCCGGATCTGGATGCGTCCGAACGCCGATTGCCCGATGTGAACCCCGCCCCGCCCGGCCCCCCCCCCCACCGCACGGCCCTGCCCGAGACGCGCCGGGCCCGGG
>CAYZEL010000217.1:0-2775 GCA_964477515.1 uncultured Microbacterium sp.
GATTCACTTGTCCCCTTTTCGGCGGACAAACTATCCAAACGCCGATGAGGGAGGTGTTGCCAGGGGAAAAACGATGCCTTCGACCTTGCTCAGATCGCGGCGATGGTCCAGCTTCCCGCGGCACGGGCGGCCGGGTCAAGGTATATGAGAGAGTTCTCAGAATTGAATGCGTCGGGCGGACAGGTCATCGGCTCGACCGCCAATCCGATCCGATCCGTCGCCCGTCCGGGCACGTCCGCCGTGTGGATCTGAACCCAGGGGCACGCGTCGTCCCAGGCCATCGAGACGCCCGAGCCCGAGGCATCCGTCAACCGCACGCGGGCCACCCCGTCCTCGCGTCGTAGGCCCGTGAAAGCGTGGTCGATTCGGGCATCGTCGATGCGACGAGCCCGGCGGAAGTCGAATCGCCGCGGATCGATCGCGTCGACGGCCTGCTCGTCCGTCGGGATCAGGCGGTCGTCGGTGACTCCGAGGACGATGTCCGCGGGCAGCTCGAGCGTCCAGTCGTCGACGCGGCCCGGACCGGCGACCAGGTACGGGTGGCCGCTGGCGCCGAACGGCGCGACGGTGGCGGACATGTTCGTCGCGGTGACGGTCTGCTCGAGTCCGTCGGCCGTGAGCCGGAACGCCGACTCGACGCACAACCGCCACGGGTACCCCGTCTGCGGTTCGATCTCGGCGGCGAGCGTGACATGGTCGGCGCCCTTGTCGACGGCGTCGAAGTCGAGCCATGACACCAAACCGTGCAGAGCGTGTCCGCGTTCGGGTTCGGTCAGCGGAAGGACGTAGTCCACGCCGCCGAACCGGTAGCGGCCGTCGACGATCCGGTTGGGCCACGGGGCGAGTGAGACGCCGCGGTAGGCGGGCCGGACCTCATCTGCGTCGAACGGGACGATCAGATCGCGCTCCCCCGCGGGACCGCGGTGTCGCAGAACCCGGAGGGATGCCCCGACGCTCGCGACGACGGCGTGATAGTCGCCCGATCGCAGCAGGTGTTGGGTGCCGGATGCCGGGCGTCGTTCTCGCGAAGTCACGGATGGGACCCTAGCGCGGCATCGACATAGCGCGCGCGGATGTCCGGCCGGGTGTCGACCGGCACCTCGTGCTCCCCCGTGGACGCCCATTCGGGGAGGCCGCCCGCCAGCACCCCCGCGGCCTGGCGCGCGGCGCCGAGGGCGACGTACTCGCCCGGCGCCGGCACGACGATCGGCAGGTCGAAGACCTGAGCCGCGATCGCCGAGACCGCCGGATTGCGGGCCGCACCGCCGATCAACAGCAGACGGCGGAGCCCCACGCCCTGATCGCGGATCGCATCGAGCCCCGCGGCGAGACCGCACAGCATCCCCTCGATCGCGGCTCGCGCGATTGCCGGTCTCGTCGTATTGGCGAGTGTCAGACCCGAGAGGGACGCCGTGGCATCCGGCAGATTCGGCGTTCGCTCGCCCTCGAAGTACGGCACGAGCACGGGGTTCTTCGGGCCGGGCGCCGCCTCGAGCGCGAGTCGGCCGAGCTCGGCATGATCCACCCCGAGCAGCCCGGCGAACGCGTCCAGCACGCGTGCCGCGTTGAGCGTCGCGACGAGCGGCAAGAACCGCCCCGTCGCGTCGGCGAAGCCCGCCACCGTGCCCGAGGCATCCGTGACGGGTCGATCGGTGACGGCGAAGACCGTTCCCGAGGTACCGATGGAGATGACGCCGTCGCCCCCCGCTGCCCCGAGGCCGAGCGCCGCGCCCGCGTTGTCGCCGGCGCCCGGGCCCACGACGACCCCGCTCGGGGTCGTGCCGGCGCGTTCGAGCGGACCCAGCACGCGCGGCAGCAGGGCCGTGTGACCGAGCGCGCGCTCGAGCAGGTCGGGCTGATACCCCGCGGATCCCCAATAGGCGGTGCCACTCGCATCCGAGCGGTCCGTCACCAGCTCATCGAGCTTCGGCCCGAGCGGCGATCCCACGGGTCCGTAGCCGCGCAGCCGCCACGTCAACCAGTCGTGCGGCAACGCCACCGCCGCGACGCGCGCCGCGTTCTCGGGTTCGGCGTCGCGTAGCCAGCGCAGCTTGGTTGCCGTGAAGGATGCGACGGGCACGACGCCCGTGCGTTCCGCATAGGCGTCGGCCCCGACCTCGGCGATCAGGTCACGTGCCGCGGCCGCCGAACGCGTGTCGTTCCAAAGCAGGGCGGGACGGATGACCGCACCGCGCTCTCCCAGCACGACCATTCCGTGCTGCTGGCCCGCGATCGAGACCGCCGCGACATCGTCCAGACCCCCGGCGTCGACGATCGCGGCTTGGAGCGCCTGCCACCACGCCTCGGGGTCGACCTCGGTGCCATCCGGATGCACCGAACGACCGGTGCGGACGACCTGGCCGGTCGCGGCATCCGCGATGACCACCTTGCACGACTGCGTCGACGAATCGACCCCCGCGACGAGCGCCACGTACTCCCCTTAGCCGCGTGCGCCGAGCAGGTGCTCGGTCGCGAGTTGCTGCAGACGGACGAAGCCGAAGCCCTTGCCACCGAAGTAGGTGTCGGTGTCGAAGTCCTCGTACGCCGAGCGATCGGCGAGGAAGTCGTCGTACGACTCACCCTCGTTCAGCGTCGGCACGGAGAGCTCGGGCACGCGCGACGCCTCGAGCGCCTCCTGCACCTCGGGGTCGGCGCGGAAGGCCGCGGCGCGCTCCTTGAGGATGAGGTAGGTGCGCATATTCGCCGTCACCGAGTCCCAGACGCCGGTCTCGTCCTCGGTGCGCGACGGCTTGTAGTCGAAGTGCCGCGGGCCTT
>CAYZEL010000218.1:0-2772 GCA_964477515.1 uncultured Microbacterium sp.
ATCGCGCTGGGTGATGACCCAGGCGTCGGCCAGCACTGAGGCCGGCCGCGCGTCAGGGCGAGTCAACTGGGTATTCACCAGGGAGGTCGCGCTCATGCTGCCACCTCCTCAGGCGTATCCACCGTCAGGTGCTGGAAGACGTCGTCCAGGGTCGGCTGCCGGAGTCCAATGTCGAGCGGCGTTATCGCGGCATCTTCCAGCAGGTTTGCCACGCGCAGGAGAGAGCGAGCGCCATCCTGGGCCGGGAGACTGAGATGTAGGCGCTCGGTGTCAATCTGCACGTCCGGTAAATCCGTCAGGATCTGTTGTGCCGTGGTGAGCGCGCGCTCGTCCGGCAGCGTGACATCGATGGGTGACTCGTTGCCGTGGACCATGAGCAGGATCCGATTGAACGCCTCGTGCTCGGGGGTCGACGCGGCGACGTACTGCAGTGTGCGGTGCGCCGGGTTCGTCCAGCGGTCGATCGACATCGTGGCGCCGCTCTCGTCGTACCAGTCCATGACCGACGCGGAGGGGGTCGGTCGGTCCTGAACCGCGAAGCGGATCGGACGGAGCGCGGGATTCTCGCCACGCAGCGTGATCAGGCGACGGACGTGCGCCTGCAGGTCCTTCTGCCATTCGGCGTGGTCCCATGACAGCCAGGTCAGGGTCGAGTCGTGGCAGTACGCGTTGTTGTTCCCCCGCTGCGTCCGCCCGAACTCGTCCCCGGCGGTCAGCATCGGGATACCCGAAGAGAGCAGGAGCGTTCCGAGCAGGTTGCGCATCGCCTTTCGTCGCGTTGCCAGGATGTGCGGATCGTCGGTCGGGCCCTCGGCGCCGTGGTTGAACGAGCGGTTCGTGTCCGCACCGTCACGATTCTGCTCGCCGTTCGCGAGGTTGTGCTTGACGTCGTACGAGACGAGGTCGCGCAGCGTGAACCCGTCGTGCGCCGTCACGAAGTTGACGCTCGCGAGGGGGCCGCGTTCGTGCGAGAAGGTGTTCGACGAACCGGCGAGTCGCGTCGCGAAGCCGCCGATCCCGACCGGCGCCGTCGAGGCGCGGCGGGCGTAGTCGACGTCCGAGAGCCAGAAGTTGCGGACCCGATCGCGGTAGCGGTCGTTCCACTCGCTCCAGCCCGTGCCGAAGTTGCCGGTCTGCCAACCGCCCATGCCGACGTCCCACGGCTCGGCGATCATCTTGACGTCGGCGAGCGCCGGGTCGTCCAGGATGGTGCGCAGCAGCGGGTGGTCCGGCGTGAAGTGATGCTGCGCGTCGCGGCCGAGGGTCGCGGCGAGGTCGAAGCGGAACCCGTCGATCTGCAGGTCGTTCGCCCAGTAGCGGAGGGAATCGAGGATGAGGCGCGCCGAGGCATCCGTCGCCGTGTTCACGGCATTGCCGCAGCCGGTCTCGTCGACGTAGGTGCCGTCGTCGAGCTGGCGGTAGTACGAGCGGTTGTCGATGCCGCGGAAGCTCGATCGGGGTCCGCCCACGCCCTCTTCCGCGGTGTGGTTGTAGACGACGTCGAGGATCACTTCGAGCCCGGCCTCGTGCAGCAGGCGCACCATGCCCTTGAACTCGCGCAGGATCGCCTCGGGCCCCTCACGACGGCTGGCCTCGGTCGCGTAAGCGCCGTGCGGGGTGAAGAAGTTGAGCGTGTTGTAGCCCCAGTAGTTGCTGAGCCCGAGCTGGTGGAGGCGGGGTTCGCTCGCGAACGCGTGGACCGGCAGCAACTCGACGCTCGTGACGCCCAGGCCCTGGAGGTACTCGATCATCGCCGGGTTCGCGAGACCCGCGTACGTGCCGTGGAGCGCCGGCGGGATCGCGGGATGGCGCTTGGTCAGACCCTTGAGATGTCCCTCGTAGATGACGGTACGGTCGAGCGGTACGCGCGGTTTCTGGACTCCGCCCCAGTCGAACGATCCGTCGAGCGCGACCGAGCGCCAGTCGCTGAACCCGCCGGACACGATGCCGCGGGCATAGGGATCGAGCAGGAGGGTGCGGGGGTTGAAGGTGTTACCGGGGCCGGCCGGGCCGCTGACGCGGATCGCGTAGCGCGTGCCGGGTCGGAGCAGTGAGGTCGTGACCTCCCACACCGATCCGCCGACGAGGCGCAGCGGAATCGTGTCGACGATCCAATCGAGGTCGGTGTCGTCGAAGACGACGAGGTCGATGCCGTCGGCATGTCCCGACCACACCCGCAGCCGACCGCCCTCGGACGTATAGGTGACGCCGAGGTCGTCGAGCGCGGGCGAGAGGAGTCCGGGGGGCGCGTCGGTCGTCGGTGTCGGGCTGACCATGGGGACAACCCTAACCAGCCCGTGAGTCCTGCGCGTTACGCGAGCGGGCTGGTTCGGCCCGACCCGAGAGGACGCGACACGCCGCGCGGGCCCGGTCGGGCACGGCATGTCGGGTCCTCTCGCCGCGCGGTGGCGTCCGAGTCCTGCGCGTCGTCGATATGTGAGAGTTGAGGGGTGAACGCCTACCTCGACCACGCGGCGACGACGCCGCTGCGCGCCGAGGCGCGGGCTGCGTGGCTCGCGGCATCCGAGGTCGTCGGCAACGCGTCGTCGATCCACGGCGCCGGGCAGTCCGCGCGGCGCTTGCTCGAGGACGCCCGTGATCGGCTCGCCGCCGCACTCGATTGCCAACCCATCGAGGTCGTGTTCACGTCGGGAGGGACCGAGTCGATCAACCTCGCCCTGACCGGGCTGCTGCGCGCCCGGCGTGCTGCGACCGGGCGCAACCTCGTCGTGGTGCCCGAGGGTGAGCACCACGCGACGCTCGACACCGTCC
>CAYZEL010000219.1:0-2620 GCA_964477515.1 uncultured Microbacterium sp.
GGCGTGACCCGCTACGTCGAGCTGTGGTCGTCGATCGACGAGCGTCCCTCCGACCTCGCCGAGACGTACGAACCGGGTGACACCGTGCCGCTGCCCGGCACCTCGATGCGGCTCTTCCGCGCCGAATAACACCGTTCGCCGGGCGGCGCAAGGCGTATCGTCACCTGGGCACGCACGGTAGGTTCGGGTTGTGGCTGCCCCTTCTGCGAATGCTGTCCCCCGAGCGTGGCGAAGTGCCGCCGCTCTCCCCGTTCGACCCGCCGTCGCGTGGCCCGATGAGGGCACGACCGCGGCCGGTCGTATCCCGATGTTCCACCCGCACCCGGCGGTCCCGGGTGAGCAGTATCGTCCGAAGGCCTATGCGACAGAGGTCGTCCCGTTCGTCGTGACCGCGTTCCGCGAGGGGCATGATCGCATCGGCGTGCACCTGCGCCTCTTCTCCCCCGGCGGGGACGAGTCGTTGCACCGGCTCACGGCCCTCGACGACGGCTTCGACCGATGGCAGGTTCTCGTCGCGCCGCTCGAACAGGGTGTGTGGACCTTCCGTTTCGAGGCCTTCGCCGACGAATACGCGACCTGGCACCACGCGGCCAGCCTCAAGATCGCCGCGGGTGTCGACGCACCGCTGATGCGTCGGATCGGCTCGAACCTGTTCGAGCGGGCAGCGTCCGAGCGCAGCCGACCGGCCGGCGAGCGGCGCCTGCTGCAGGCATCCGCTGCCCGTCTCCTCGATTCGGACGTGACGGATGCCGAAGCGCTCGAGATCGTCGAGGACGCCTCGATCGCGGCATCCTTCTCGACCCGCCCCGTCGCCTCGCTCGTGACGATCGGCGCGACGCGAGAGCTGCTCGTCGAGCGCCGCCGCGCGGGGGTCGGTGCCTGGTACGAGTTCTTCCCCCGTTCGGAGGGGGCCAAGCGTCTGAAGGACGGACGCGTCAAGAGCGGCACCTTCCGCACCGCGATGAAGCGTCTGCCGGATGTGGCCGCGATGGGCTTCGACGTTCTCTACCTGCCGCCGGTCCATCCGATCGGCGAAACGCACCGCAAGGGACGCAACAACTCGCTCGCGACCGAACCGGGTGACCCGGGCTCGCCGTGGGCGATCGGCGGCGCCGCGGGCGGGCACGACGCGATCCACCCCGACCTCGGCACCCTCACGGACTTCCGGGCGTTCGTTCGTGCGGCTCGCGCCGAGGGCATCGAGGTCGCGATCGATTTCGCGCTGCAGGCCTCGCCCGATCACCCCTGGGTGACGGAGCACCCCGAATGGTTCACGACACTGCCCGATGGATCGATCGCGTACGCCGAGAACCCGCCGAAGAAGTACCAGGACATCTATCCGATCAACTTCGACAACGACGGACCCGGGATCCGCGCCGAGGCTCTGCGGCTGCTGCGGCACTGGATCGCGCAGGGCGTCGAGATCTTCCGCGTCGACAACCCGCACACCAAGCCCCTCCAATTCTGGGAGTGGCTGATCCGCACGGTCAATGACGAGCACCCCGGTGTCGTGTTCCTCGCCGAGGCGTTCGCCCGTCCCGCGATCATGCAGGGGCTCGCGATGGCCGGATTCCAGCAGAGCTACACCTACTTCACCTGGCGGAACACGAAGAAGGAGCTCGAGGAGTTCCTGACGGGGCTCGCGACCGAGACGGCCGACTTCCTGCGACCCAACCTGTTCGTCAACACCCCCGACATCCTCACCGAGTACCTGCAGTACGGCGGCCGGGCCGCATACAAGACGCGTGCCGCCATCGCCGCGACCGCGGCGCCGACCTACGGCGTCTACGCCGGGTACGAACTGTACGAGAGCGTCGCGCGCCCGGGCTCGGAAGAGAACATCGACAACGAGAAGTACGAGTACAAGACCCGCGATTG
This sequence comes from uncultured Microbacterium sp., assembly GCA_964477515.1. GTDB lineage: Bacteria > Actinomycetota > Actinomycetes > Actinomycetales > Microbacteriaceae > Microbacterium. The sequence goes on from CAYZEL010000219.1 coordinate 1,879, forward strand.
GGCCGGAGCCGAGGCATCCGGCGACTCCCTCGCACCGTACTTGAGGATGCTGAACCGCGTGCGCGGCGAGCATCCCGCGCTGCAGCAGTTGCGCAACCTCCGTATCCACTGGAGCGACGACGAGGCGATCCTGGTCTACTCGAAGCACATCGATGCGGCGCTCTCCCCCACGGGCGGATCCGACACGCTCATCGTCGTCGCGAACGTCGACCCCCACTCGGCGCGCGAGACGACCGTCTACCTCGACACCCGGGAATGGGGCGTGGTGCCCGGCGACACTTTCGAGGTCGAAGACCTGGTCTCGGGGGCCGTCTGGACCTGGAGCGACCGCAACTACGTCCGTCTCGATGCGTTCTCCGAGCCGGTCCACATTCTGATGGTGAGGAGACCGCGATGACCGAGCACGAGACACGTGGACACGGAATACACACCGTGTCGCAGAACGACCTCGATCTGGTGGCGACGGGTTCCCACTATTCGCCGCACAGCGTGCTGGGTCATCACGCGGGTCAGGATGGGTCGGGCCACGCGATCACGACGATTCGCGTTCGTCGTCCCCTCGCGGAGACGGTGACCGCGATCACGGACGGCGGCGACCGTACGGCTCTCGATCACATGCGGAGCGGAATCTGGGAGGGCACGCATCCGGGCGCGCCCGTGCCGTACCGCATAGAAGCGACCTACGCCGCCGCACCCGCATGGATCGCCGACGACCCCTACCGCTTCGTTCCGACCGTCGGTG
>CAYZEL010000220.1:0-2303 GCA_964477515.1 uncultured Microbacterium sp.
AGATCGAGCAGGACCGCCAGCGGGCGGAGCGCAACCTCGCCGACACCGAGTACCTGGCCCGCGAGATCGTGGCGTTGCGCCTGGCCCTCACGGACGTCAGCAGCGATGTCGTCACCAAGGACGTCCTCCGCAGTGAACTGCGCCACGAGCTGAAGGCACTGCTCGAGGGACTCGAGGCCCGTGGTGGCGAGCGCTCCGACACGGATGCCCCGGCACCCGATGAGCGCTGACCGCGACCCCGACCTCGACGAGCGGCTCGGCGCCGCGGTGCGCACGGCGGTCGGGTCGGTGACCGACCCCGAGCTGCGTCAACCCCTCGCCGACCTCGACATGGTGCGCGACATCGTCGTTTCGGACGGGATCGCCGAGGTGGGCATCGCCCTGACGATCGTCGGATGTCCTGCCGCGAACCGGATCGAGTCCGACGTGCGCCGTGCCGCGGCATCCGTGCCCGGTGTCGACGACGTGCACGTGAGCGTCGGCGTCATGACGCCCGCCGAACGCGCCGCCCTGACCGACCGTCTTCGGGCCGGTCGACCGCGCGGCATCCCGTTCACGGCGGAATCGCTGACACGCGTCATCGCGGTGACGAGCGGCAAGGGCGGTGTGGGCAAGTCGACGGTGACCGCGAACCTCGCCGTCGCGCTCGCCGCCCGCGGGCTCAGAGTCGGGCTGATCGACGCCGATGTGCACGGATTCTCCATCCCCGGCCTGCTCGGACTCGTCGACGGAGAGGGCCGCACGGTGCGCCCCACCCGCATCGACGATCTGATCCTGCCGCCCGTCGCCCACGGGGTGAAGACCGTGTCGATCGGGATGTTCCTGCGCGAGGGCGAGGAGGGCGCCGCCGTCGCCTGGCGCGGGCCCATGCTGCATCGCACCGTGCAGCAGTTCCTCACCGACGTGCACTTCGGCGACCTCGACATCCTGCTGCTCGACATGCCGCCGGGCACCGGCGATGTCGCCATCTCGGTCGGACAGCTGCTCCCCCACGCCGAGGTCGTCGTCGTCACGACACCCCAGGCGGCGGCATCCGACGTCGCGATCCGCAGCGCGTTGGTCGCCCGGCAGACGGGGCAGCGCGTGATCGGCGTCATCGAGAACATGGCGGCGCTCACGCTTGCGGACGGCACGGTGCTCGACCTGTTCGGTGCGGGCGGTGGCGCCCAGGTGGCGGCCGCGCTGTCGGCATCGGGCGCATCGGATGGCTCGGATGGCTCGGATGGCTCGGGCGATGTTCCCCTGTTGGCATCCATCCCGCTCAGCCCCGCCTTGCGCGCGGCGGGCGACGCCGGCATGCCCCTCACCGCATCGATCGAGGACACCGGCCCGCAGGACGCGGACGCCGGCATTGAGGACCCGGCCCGGCGAGCGCTGATCGACCTCGCTGCCCGACTGGCCGTTGTGCCGCGCGGTCTCGCCGGGCGTCCCCTCACCGTCACCCCTCGTTGACCCTCGAAGGAAGACCATGGCATCCGACACGACCGTGACGACGACGCACGGCCCCGTCCGAGGCGAGACCGACGGCGCGATCCGCTCGTGGAAGGGAATCCGCTATGCAGCTGCCCCCACGGGACCGCTGCGCTGGCGCGGGCCGCGCGCCCCCGAGCCGTGGACGGATGTCGCCGATGCCACGCGATTCGGGCCCATCGCCGTGCAGACGGCGTCACCCGCGATCCGCCTGCCCGACGATGCCGTGCAGAGCGAAGACTGCCTGACCCTGAACGTCTGGGCGGCGGAGAGCATTTCGGCGGACGCACCGCGGCCGGTCATGGTGTGGGTGCACGGTGGCGCGTACATGTTCGGCGCGACCTCGCAGCCGATGTACGACGGCCGGTCGCTGGCGGCGAGCGGCGAGATCGTGCTCGTCACGGTCGGCTACCGTCTGGGCGCTCTGGGCTTCGCAGATCTCTCGCGATTCTCGACGGCCGCCGAGACGTTCGAGACGAACCTCGCGCTCCGCGACGTCCTCTTCGCGCTCGAGTGGGTGCGCGACAACATCGCGGCCTTCGGCGGCGACGCGGGCCGGGTGACGCTGTTCGGCGAGTCCGCCGGCGGAGGCATCGTCACGACCCTCATGACCTCGCCCGCGGCGAGCGGCCTGTTTCACCGTGCGATCGCCGAGAGTTCGCCCGCGACCTCGGTCTACGGTCAGGACCGCGCCGAACGCGTCCCGCGCGAGCTGCTCCAGACCGTGGATGCCGACCCCGCCGACGTCTCGTCGTTCCGGAGCATTCCGGCCGACCGGCCCGCGGCGGCCGCGATTACCTTCTACGCGTACACTCCCCTCGACGACCACGGGA
>CAYZEL010000221.1:0-2286 GCA_964477515.1 uncultured Microbacterium sp.
CCGTTGAGCGCACGCAGCGAGGCGAAGCGCGACACGCTGACCTTCGGCGCACGGCTCAGCTCGCGCGCACCCGCGGTCGGCGCGCGAGGACCAGGACCACGACCCACATCATCACGAGCACGCCGGTCAGGATGAACCCGAGGTCGTCGATGCCGAACGATGCCAACCAGGGGAGGGGGCCGCCGAGGCCAAGGTTGTCGACGAGGACGCCCGCCAGCTGGACGATCGCTATAAGTACGGCGGCGACGACCGAGAGTCCGGTCATCGCGATCGCGTACGCCGCACCGATATGGCGACGGCCGGGCTGCAGAGTGTACGCGCGGCGCATGACTGCACCCTGCGTCGTGTCGAAAGCGCTCATCCCGGCAGCGAACAGCACCGGCAGAGTGAGCGCCGCCCACCACGGCACGGCAACGAGGGTGGCGGCGCCCGCGAGAGCGAGCAGCCCGATCTCTGTCGCTGTGTCGAACCCGAGCCCGAACAACAACCCGACGATGTACATGCGCGACGGACGATCGACCGCCTTCTCGAAAGGTCCGAGCAAACGGAGTACCGGCCCTCCCACCACCTGGTGGCCCCCCTGGTGGCCCACCTGATCGCGACGGCGCAGTGACGCGACGTTGATCGTGGCGATCGCGAGGAGGAAGACTCCCGAGACCGTGGGGCCGATGATCCCCGTCCAGGTGCGCAGCGCGGAAGAGTCGTCTGCCAGCGACGAGCCGATCGCCGTGATCCCCAGGGTCAACAGGATGCACAGGACCACCACGATCGTGGAGTGGCCGAGGGAGAACCAGAAGCCGACTGTCGTCGCCGGGCGCCCCCGTTCGGCGAGCCGCCGGGTGGTGTTGTCGATCGCTGCGATGTGGTCGGCGTCGAAAGCGTGCCGCACTCCGAGTGAATAGGCCGTGAGCCCGACCCCCAGAGTCATGAGTGCGCCGCCCCCACCACCGAGCGGAATGTCGGCCGGGATCACGATCAGGATGAGGACACCCCAGCCGAGCACATGCAGCAGCCCGATCAGCGCGATGACCGCGATCGTGCCGCGCCGCGGCCCCGTCCACGTGCCGGATTCAGACAGAGACGTCACTTCAGTTCCCTCCCACGGCGGCTTCGTTCGCTGCTTCGTCAATGCGCGGTGCCGTTCCCCGGCGCGCCCGTTCCGCCCAGTCCTCCCACACACGATCGAGTCGCGACGTGTGGGTCTCGGCGCCGAAATGCCGAGCGATAGCACCCGGATGCTCCAGCACGAGGTCGCCCGGCACCGTAGACGGCTCGAATCCCAGCGCGATCACCGCGTCGAGCACCCTGTGCTCGCCCAGCACACCGGGTTCGGGAGCGAGCCCGTCGAGGTCGAGCTGTTCGACGAGCAGCGGGCCCTCGGCATCCCGCGCCGTGAAGGCCGATCGCAATCGCCCGCCGCTCTCGCCGTGCCGCCCCAGGACGAGGGTCTCGCGGATGACGGCGGTAGCCCCCGCCGCAAGGTCGATCGTCGTGCGGCGCTCGACCTCGGCGCCATCCGTCACCACGAACGGGAGCCCGCGCCACAAGAGCGTCGCTCCCTCCTCGACCCGCACCGCCATGGTCCAGGCCGAGGGCCTTCCGTCCGCCCGATACGCGATCGTGCCACCGACGTCTTCGAGCTCGAGCAGGCATCCGGCCCCGACGACGACCTCGACGTGCACGTGGTCGCCGCCGAGGAGGATCATCCCCGCCGCGGCGAGCGCGACGTGTGCGCGGGACGCGTCACGCGAGACCAGACGTGGTGCGAGCGCGCCGACGGCCAGGTCGACCCGGGCTCGGGGGTCGCCCTGGTGGACGGCGATGCGCGTGGGGATCACTCGTGCGTGTGCGTCCCGGCACCCGCGTGCGCGTGCTCGTGCTCGTGCGGCTCGTCGTCGCCGTGCGAATGCATGAACCCGCCCTGGGGGTGCTCCTCGTCGGCGTGGAAGTGCGGCGCCATCGGCCCCGGATCCTGCGGCACGTGTGTCCCGGACCGGTGCTGCGCCAGCATGCTCATCACCCAGGCCCGGAGCGCGGCCACCGACGCCGGATCGTGCCGCGAGAGCGCGAGGACCGCGCGACCCTCCCGCGCGTCCGAAGCGTCCGCCACCATGCGGGGCACATCGACCCCGACGTAAGGAGCCAGGTCGGTCTTGTTGACCACGAGCAGATCCGCACGGCCGATCCCGGGGCCGCCCTTGCGCGCGACGTCCCCGCCACCGGCCACGTCGAGCACGAAGATCTGCGCGTCGACGAGAGCGGGCGAGAACGTCGCGGTCAGGTTGT
>CAYZEL010000222.1:0-2216 GCA_964477515.1 uncultured Microbacterium sp.
GGGAGCGGGTCGTGCTCGAGGCCACCTACGACGACGTCGATTACATCTCATGCCACGCCTACTACGAGCCCCTGGGCGACGACTACGGCAGCTTCCTCGCGTCCGCGGTCAACATGGATCGCTTCATCGAAGAGGTCGCGGCGACCGCCGACCACGTCAAGGCGCTCAAGCGGAGCGACAAGACGATGCACATCTCGTTCGACGAGTGGAACGTCTGGTACATGACCCGGTACAACGAGGTCGACAAGATCACCGACATCGCCGATTGGCCGGTCGCGCCGCGGCTGCTCGAGGACGCGTACTCGGTGATGGATGCGGTCGTGTTCGGCAATCTGCTGATCTCGCTCATCCGCCATGCCGACCGGGTCACCGCCGCGAGTCTCGCGCAGCTCGTCAACGTCATCGCCCCGATCATGACCGAGCCGGGTGGCCCCTCGTGGCGGCAGACGACGTTCTTCCCCTTCTCGATCACGTCCCGCCTGGCGCGCGGGGTCGCGCTCGAACTCAAGCTCGCGTCGCCCACCTATGACACGAAGCAGTACGGCGCCGCATCGCTCGTCGATGCCGTGGCCACCCACGACCCCGAGACAGGCGACATCGCCGTGTTCGTCGTCAACCGCAGCATGACGGAGGAGGCCACGTTCGACATCGACACGCGGGTGCTCGGCGACGTCGAGATCGTCTCGGCGGTCTCGGTGCACGACGACGACATGCACGCCGCGAACACGCTCGCGGACAGGGAGCGGGTCGCGCCTCGCGAGAACACCTCGGTGCGACTCGGCGACGCGAGCGTCGGCATCACCCTGCCACCGGTCTCGTGGACCGCCATCTCGCTACGGGCGCGGGTCTGACCGCACCGCATCCGGATCAGACCGTCCGGATCAGACCACGTACTGATCCGCGACATCGAGCGCGTCGTCGATGATGTCGAGGCCGCGCACCAGGTCCGCCTCGGAGATCACGAGCGGCGGCGCGACGTGCATGCGGTTGAAGTGCGTGAACGGCCAGAGACCCGCGCTCTTGCACGCGGACGCGAGAGCGCCCATGGGCGCAGCATCCGTCCCGCTCGCGTTGTACGGCACGAGCGGTTCGCGGGTGTCGGCATTCTTCACGAGCTCTATCGCCCAGAACAACCCCAGGCCCCGTACCTCGCCCACGGATGCGTGCCGTTCGGCCATCGCCCGCAGCCGAGGCTCGACGACGCGCTCGCCGAGGTCGCGGACGCGCTCGAGGATGCTGTCGCGCTCGAAGACCTCGAACGTCGCCACCCCCGCGGCGCAGGCCAGCGGATGCCCCGAATACGTCAGCCCGCCCGGGAACGCCACGGTGTCGAAATGCTTCGCGATTCTGTCCGAGATCACGACCCCACCAAGCGGGACGTAGCCCGAGTTGATGCCCTTCGCGAAGGTGATCAGGTCGGGGACGACATCGAAGGCCTGGAACGCAAACCATTCCCCGACCCGACCGAAGCCGACCATGACCTCGTCGGCGATCAGCACGATGCCGTACCTGTCGCAGAGGGCGCGAACCCCGGGCAGGTAGCCCGGGGGAGGCACGAGAACCCCGTTGGTGCCGACGATCGTCTCGAGGATGATCGCGCCGATCGTCGACGCACCCTCGAGCACGATGACCTGCTCGAGGTGCTCCAGCGCGCGCTGCGCCTCCTCTTCGGCGGACGTCGCGTGGAAGGCGGACCGGTAGGCGTAGGGACCGAAGAAGTGCGCGACCGATCCGTCGGCGGGTTCGTTCGCCCACCGCCGCGGGTCACCGGTCAGCGTGATCGCGGTCGAGGTGTTGCCGTGATAGCTGCGGTACATCGACAGCACCTTGCGCTTGCCCGTGACGAGGCGGGCCATGCGCACGGCGTTCTCGTTGGCGTCGGCGCCGCCGTTGGTGAAGAACACCTTGCTCATGCCGTCGGGCGCGACCTCGGCGATCCGGCGCGCGAGCTCGCCGCGCACGTCGTTCGCCATGGACGGCTGGATGGTCGCGAGGCGCCCCGCCTGCTGCTGGATCGCGGCGACGAGATCGGGATGCTGGTGCCCGAGGTTGAGGTTGACGAGCTGCGACGAGAAGTCGAGGTAGCTGTTGCCCGCGTAGTCCCAGAAGCTGGCCCCGGCGCCGCCCGCGACGGGTACCGGATCGATGAGGGACTGCGCGCTCCACGAGTGGAAGACGTGGCCGCGGTCGTCGGCGCGGACGCGCGCGTCGGCGGC
>CAYZEL010000223.1:0-497 GCA_964477515.1 uncultured Microbacterium sp.
ACCGCATCAAGACCTATGTGACGCCGCACACCAAGCGGCTGCTCGTCGTCGAGGACAACGACATCGAGCGCGAGAGCATCGTGGCCCTCTTGGCGCACGACGACATCCAGATCGAGGCGGTCGGCACGGGCGCCGAGGCGCTCAAGGCGCTGCTCGACGGCGTGTTCGACTGCTGCGTGGTGGACCTGCGGCTGCCTGACATGACCGGGTTCGAGCTGCTCGAGAAGGTGCAGGCCGAGCCGGTGCTCCGCGACGTGCCCGTCGTGGTGTTCACGGGCAAGGAGCTCACGCCCGACGAGGAGGGCCGGCTCCGCCAGATGGCCAAGAGCGTGGTGCTCAAGGACGTGCAGTCGCCCGAGCGCCTGCTCGACGAGACGTCGCTGTTCCTGCACCGCGTCGTGGCCGACCTGCCCGACTCGAAGCGCAAGATGATCGAGCAGCTGCACGGCTCGACCGAGGTGCTGCGGAACAAGAAGGTGCTCGTCGTCGACGACGAC
>CAYZEL010000223.1:507-2068 GCA_964477515.1 uncultured Microbacterium sp.
GAGGGTCTGGTTGGCGAAACGGCGCTGTTGGTGGATGTTGACGCGCGAAGCCGCTTTGCGATAAGTAGTGTATTGGCGCGTCGGGGTATGCGTGTTTTGACCGCGACAACCGGACATGATGCGATCGAGATCATCGACTCGACGCCGGACCTCTCGGTCGTGCTGATGGACATCATGATGCCCGAGATGGACGGCTACGAGACCATGCGCGAGATCCGGCGCGACGCCCGGTTCCGCACGCTGCCCATCCTGGCCCTGACGGCCAAGGCGATGAAGGGCGACCGCGAGAAGTGCCTCCAGGCCGGCGCCTCAGACTACATCGCCAAGCCGGTGAACACCGACCAGCTCCTGTCCCTGCTGCGTGTCTGGCTCTATAGATAAGGGGCCCGACCGCCGGCTTTCCCCGCCCGTTTCACCCCCCCCGTGTGCAAGAGGGAGAACTCAGCCGCACCGACCGCTACGGATGGACAACCACGCTCACATCCTGATTGTCGATGACCAGGCGCGCAACCTCGACGCGCTCGAGGCGATCCTCGAATCGCCCGACTACACGATCGTCCGAGCCGAGTCGGCGGAGCAGGCCCTGCTGGCCGTGCTCCGCAACGACTTCGCCGCGATCGTGCTCGACATCCGGATGCCCGGGGTGAGCGGGCTCGAACTGGCGACGCTCATCAAGAAGCGCAAGCGAACCCAGCACGTGCCGGTGATCTTCCTGACCGCGCACATGGTCGACGAGGGGGAAATCCTCAAGGGTTACGGCGCGGGCGCGGTGGATTACCTCAGCAAACCGGTCAACCCCGAGATCCTGCGGACCAAGGTCGCCGTGTTCGTGGACCTGCACCGCAAGAACCGGGCGCTGCAGACCGAGGTCACCGAGCGTCTGCGCGTGCAGGATGAGCTGCGGGTCGCCAACGAGCAGCTCGAGACCCGCGTCCGCGAGCGCACGAGCGACCTGACGAACGCGAACGAGGCCCTGCGCGAGGGCGAGGAGCGGCTCCGCCTCGCGTTCGGCGCCGCACGCCTCGAGCCGTGGGAGATGGACCTGGTCGAGGAGCGGATCGCGTTCGGCGAGGCGACGCCGGCGGCCTTCGGGTTCGAGCCCGGGTCGTGGGACGGAACGCTCGAAGAGGCCAGCCGGGTCGTGCATCCCGAAGACCGCCAGGCGGTGGTCGCCGGGTTCCGCGATGCGATCGCGGCGTCGCTCGAGGACTACACGGCCGAGTTCCGCATCGTGCGCGCCGACGGCGTGACCGCCTGGGTCATCAACCGCGGCCGCATCTACCGCGACGCCACGGGACGCGCGGTGCGGGCCCTGGGCGTGCTCATGGACATCACCGAGCGCAAGCAGGCCGAGCTCGCGGCCGTGCAGCTCGCGACGATCGTCAAGTCGTCGGACGACGCGATCGTCAGCAAGACGCTCGACGGGGTGATCACGTCGTGGAACCGCGGCGCGGAGAAGACCTTCGGGTTCACCGCCGAGGAGGCCGTCGGGCAGCGCATCACGATCCTCATCCCGCCCGAGCACAGGCAGGCAGACGAAGTCGTTCCCGCCCGCCTGCGC
>CAYZEL010000224.1:0-2038 GCA_964477515.1 uncultured Microbacterium sp.
GGCGTCGCCCTGCTCTTCGTTTTCGTCCTTCTGCTCATCGTCGCAGCCATCAGCCGTCTGGCAGATCGACCCGAACTTTCCGCCGATGTGCTCGCTCTCGCCGTCCCTGCATTTATCGGCGGGATGCTCTCCAGCCTCTCCCCGTGCTCCCTGCCGATTGTCATGGGCTATTTTTCGATCGCCTTTCAGGAGCAACGGGACCGTATCGGTGTCATCACCCTCGCGTTCCTCGGCGGGGTCGCCACCACGATGACGATCCTTGGCGCCAGTTTTACGGCCCTCGGTTCGCTCGTGATCGACTATCAGACCACCATGTCGCTCGTCGGCGGGATCCTCGTGATCGGATTTGGGGTCATGAGCATTCTCGGCAAGGGCTTCGGTGGATTGAAAATGACCAACCGGCCGGGTTCCGGCACGGGTGGCGCGTATGTCTACGGGTTGGTCTTCGCACTCGGCTGGACCGCGTGTGTCGGTCCGATTCTCGGATCGATTCTGACGCTGCTTCTGGCGGAAGGATCATCCGTCGGTGGCGCCCTTTCTCTGCTTGCAGGTTCGCTGGTGGGGCTGATCTACGTGACCTGACTCGGATTGCCGATCTTCATCCTGATCAACGCATTGACGGCCGCGGGTCCTAGCAACCGCGTTACCCGCGCCATGCGCGGTCGCGGCTGGGTGGTCAATCTCTTCGGTAGGGAGCTCTACCTGCATTCGACCGCTATCATCAGTGGTCTTCTCCTGATTGGTCTTGGTCTCCTGCTGGTCACCGGTCAGATGACAGAAATCTCCCAACGTCTCGCTTCGAGCCCACTGACCGAGTTCGATCTGAGAATTGAACAATGGATCGATGAGCGACTCCGCTGACAGTAATGAAGGAGCAACCTGATCCGAAGGCGTAAATGCCCGGGCGATCTGATCGCCCGGGCAACTGCGCGTTTTGTTCCTCAGTCGAGGTTAGGACGAAAGGGTCGCCATGCCGTCCATGTCGCCGATCATGACACTGTCTTGGGTGAGGAAGAGATACACGGCGGTGGTGCCATCGCCATGGTCATGCAACTATGCGATACCGCTATCGCCGGAGTCGTTCAACGTGGCAAGACCGACGGGCAGATCGCTTCCGCCGATCATCATCCCACCAACCGCACCGCAGCCGATGTAGTTGCCGATACTCTCGGCACTCTCATGAATGACGATCGCGTGACCGCCGGCCACAATGTCAGCCAGAGGCGCAGCTACAGTCGAAACGCTGGCCACGACCGGAATCGTTGCGGATTGGCCCATCATAACGTCGCTAGCCATCGGCGTGCCGTCCATGCTGAAACCGGTTCCAACATCCATCAGCGGGGGAAGCCGCTTCGCCAGGCGCTGCGCAATCCCCAACGTGGAGGTGTGCCGGATGACCGCTCATGGCCACATCCTGCGCAGAAACTCAGTTTCCACCGGTGCCGATGATCACACCGGCCATCAACATCAATCCTGCCGCCATCGCGGACATCGATCCGAATTTCCCACGTCCCAACTGGCCCATCCTCCTCATTCGTACCGATCGAAAGCCGGCGCTCGACCGGTTGGGCCACCCGTTGCGAGCCGGCGACTAAAAGCCGAACAATGGTGGTACGGAGGATGATGCCGCCTGAATCATTCGGAAATGGGACAAGCTATTACAGAAACATGTTCCGAGAAAGACGGGAAACCGGCAGGTGATTCTTCACCTGCCGGTTTCCCGTGACACAGAGTTTTAGATCCCCTTAAGGGCATTACTCGACGACGATTGTCGCCTTCATGTTCGGGTGATACTGGCAGAAATAGTCGTACGTGCCCGGTGTATCGAAGGTGAAGCTGAACGTTCCGCCACTTTCGCTCTTGCCGGACTCGAACCCGCCGCCAACCTGGCTCACCGTATGTGCGGTCGAATCGGAGTTGGTCCAGGTCACTGTCGTTCCGACGGCAACTTCAACCATCGCATCGACATACGCGAAGTCGACAATTTCGACTGCGACATCGCCGGTTGCAACCTCGCCGCAGCCCATCGCTTCGTCTT